>JBBSDS010000028.1:0-25454 GCA_038240495.1 Chthoniobacterales bacterium | reverse complement strand
TTTACCCGCAGGTCCGAGAAAGGCACGCCGGCAATCATGTAAGTATTGCCGCCGCGATCGTGGTTGCGCTCGGTACAGTGCAGGGGCTGATGAATATCGCCGACGAAGTGCAGCAGCATGCCGAACGCCTCGACAACCTGCTCCGGCGTGGACTCCGGATCGCGCACCGCTTTGATGCTGTCCGCGATGCCAGCGACGACGGTCGGACCTTCGGGGATTTCCTGGGGCACGCCATTCTCCGTCCACGGAATATCGATGTAGTGCAGCTTCGCCCATTGATAGTCGCGGCCCAGCGCGCGCATGTCGTCCATCCATGCACCCGCGGTGACAAAATTGTAGGGCTGACCTTCGTTAAATCGCGAGTCCAGCGACTTCACCAAATCTGCCGAGCGTTCGCGTGCCGCTGGCTTCATCTGCTGCCAGGCAATCTCGCCCACGAGCATGTGCCCGCCATGATCCCAGGCTCCAGCCACGAGTGGAAAAAAGGCTGCTACGGCACCGAAAAAATGTGCGCGCGGCAGGCTCATTTTGCCTCCTTGGCTGGAGTTTCAATCCGCCGGATTTTGATGTCACGAAAAGCCCCTCGCGTTCGAAAAGTGGCGACGCCAAACGGGGCCGACTCCTCGATCTCGCCGGGACGCATGCTGATCTTTTTCCCCTCCGTTTCGACATTCACAATCCGGTCGTCATCCAGCCACGCCTCGATTTTCTGCGGCGTGATGCGTGCCCGGAGCCGATACGCGCGTCCATTCTCAAACTTTCTGAATTGCGTCGTCTCATTTTCCGAAGCGTCGTCACCGTTGATGCTGGAAAGCCCGACCAACGCGCCGCCCCAGCCGCCGAGGAGAATTGTGAAGGCCGAGTTGCCATAGGGCAGCGTGAGGCCGCAGAAGAAATCGGCGCCCTGAATGCGCGTCGCTTCGAGTGCGACCTCGTAGTTGGTCTTCGGGAACTCGCCACCCAGATTGAGCCCGGTCAAGTCGTTGCCTTCGCCGAGAATCATCCGCCCGTTTTCCACCAGCACCTCGCCCTGTCCGCTGAATTTTGTCGGCTTCCAGCCAGCCAGCGATTTGCCATCGAAAAGCGGCTTCCAGTCAGCCACGGCCGCCGCAATCGGCGGGGCGCCCGTCAGCTCGCGAAGCCGCGTCAGCAAAGGCGGAATGGCTTTCCACGGATCTTCCTTCGCCTCGTATTCGAGCGCGACCCAGCCTTGATAATTGGCCTCGCGCAAAATCTGCATGACGCGCGGAAGATCCGACGGCTCGTCGGCCGCCGCACCCGCGCGCTTGATCTCCGCCTTGACCTGTACATTCACCGCGTAGGGCGCGATTTGCACGAGTTCCGCGTACGGATCGGCGCTGTGAAAATTTCCCGTGTCGAGGTTCACGCCGAACCACGGGCTCTTCACCGCCTTGATGATTTCGAGCATGCCCGAGGCTTCGGCGACGATGCCGCCGTGGTTTTCCAGTCCCAGGAAAATGCCCTTCCGTCCCGCGTATTCGCAGCACTCCTCGAGCGCGCTGATGCACATGCGCCGCGCTTCCGCCGGCTCGACATTTTTCGCCGCACCGGCAAAGACGCGGATGTGCGGCGCGCCGAGAATTGCCGCGCGATCGATCCATTTTTTAACGTCGGCGATTTGCTGGTCGCGCTCCGGTCCGCTCGGGAGCGCGAAGTTGTTGCCGACCGAAGTCCCGCTGATCGTCACGCCGCGCAGAAACGCGTGCCGCCGCACTTGGATGAGATATTCGTCCGTCGGCTCGACCGGAAAGTAGTAGCTGGTGAGTTCCGCCCCCGCGAGGCCCTGGTCGGCGCAGTAGTCGATGAAGCCGAACATATCGATCGTGCCGCCGGGAACCGGCTTGCCGCGTTCCTCTTTGAAAAACTGACGGAGAGAATACGCGGCGAGGCTGAGCAGCAAGCGCGGCGAACCGGCCCGGGCGAATGGCTCAACCGCACGCACGAGCGGCGCGGCGAGGATGGACGACGCGGTGACTTGGAGAAAACGACGGCGGGAAAACGGGGGCATGAGAGGGATATTGAAAGAGAGAACCCGGCAAAGCGAGCCGCCTTTCGGCGACAAATCCGGTGCGTTCGCCAAGGGCAAGGAGAAGCGCGGGAATACAGCCTACATTTGGGAGGCAAGGGCCGGAGTGCTCAAGCTAGAGGACTTTGGTGTGAGCAATACCCCGGGGGATTCCGGAAAGACGGCTGTCGTAAAGGCAGCTTCTCTCGACGCCATGACCCTCGTTTATTTCAATCCTGCGCTGATGCCGTACGGCAAGATACGCAACGGCTACGCCATACCGCAAGCGAGGGAGTAGCATGTGAGCGGGATGCGGCGGAGTTTGCTTTTCTCGTGAAGCTGGTGCCGCCAGGAACCGGGATGGTGAACGATGCGAGTGCCGGCTTTTTCACCGGGGCGACGGGGAAAAGTATGCGCGGATGCAACTGCCAACCGTGTCTAAGCGAGCGGTCTCCTCCTCGGTCCGAATTTCCTCAGCCTAGCCCGATTCGGCGTCAATGAATTGCCTTGACCTTCCAAAGCGAACACAACTCCCACGGCATTCTGGCAGGCAACCCCTTATCCGCGCACAACGGCGGAGCGGCTACTTCAAGCTGGCGAGGTATTCGACGAGGTCGCGGATTTCGCGCTTGGTGAGGACGTCGGCCATGTTCGGCGGCATGCCGGAGGGGGCCACTTCGCGCGTCTTGATCTCGGATTTTTTGAGGGTCACGGAGGCCGCGCCCGGCATCTGCAAGACCAACTCCTGATCATTCTCGCGCTCCACGAGGCCCGCCTGGATGTCGCCGTTCTTCATCGTGACCATCATCATCTGGAAGCTCTCCGCGATCTTCGCGTTCGGCAGGATGATCGACTCGAGGATGTAGGCGCGATCTTTCCTGCTGCCGATCTCGCTGAGATCGGGGCCGGCCTCGCCGCCGGAGGTGTTGACCTTGTGGCAACGCATGCAGGCGGCTGCGGCGTGCTCATGGAAAATCGTCTCGCCACGCCGCTCATCGCCGCCCACGAGGGTGGGGCCAAATGGCGCAAGTGGATCGGCCTTAGGCAACGCCTCGGCATATGCCTTGAGCTTCGTCTGCACTTCCGGCGCGGGATGCTGGGCCGCGGCTTCGAGCAGTTCGAGCTGCGCTTCCGGCGGAATTTTTCCTTCGCGCAATTGGTCGAGCAGGCCGGCCAGCGCGCGGTCTGCCGCCGCGGCTTTGATTCCACCGAGCGCGACGAGGACGGCTTTTTTTTCCCGCACGGCGGCGCTCGGGAAGGCCGCGGCAAGTTGCGTGGCGGCGGCTTCCGCATCGAGCCGGGCGAGCAGCGCGCCGCCGACGACGCGCAGCGAAGGATCGACATCCGCGACGGCGAGTTGGATCGCCTCCGGAAGCCTGGAGTCGGCCAGGGTGCCAAGCGTTTCGAGCGCTGCGCGGCGGACTTTCGGCGACACGGATTTCTGACCGAGCAACGCAAAAAGCGTCGGTCCGCTGGCTTTGTCCTGGAGCGCCGCGGCGGTGTCGATGGCCGCCAGCAGCACTTCCTCGGATTTTGCAGTGAGCAGCCTTGGCAGGACGTTTTGCAACGCAGCGACAGCGGGAGTGCCATCACGAGCGGAGAGCGGGCGGAAGACTCCGGCAACGCGGTCGCGGGCCGGTGGCTGCGGCCATTGGGCGAGCAGCTTCAACGCCTCGATGCGCAATGTTTCGGAAGCCGCGTCATTCGCGGCGAAGGTGGCGAGCGCCTCGGCATTCGCGGGCTGGCCGACGCGGAAATTTGCGTTGAGGACGCGGAACATGAATGGCTCGTTCTCCAACGGTTGGGCGATGAGCGCCGCGAGTTGCGGGAGGGCCTCGGAAATGCCTTCATCGTTGATCGCGCGCGCCGCTTCGATGACGAGGAGCGGATCTTCGTCGCGAAGAAAAGCCGCGATCTCCGGGACGCGAAGCCGCCGCATCGCGAGGAGCGCCACCATGCGGATCGCCACCGCATCATTCTTCGCGGCTTGCTGGATCGCAGCGAAATCATTCATCCCCAGCAGCGCCATGACGTAGGCGTGGCGCAGGAACGGATCGCGACTCCCAACCTCGCGGATCATGACGAGCAATTGCGGCAGCGCTTCCCGCCGACCGAGTTTAGCCAGCGCCTGCGCGCCGAAAAAACTGACGCGCTCGTCCTGGCTCCGCAGCATTCTGATCAAGCCATCGAAGGCCGCTGCGACGTGCAACTCGCCCAGTACTCGCGCCGCCTGCGCCCGCACTTCCGGATCCTCTTCATCGAGCAGCGGCAGCAGTGGCTCGATGATTTTCAACCCGGCTCCCGGCGTCCGGTATTCGGCCCGGCGCGCGATGATGCCGAGACCCCAAATAGCGTGCAGCCGCCCCAGTTTCGGCTCCGGCCCGCGGGGCGCAAAGAGCACCGCATCGCGCAACAGAGGCTCACCTTCCGGCGCGGCCACGAGCGTCCACTCTGCTTCGAGGCGGACACGCTGATCGGGGTACGCGAGAAATTCCTCCCATTGCCACGGAACCTTGTTCTGGAGCCCACCGCCGAGCAGTTGCTTCACTTCATCCACCCGCGGTTCGAGGATGGCGCTGGCATCGAACGTCCGGAAAATGCGCCCGCGTCCGGTGCCTTCCCAGCCCTCACCCCACTCAGTGAAGTAGAGCTTGCTGTCGGGACCGAAGGCCACATCGGTCGCCTGGCAATTGCCGACGAGCACATGCTGATCGTCGAACCGGAAGGACGCGCCCTGCGGTTTCACCACCCACGAGGAGATGGCACTGCGCGCCGACGTGCCCTTGAAACCGCACAGAAAAAAATGGTCGTCGTAGCGCAGCGACATGCCGGTGCCGGGGTAGTGGGCGAGGCCCGCCGGACCGTCGGGAATATTCGCGATCGTCGGGAGGATGTAAGCCGCCTGCCCCTCGAATTGCGGCACCCACATCTTCTCCACGAGCCAGGGATTGTGCGCCTTGCCGAGCGGCGGGTGCTGCCAGCCCACGCGCCAGCCGTAATCGCCGCCCTCGACAAGATATTCCCAGCGCTCCTGATCGCCCTGATCGCAGTCGTTATCGCCGGTGAAGAGATTGCCGAGATTATCGAAGGCCAACTCCTGCGGGTTGCGCAGGCCGTGGCAAAAAATTTCGAGGTGCGATCCATCCGGCTCGCAACGAAAGACGCCGCCTTCATCCGGCATCGCCAGCGTCGCACCTTCCTTCGTCTTCACGTTTGCACCGCGATCGCCGATGGAAAAATAGAGCCGTCCATCGGGGCCGAGGATCAGCCCGTGGAGGTCGTGGCCGGTGAAGCTGAAACGCACGCCGTAGCCGGTGCTCAAGACTTCGCGCTTCGTCGCGTGTCCATTTTCATCCGGGCCATCGAGCCGCCAGAGGTTCGGGATATTCGCAAACCACACCTGCCCGTCGTGCGCGAGCACACCCGACGCGATCCCGTCCATCGGCGTGGTGAAGCCGTCGGCGAAAACCGTGGAAAAATCGGCCACGCCATCGTGATCGCGATCCTCGACGAGACGGATAACCTCCGTCTCGATGCCGAGCTTCTGCCATTCGTCGGGAAAGTTTCGGCGAATCTCCGCCTCGCGATCCGCGACCGTGCGACACGCCATGTCGTCTTCGAGCATGAAAAGGTAATGCCGGATGTCGAGCACGCTGCTCCGATAGCGATATGTTTCGGAAACGAAGCAGCGCCCGAGATTGTCGATCGAGAAGGCCACGGGATTGCCGAGCAGCGGCTCCGCGGCGAAAAGCTCGACCTTAAATCCCGTCGGTACGCTGAAGCGCTGCATGACCTGGCGCGGCTCATCCGAAGCGGCCCGCGGGACGATTGCGGCCACGCGCTCCGGGCCTTTCAATCCAGTCCGCGCCGCGCTGCCGGCAGCCATTTCCACGGCTCGTGCAGCGGGCGCGAAAGCAAGAGCAGCGAGCAGCCATGAGCAGGCGAGGCGGAGGGCGGACAGCATCGCGCGACCCTAGCGAGCGAGAGAGTCAAAGCAAGGCATGCGAGGCGACCAAAGTCCGGCGACGACGCCGATGGGATGAGACTTGGCAGCGCGTGTGCCCCCGCTTTAAAAACGTGGCATGTCCCCTCTTGCCCGCGTCGCCCTGCTTGCACTGAGCCTGCTGCTCCCCGGCTGTGCGATCGGCCCCAAAGTCGTTCAGGCCGGACCGCAGACCTACATGGTTTCTTCCGACGGCGGGCTGAGTCTGAACGAAACAACGGAACCGGCGCGCGAAGCGGTATTTCATGCGGCCAATCGCTTTTGCGCGAAGCGCAAATTGGTCATGGTTCCCGTCTCGGTGGACACTCATCCGAGCGAAGGTGACAATCACTTTGAACGCGTGGATCTCGTCTTCCGCGCGCTGCGCCGCGGCGATCCCGAGATCGCGCGATCGCAAGCCGTCTTCCGCCGACACGATCCGATGGTCGTCCGGGAATCGATCGTCACTTTCAACCCGGACCCAGCGGACAATCAGTCGGTCCAGCCAGGACGGAAAAGTGCGCCCCGCCCGTAGCGATTTGGAGATGGCGCGGGACTTGAACTGCGCGCGCCTTTGAACGCGGCACGGCGGCGCGTGTCGGACGAAACAACCACGCGACTCCCGCCGTGCGTAGCTAATCTACAATCCATGAAATCATACTCTACCTATTTCTTGTCCACGACCTCGCTGGCACTGCTGCTTGGCGCGATCCTCGTTCCGCTCGCTTCCGCAGAGGACGCGCCCAAAGAGGCCAAGGTCAAAATCGATCCCTCACCTCTGCCTCAGATTGCAGGCCTGACGACCTTCGCGCCGGTCGTCGAAAAAGTCGCCCCGAGCGTCGTCACGATCGCAACTTCGAAGATGGTCAAGCAGAGTAAGAATCCGTATTTCAATGACCCGATGTTCCGCCGGTTCTTCGGCGTCCCGGAAGGTGAGGACGGCCAGGATCAGAAGGACGAAGCACCCGGCGCGAAAGGTGGTAAGAAACGCAAGCAAATGATGGGGCTCGGCTCGGGCGTAGTCGTGAGTCCCGAAGGCCACATCCTGACGAACAACCATGTGATCGACGGTGCGGATGAGATCATCGTGACTTTCGGTTCCGGGAAGCATGAATACCAGGCGAAGAAGATCGCGAGTGACCCGAGCACGGACATCGCGGTGTTGAAGATCGAACCCACGGCACCGCTGAAGGCGATCACCTTTGCGGACAGCGACAAGATCCGCGTCGGCGACATCGCCATCGCCGTCGGCAGCCCTTTTGGCCTGACCCAATCGGTGACCATGGGAATCGTCAGCGCAATCGGACGCTCGACCGCCGAGACGAGCGGCACGCGGCTGAGCGAATACGAAAACTTCATTCAGACCGATGCCTCGATCAATCCCGGCAACTCGGGCGGCGCGCTGGTGGATTCGACCGGCCGACTGATCGGCGTCAATACAGCCATCTTCAGCCGCACCGGCGGCAACCAGGGGATCGGTTTCGCCGTCCCGGCGAACCTCGCGCATACCGTGATGGACAGCCTGATCGCCACGGGCAAGGTCTCGCGCGGATTTCTCGGCATCGCGCTCCAACCGCTGAGCGAAGAGCTGGCCAAGGCCTTCAAAATTGAAAGCGACAGCGGCGCGCTCGTCGCCTCGGTTTCGGAGAAGAGTCCGGCGGAAAAGGCGGGCGTGAAATCGGGCGACGTGGTCGTCGAAGTGGCAGGCAAAAAGGTCGAGGGACCGCGGGAACTTCAGCTCATGGTCGCCGCGATGGCGCCGGGCACGAAAGTGGACTTGAAGCTTTTGCGCGACGGCAAGGAGAAGATCGTGAAGATCGAACTCGGCGAGCGGCCGAACATGAAAGTCGCGGCGGGCGGCCAGCCGGAAAAGCCGACGGAGCCGGATGTTCTCGATGGCGTTACGGTGGCCGACATCGATGCGGAAGCCCGGAAGAAATTCTCGCTGCCGGAAAATGTAAAAGGAGTCGTGATCGCGGAAATCGAGGCCGACTCCGCGAGTGCCGAAGCGGGGCTGAAGATCGGCGACGTGATCCATGAGCTCAATCGCGAGGCCATCACCTCGGCGAAGCAAGCGGTGGAAATGAGCGAGAAAGTGAAGAAAGAAAAGAAAGTGCTCCTCCGCGTTTCGACCAAGGGAAACAGCCGCTATGTAGTCGTGGAACGCAAGGACTGACCGTCCCGACAGAACTTCTGCAAAAGACCCCGCCGAAACAGGCGGGGTCTTTTTTTTGTCATCGGGAGGGCGAGCGTCCCCGCGAGCCCTCGCTGCATGTATAGCCCGGGTTCGCGGGGACGCCCGCCCTCCCGATGAAGCGTTACTTTTTAGAAGCTGTGCGCGATGGCTTCTGCTACGAACATCGGTGATGTCCGACTCCCCCGACCGCCGCAAAGTCCTCACCCTCACCGCCGCCTTTCTTGGCTGGCTCTTCGACGGCTTCGAGATGGGACTCTTCCCGCTCATCGGTCAGCCGGCGGTCAAGGCGCTGCTCGGTGCGGACGCGTCGCCGGACGATGCCAACAAATGGTTTGGCGCGATCATCGCCGTGTTTCTCATCGGCGCGGCGAGTGGCGGCGTGCTCTTTGGCTGGCTCGGCGACAAAATCGGGCGCGTGCGCGCGATGGCGCTGAGCATCTTCACCTACGCGATTTTCACGGGACTATGCGGGTTTGCCACCGAGGCATGGCACATGGCGGCGCTGCGCTTTGTGGCGTCGCTCGGCATGGGCGGCGAATGGTCGCTCGGGGTGGCGTTGGTCAATGAAGTGTGGTCGGGCAAATCTCGCGCGGTGTCGGCGGGGCTGATCGGAGCGGCGGCAAATGTGGGCTACCTGCTCGCCGCGGTGCTGAGCATGATGCTTCTGAGTCATCTCGAACTCGTGAAGGGGGCGATGCTCGGCCTTGGAATTTCCACGGCACTCACCGAGTCGCTGGTCTCCCACTCCGCGTGGCGTCTGCTCATGATCAGCGGGGCTCTTCCCGCCTTGCTGGTCGTCGGCGTGTTGTTCTTTGTCCCCGAGTCGGAGAAATGGAAAGCCGAGCAGGCGCGCGGCGCGACCATGCACTGGCATCGCACCGACTTGCTCGGCGTGCTCGGTGGGAGCATCGCGGCACTGGTCATCATCTGGGCCTGGTCGCCGGCGGGCGCGGCCGCGGGCATCAATGCAGGGATCGCCGTCGTCATCACGCTCGTGGGTCTCGCGGTGGCGCTGGTCGGCTTCCTGCACCCAGTGAAGCGCTACCTGCACCGCTCGGAGGCGGCGGGGATGGGCCACGGCACCGGGATCGTGAAGATGATGCTCATCGGCGCGGGCCTCGCCGCGGTCGCGCTGCTCGGCACATGGGGCTCGACGCAATGGGCGCCGAAATGGGTGCTCACGCTCGAGCCTGATCCGCAAAAGTACGCCAAGGAGTGGACGCTGACCTGGCTCTCCATCGGTGCGATCGTCGGCACGATGGTCGCCGCCCTCGCCGCCGGGCGCTTTGGCCGGCGGATCACCTACGCCGTGCTCTGCGTCGCCTCCATCGGCGGGGCACTGCTGCTCTATCAGACAAACACGACCTACAGCAGCTACTTCCTCTTCTGCACATTCGTCGCGGGCGCCGTCACGGCCTCGTTCTATGGTTTCTTCCCGCTCTATCTGCCAGAGCTTTTCCCCACCGCCGTGCGCGCAACGGGGCAGGGTTTTGCGTTTAACTTTGGACGGATCATCGCCGCGGTCGGCGGATTGCAGACGGCAAATTTGATGAAGATTTTCGACAACAATTTCCCTAAAGCCGCGACCCTGATGGCCGCCATTTATCTTGTGGGCATGGGCATCGTCTGGCTCGGTCCCGAGACCAAGGGCCAGCCGCTTCCCGACTGAGATGAAGACGCCGTCCGCACTTCAAACGGCCCATTCCAAACCTACGGAAGTGCCGCCCGACAGCACGACGCTGGATGCGATGCCGGCGATCGAAGAGCAGGTGAAACTGCTCGGCATGGTCACGCGGGATCTGATTTGGGCTTGGGATTTTCGCACTCACAAAGTCGCTCACAACGCGACATTCGTCGAAGTGCTCGGGCAATCGCCCCCCGATCATCCCGCTTCGCAGGAATGGTGGCAGGCACTGGTGCATCCCGACGACCTGCCGGGCGTCCTCGAAATCTTCAACCGCGCCCTGTCGGATGCGTCGGACAGCGTTTCCTTCGAATATCGGCTGCGTGATCGACAGGGAAACTATCTCATCGTGGAAGATCGCTTGCGGATTCTGCGGAATCCAATGGGAGAACCGATCCGCGTCTTTGGCGCCCTGCGAAACATCACCGAGCGCCGGCAAGCTCAAGAGGCGCAGGCCCGGCTCACTCGAATCGTCGAAGCCACCACGGATTTCGTCGGCGTGGCGACGGTGAAAGGCGAACCGCTTTTCGTGAATGCCGCTGGTCGAAAATTGGTCGGTCTCGGGCCCGACGCGCCACTCCCCTCGCACCTCTCCAGGTTTCATCCCGAGTGGGCAAACGAGATCGTCCTGAAGGAGGCCATTCCGGCTGCCCTCACGCTTGGCTACTGGAAGGGAGAGTCGGCATTCCTCCACCAGGACGGCCACGAGTTTCCGGTTTCCCAAGTCATTCTTTCGCATCCGGGAGCCGATGGAAAAATCGAGTTTATCTCGACGATCATCCGCGACCTCAGCGACCGAAAGCACGAGGAAATAGAGCGCATCGAGTGGGCCAATCGCTACGACGCCGCGATTCGCGCCAGCGGGCAGGTGCTTTTCGACTGGAACTCTTTCACGAATGAAATCACCTACGCGGGGGACATCGAGCGACTCCTCGGCTACACCAAGACCGAGATGAAGGGCGGCCTCGAAGGCTTTCGCGAGCTCATCCATCCGGCGGATGTCCGGGCCTTCGACACGGAGGTGCAGCGGATCGTCACGACCCGCGATCCGTTCCATCTCGAATTTCGCGTCCGGCGTGCCGACGCGAGTTTCATCTGCATCGAAGCGAAGGGATACTTTTTCCTCGACCGTCGTGGGCAGATCGGGCGGATGGTCGGTTTTTTCGCCGACATCACCTCCGAGCGTCGCGCGCAAGAGGCGCTGGCGCTGGCGCACGAAAGGCTCGAACAGCGCGTCGAGGAACGCACCGCCGAACTCGGCCTCGCCTACACGCTGATCAAAGATCGCGCCCGGCAGCAGGAAGCGGTCGCCGCACTTGGCCAAAGCGCCCTCTCCGGCACGCCCGTCCCGGCGGTGCTCGACGAAGGGATGAAGCTCGTCCAGTCCATCCTTCGCGCCGATTGTTGTTCCCTGCTCACCTTGAACGAAGACCGGACGGAGATTGCGGCGCGGGCGCAGATCGGCTGGCCGGACGAGAGCTTCGGCAATCGCTTCGAGGCCGGGCGCAATTCACAATCGGGCTACACCCTGCTCATCGGAGAGCCGGTGGTCGTCGAAAACTACGCCACCGAGACGCGTTTTTCCCCGTCGAAAGCGGTCGTGGCGGCAGGCATCAAAAGCAGTGTGAGCGTCCTGATCAAAGGCGACGGAGGACCGACTGGAGTGCTCGCGGCCTTCACCAAAAAGCAGCGCACCTTCGTCCAGGACGATGTCCACTTTCTCCAAGCCGTGGGCAATGTCCTGACGGCGGCGATTGAGCGGGAAAAGGCGGAAGAGAGCGTCCGTGCCGCGCACGGGCAGGCGGAGAAGGCGAGCCGGGCGAAGAGCGAATTTCTCTCGCGGATGAGCCATGAATTGCGCACGCCGCTGAACGCGATTCTCGGGTTCACGCAATTGCTGGAAGCCGACGAGCTCTCCGCCGGTCAGGCCGAAAGCGTGCTCCACATCACGCGGGCCGGGAAGCATCTGCTGCTCTTGATCAACGAGGTGCTGGATATCGCCCGGATCGAATCGGGCCGCCTCGCGCTGTCTCCCGAACGGATCAACCTCGCGCCGTTCCTCGAAGAAGCGCTCGACCTTATCCGCCCGCTGGCCACCCGGCATCAGATCACGCTCGTCCTCGAATCCACTGCCACCGCCAGTCCGCAGTGGGTCCTGGCGGATCGCCAGCGGTTCCAGCAGATCCTGCTCAATCTGCTCTCCAACGCCGTGAAATATAATCGCACCGGAGGCCGCGTGACGGTGCGCGCCAGCGCTGAGGGCGACCGGATCCGGATCGCCGTCACGGACACTGGTCGCGGCATCGCGCCGGAGAATTTGTCCCGCCTCTTTGTCCCTTTCGAGCGGCTCGGCGCGGAGGCCACCGAGATCGAAGGCACGGGCATCGGCCTCGCGCTTTCCCGCGGCATCGTGGCCGCACTCCACGGGGAACTCAGCGTGCAAAGCCGCGTCGGGGAAGGCAGCACCTTCAGCGTCGCCCTGCCACGCGCGGGGGCGGAGACGATCTTCACACCACCCGCCCAACCGCCGCCAGCGCCCTCGCTTTCACAGCCCGCCACCGGCAAGCCCCACCTCCTGCTCTACATCGAAGACCAGGATCTGAATTTGCGCCTCGTCGAGCGCATCTTTCACGCGCGGCCGCAATACCGGCTGCTGACCGCGATGCAGGGCGGCCTCGGTCTCGACCTCGCTCGCGAACATCAGCCGGACCTCATTCTCCTCGACCTCAATCTGCCCGACATGCCGGGCGATGAAGTGCTGCGGCGGCTAAAAGCCGATCCGATAATGCGAGGCATTCCCGTGCTCATGGTCAGCGCCGATGCCATGGGCGATCGGATCGAAGATTTGCTCGCGGCGGGAGCTACTGGCTATCTGACCAAGCCGTACAAGGTCGGCGACTTCCTCCGCATCATCGAGGAGACGCTGCAGAAAAGTTGATGGTTGAAAGGCGCCAAAAATGGGCGCGCTCCGCGCGGGACGCGGCCAGAAAGCGGCGAAGCGGCGCCCACTCAACCCCTCAACTTCCCCGAAAGATTCCACTTCATAAATCCGGCGCGGCTCGTCAGTTTCGAGGGCGTGAGACGCGCGATCTATCCCGGCAGCTTCGACCCGGTCACCAATGGCCACCTCGACGTCATTCAACGCGCCGGCAGGCTCTTCGACGAAGTCATCGTCGCCGTGGCGCTCAACGACCAGAAGCGCAGCCTTTTCTCGGCCGATGAGCGCGTCGAACTGATCCGCCACGCCGCCGAAGGCCTGACGCACATCCGTATCGTGCGCTTCGACGGGTTGCTCATGGATTTCGCCCGCGAAATGGGCGCGAGCGCCGTGGTCCGCGGACTGCGCGCCGTCTCGGATTTCGAGTTCGAATTTCAAATGGCGCTGATGAACCGCAAGCTCGAGCCAAACGTCGAAACCATGTTCCTCATGCCGGCGGAAAAATACACCTACCTCAGTTCGCGAATTGTCAAAGAAATCGCCCGGCTTGGTGGCAATGTGGATGCCTTTGTGCCAACTTTCGTGGCAGCGGCGCTGCGGCAGAAATTCGCGCCGGCTTAAGAAAGGCTCTTTCATGAAAATCCATCTCCACCAAATTCCGCTGGAGGGTTTGCACGTCGAAGGGAAGGAGAGCGGCAAAATCCTCGATCTGCACGAAGAAGGCATCCGGCCCGTCAGCAATATTCGCTATGCCCTGGACGTGGGCTTGAGTGATGGCGGGCTCTTCGCGACCGGCAAAGTCGGGGTCGATCTCGACCTCGAGTGCGTCGCCTGTCTGGAGCACTTCCGCTACCCGCTGGACATCCCCGATTTTGCCTGCCAGATCGAACTAACTCGCGCCGAAATGGTGGACTTGACAGAGTCGGTGAGGGAAGACATCTTGCTCGCCCTTCCGCCCCATCCGCATTGCGACTGGAATGGAGAAAAGGTGTGCCAGGGCGTATTTCCTCGGGTCAAGACCGAGACCGCTGGCGAACCTCTCTCCAATCCCCGAGACGCGTGGGGCGCGCTGGACCAGCTTAAAATTAAAAAGACCAACTGATATGGGAGTTCCAAAACGCAAGATGTCCAAGATGCGGCTGCGCACGCGCAAAGCCGCCAACCGTTTTCACGCCGCGCTGCTGAACAAGTGCGGGCAGTGCGGCAGCACCGTTCCGTCGCACCAGGCGTGTCCTTCGTGCGGCTACTACAAAGGCCGCCAGGTTCTCACGATCGAGGCCGCTTAGTCCTTTTCGCATTATCGATCAGCCGCCCCGCTTTCCCGCGCGGGCGGCTGATCTTTTTTGCACTTGAACATTCCCGGCCCCGCGCCCGAAATGCGCCCATGAAGATTGCGCTCGACGCGATGGGCCATGACGAAGGCCCGGCCAAGCTTGTCGAGGGCGCCGCCAGGGCTCTCGGCGAGTTTCCGCAAATCTCCAAACTCTATCTCACGGGCGACACGCCGCAGCTCGAAGCGCAACTCAAACGCCTCGGCTGCAATGACGCTCGCATCGAGATTGTCCACACCACGCAGGTCGTGGAAATGCACGATAGCGGCATCGACGCGGTGCGGAAAAAGAAGGATTCGTCCGTCAGCCGCGCCGTGGATTTGGTCAAAAGTGGCGACGCCGATGCTGTCGTGAGCGCCGGCAATACCGGCGCAGCCGTGACCGCCTCCACGATCAAACTGCGGACGCTGCCCGGCATCGAGCGGCCCGCCATCGCGGCCCTCATGCCCACGGAGCACGGCGGGTATTTCGTTCTTTGCGACGCCGGTGCCAATCCCGACCCGACGCCCCAGCAAATCGAGGACAACGCGATCATGGCGCTCGCCTACTGCGAGCATGTGCTCGGGAAACCCAAGCCCCGCGCCGGGTTGATGTCGAACGGCGCCGAGGAATTCAAGGGCAATGAATTGACGCTCGCCGCACACGCACTGCTCAAGGCGAGCGGCCTCAATTTTCACGGCAACGTCGAGGGCCACGACATCTTCGAAGGCGTCGTCGATGTCGTCGTGACCGACGGCTTCACCGGCAATGTTATTCTCAAGACCAGCGAGGCGCTGGCGAAAAGCATCTTCCGCCTGCTTAAGCGCGAGCTAACTGCGACGCCGCTGCGCAAAGTCGGCGCGATGCTTTGCAAGCCGGGCTTCCGCGCCGTTCACACCGTCACCAACGCCGACGAATACGGCGGCATGCCGCTCCTCGGTCTTAACGGTGTGACGATCATCGCGCACGGCGGTTCGTCGCCGTATGCGATCAAGAATGCTCTCCGCAACGCCTGCGACACCATCGGCCACCAACTTAATCCCCGTATAATCGAGGAAGTGAAGCGTCATCATGATTGAGCCCCGCACTCGCCCCAGCCAGCCTAAGCGCACCGTCTCCATCATCGGCACCGGCAGTTACGTTCCGGAGCGGGTGCTCACCAATCAGGAACTCGCCAAAACGGTCGACACCAACGACGAGTGGATCGTCACGCGCACCGGCATCAAGGAGCGGCGCATCGCCGCGGAAGGCGAATACACCAGCGATCTCGCGGCGAAAGCGGCGCTGGCCGCGATGGAAAATGCCGAGATTTCCGCGGAAGACATCGACCTCATCATCGTCGCAACGGTCACGCCCGACATGTTTTTTCCCAGCACCGCCTGCTTCGTGCAGGCGAAGATCGGGGCAAAAAACGCCGCGTGTTTCGACGTGAGCGCGGCCTGCGCCGGCTTCCTCTACGCGCTCGAGATCGCCCAGCAGTTCATCACGTCGCATACCTACGACACCATCCTCGTCATCGGCGCAGAGAAGCTTTCGAGCATCGTCGATTGGCAGGATCGCAACACCTGCGTGCTCTTCGGCGACGGCGCGGGAGCAGCCATCCTTCAGCATCGCAGCGGCGGCCACGGTGTCATCTCGACCTTCATGGCGAGCGACGGCGGACTGTCCGACATCCTCTACATTCCCGGCGGCGGCTCGCGGTTTCCGATCAATAAGGACAATGCCGACCAGCGTCTGAACTGCATCAAGATGAACGGCAAGGAAACCTACAAGCACGCCGTCACCTCGATGCTCGACGCCGCCCAAAAGGCTCTCGCCGAAGCGAACCTCAAACCCGAAAACCTCGCCTGCATCATTCCGCATCAGGCCAATCTCCGCATCATCGAGGCCGTCGCCCATCGTCTGAATCTGCCGCTGGAGCGGTTCATGGTGAACCTTGACCGCTACGGCAATACCAGCGCCGCCGCCGTGGCCATCGCCCTCGACGAAGCGAATCGAACGGGGCGGATGAAAGTCGGCGACTACGTCCTGCTCGTCGTCTTCGGCGGCGGACTGACTTGGGCGAGTTCGGTCATTCAGTGGTAGGTCCGTCGAATGCTGATCGACACCCACGCGCATCTCGACTTCCCCGCCTTTGCCGAGGACCTCGACAGCGTTCTCGCTCGAGCGACAGCCGCGGGCGTCACGCGCATCATCACAATCGGCACGACTCTCGAGAGCAGTAAACGCGCGTTGGCACTCGCTGAGAAATATCCAAACGTGTTCGCGGTCATCGGCGTGCATCCAAATTCCGCCGGCGAAGCTGCCGATGGATTCATCGACGAGTTGCGCGTCCTTGCGCAAAGCCCGCGCGTCATTGCCATCGGCGAAACGGGTCTGGACTATCATCGCCTGCCCAGCCCGACACCACGGGCGGATCTTGCGGCGATCGGCGGCGCGGTGAGCACGGGAGAACCCGGTGACCTTTCAGTCGAAGTGCGCGCGACCGCTTTGAAAGACTACCGGGCCATCGTCTTCGAGCAGCAACTCGACCTCGCCGTCGAACTCGGGCTCAACGTGGTCATCCACGAACGCGACGCGTGGGACGACACGCTCGCCATTCTGCGGCCATACACGAATCGACTCCGCGCCGTCTTTCACTGCTTCGGCAAATCGCCGTCGCAAGCCGAAGAACTCCTTTCCATGGGCCACCTCATTTCCTTTACCGGCATCGTCACATTTAAGAATGCCGCCGCCGCGCAGGAAACCGCGCGGCAGATTCCCGCGAGCGCGTTCATGGTCGAAACCGACTGTCCATTCCTCGCGCCCGTCCCCTTCCGCGGCAAACGCTGCGAACCAGCGTACACGCGGCATGTGGCCGAATGGATCGCCGGTCTGCGCGGCGCAACCCTCGAAGAAATCGCGGCCCAGACTTCCGCAAACGCCGCCGCCTTTTTCCGCTTCCCCGACGGTTCGTCGAAATCCGGGAATGCCAATCCGCCAGATTCCTACTAGATAGAGGGCCGATGCCAGGTTCCGAACGCGGCGCATTCATATTTCAAGATCCGCACGGCAAGCGGTGGCCGCGGCTGCGCCGCGTTCTCACGGTCTGGGGTGTGCTCGTGACTGTGGCCATCGTGTGGTTCTTCCGCACTCTGCTCGTGCATCCGGAATTGAAGACGCCGGCGTCGGTCGTGCCATTGAAGAAGCAGCTCAAGGCGGCCATCAACCGCACCGAGCAAAACGATCCCAACGCGATCAACTGGCAGAAGTATTACAGCCAATCCAAATCCAACCAGGAGCGGCTGGCGAACATCCGCAAGCAATTCCGCAAGACGCCCGGCGCCAAGGGCGAAATCCGGCTCGGATATTACGCCGAATGGGATCCGAACAGTTTTTCATCGCTGGAAGAGCACGCCGGCTCGCTCACCCATGTCGCGCCCGAATGGCTTGCGGTCGAGGGAACCGATAGCCGGCTCGTCGCCGAAATCGAGCCGCGTCTCGTCGCCTTTGCGAGCGCGCACAATCTCGTTCTCATGCCCGTGCTGCAAAATCTGCAGGGCAATACCTGGCAGCCGGAAGCTGTGGAGAATCTGGCCAATGGCTCCGCCGACAAACGCGCGCGATTCGTTCGCGAGCTAGTCGGCAACTTGAAGAAAGCAAAGGCTGGCGGGGTTATCATCGACTGGCAGCAGCTCGATCCGACCTACCGCGACAATTACGCCGACCTCCTGTCGCAAATCGCCGACGCCCTGCAAAACGTGGACATGGAATTGTGGTTCTCGGTTTCCCCCGGTGAAGACTTTCACACTTTCAACATCTTCAGCGATCCGGACGCGCAGCCGGATTTGAAATCAAATCGGCCGGCACTCGAAGTTTTCGTCGATCGCTTTGTCATTGTCCTGCACGACGAAAATTCCGAGAGTGACGCTCCCGGCCCGATCGCATCGCAACCGTGGCTGGAGGGTTGGTTGAAAGTCGTCACGGAATTTGCCGATCCCGAACAATGGATCGGGGCGCTTGGGGCTTACGCCTACGACTGGAACACCACGACGAAAAAGACCGAAACGATCACCTACAAAGACGCGATGAGTCGCGCCAGTTATGCCGGCGTCGATGCCGCCGGAGACAAGGTCGAGACGGGGCCGCCGAGCTTTAACGGTCAGTACGACTACTCCGAACCAAACGGCGAGCACACCGTCAGCTTTCTCGACGCCATCTCGTTTTTCAATCATCTGCGCACGGTCCGCGCGGCCCAGTTCGGCGGCATCGGCATCAGCCGGCTCGGCACGGAAGATCCGCAGATTTGGGATGTGCTCGAACTCAAAGGCAAACCTAGCGCGGCGGTCCTCAAGGCGCTCAGCGTGCTCCGGGCGAGCGACACGATCACAAACGTCGGACGCGGTGAAATCGTCACCGTCGATGCCACCCGCGACGACGGCGCGCGAACCGTCACCATCGATCCGAGCGGCTTGCTCAGCGCGGATTATACGGACTTCACCACCTACCCGATTCTCTACCACCAGGGCGCCGGCGGAGAACACGAAGTCGCGATCACGTTCGACGATGGCCCCGACCCGGAGTGGACTCCGAAGATTCTCGATGTGCTCAGGAAGCGCGGCGTGAAAGCGGCATTTTTCCTCGTCGGCAAAAACTGTGAAGACAATCCGGGCCTCGTCGAACGCATCCTCGCCGAGGGCCACGAAATCGGGAATCACACCTACTCGCATCGCAATCTCGCCGTCATGTCCGAGTGGCAAATGCAGCTCGAGCTCGATGCCACGCAGCGTCTCATCCAAAGCATCACGGGACGTTCCACCACGCTCTTCCGCCCGCCCTACAACGCCGACTCGAACCCCACGGAAATCTCGGAACTCGCGCCCCTCAAGCTGGCGCAGGAAAAACTCGGCTACACCATCGTGCTCGAAAAAATCGACCCGCAGGATTGGGCGCGACCGGGCACGGAAGAAATCGTCCAGCGCGTCAAGGACCTGCGCGGGGAAGGCAATATCGTCCTCCTCCACGATGCGGGCGGCGACCGCTCGGAGACCGTCGAGGCGCTGCCGAAAATCATCGACTATCTCCAGGCTCGCGGGGACCACATCGTATCGTTGTCGGAGTTGCTGGCGATTCCCCGCGACGAACTGATGCCGCCCGTCGATGCCAGCCGCCAACCGATCGAGCGGATCGTTGCGGGAGTTGGCTTTCGCACCTGGCACGGGCTCGTCGAGTTTTTCTGGGCGTTCATGATTTTCTCCACGGCCCTAGTCGTCGTGCGCACTTTGCTCGTCGCCTGGCTGGCCCACCGGCACCACCGCGGAGCGCTGAAATCGGCGATGGAAGATGGCAGATGGGAGATCGGTTCCCCCGCGATCAGCGTGGTCATTGCTGCTTACAATGAAGGCAAAGTCATTGCCAAGACGCTCCATTCCGTCGCGGATACGGACTATGAAGGAGCCGTTGAAATCATCGTCACTGACGATGGATCGACGGACAATACAGCCGAGGAAATCGAGCGCGTCGCCACGACCGATCCACGCATCCGCATCATCCGCCAGCCCAATCGCGGGAAATCCGCAGCGCTGCGCAACGCCCTGTCGCACGCCCATTCCGCTTTCGTCGTTTTTCTCGATGCCGATACGCAGTTCGAGCGCGGAACCTTGCGGGCTCTGATTCGGCCGTTCGCCAATCCACTCGTCGGAGCAGTCAGCGGTAACGCCCGGGTCGGCAATCTGCGCACACTCATCGCCCGCTGCCAAAGCCTCGAATACATCTGCGGGTTCAATCTCGATCGCCGCGCCTACACCGAGTGCAACTGCATCACCGTGGTCCCGGGCGCCGTCAGTGCGCTGCGCCGCAGCGCCATCACCGCAGCCGGGGGTTTTTCCAACGACACCCTCGCCGAGGATACCGACCTCACCCTCACGCTGCATCAACTCGGCTATCGAATCGAATACGCTCCGGAAGGCATCGCGTGGACCGAAGCGCCGGAAACCTTTGCCACGCTTGCGAAGCAGCGTTTTCGCTGGGCGTTTGGGACCATGCAATGCCTGTGGAAACACCGCGACCTCGTCTTCAATCCACGCTACGGCGCCCTCGGCTGGTTCAGCCTGCCCAATATTTGGTTCATGCAAATCGGCCTCGTGGCGGTAACCCCTCTCGTCGATTTCATTCTTCTCTATTCGCTCGTCTTCGGACACGCCACGGGCATCTGGTATTGGTTCGCTGCGGTGCTCGGCCTGGACCTTTTCCTCGCCGGACTAGCCTGCTGGATGGAGGGTGAACCCCTCCGCAAAGCACTGCTCATCCTGCCGATGCGCTTTATTTATCGCCCTTTGCTTGCCTGGGTCATCTGGCGGGCCATCTTCCGCGCCCTCAATGGCGCTTTCGTCACATGGGGAAAGCTCGAGCGCACCGCGAGCGTCCCGAGTCGGGCATGAAAGCAATTGCTGATTTTCGATTGCAGATTGCCGATTTGCGGAAAATGCCAGGCACAATCATCCCACTCATCGCCCTTGTCCTCTTCGCGAGTTGCGACCGCCCGGCGACGAATTCCAATCAGCAATCAGCGATCAGCAATCCGCAACTACTCCTCCCCAAGCAAGGGATTTACACCGGGGCTTACATCGACTGGGGCGACAAGGAGGACTCCGTCTCCCTTGAAGCCATCGAAGAATTCGAGCGCCTCGTGGGCAAGCATCAGGCCATCGTCGCCAGTTCGAGTTACTGGGGCGAGCAGACCTTTCCCACGGCCAATGTCCGGCTCATCAGCGAGCACGGCTCGATCCCGCTCATTTTCTGGTCGCCTTGGGACAAGCCCTACGTCGAAGGCACTGGCCCGGACAAATTTTCGCTCACCAGCATCCTCGCCGGCGCGCATGACGCCTACATCGATATGTGGGCGGAAAAGGCGCGGGAGTTTGGCCGGCCAATGATCGTCTCCTTCGCCAACGAGGCGAATGGCTCGTGGTTTCCGTGGAGTGGGGTTCTCTACGGCGGCAGCGATGAAATCCCCGGCACGAAACCGGTGCGTTTCAAAGGGCCTGAGACTTTCCGGCAAGCCTACCGGCATGTCGTCGATCGGGTACGGGCCAGAGGAGCGAAGAACGTCCAATTTGTCCTGCACCTGATGAACTACTCGCTGCCGCAGGAGGAGTGGAACCTCGCCGCGGAATACTACCCTGGGCGCGAGTATTGCGACTGGCTGGGAATCAGCCTCTACGGTGTGCAGTTTACCGATGATAGCTGGGCGCCTTTCTTTCCGCTGGTTGACTGGCCCTACGAAGAGTTGACGCTTCTCGACTCCAAGACACCCATCATGATCTGCGAATGGGGAGTCGGCGAATTTCCCGAACTCGGCAACAAGGCCGACTGGATTCGCGATGGCTTCCGCCTGATGAAGGATCCGAAGTATCCGAACATCAAAGCCTGCGTCTATTGGCACGAGCGCTGGCAGAACGACGACGGGCGCTACAGCAACCTGCGCGTGAACTCCACGCCGGCATCCCTCGAGGCTTACCGGCAGGGCGTTGCCGATCCGGCCTATCTCGGCGCGCCGATCCTCGAGCTGGCGAAATAGCAGACCTTGTGAAACATTTCACAAAATCGCCTTGCCCGCTTTCGGGCGGCTTCTAGAGTCCATCCATGCCTGAGACCAGCCCGGTCGCTTACGACTCGAAGATCGAGGGAAACATCATCTTCACCCGGATCGACGCCGCGATGAATTGGATGCGGAAAAACTCGCTCTGGCCGATGCCGATGGGCCTGGCCTGCTGCGCCATCGAACTCATGGCCGCAGGCGCTTCCCGCTTCGACATCGCGCGTTTCGGAGCAGAAGTGATGCGCTTCTCGCCCCGGCAAAGCGACGTGATGATCGTTGCCGGCACGGTGACTTACAAAATGGCGCTCGCGGTCAAACGCATCTGGGATCAGATGCCCGAGCCGAAGTGGTGCATTGCGATGGGCGCGTGCGCTTCGAGCGGCGGCATGTATCGCAGCTACGCGGTGCTTCAGGGCATCGATCAACTCATCCCCGTCGATGTCTATATCAGCGGCTGCCCGCCGCGGCCCGAGGCGTTGATCGAGGGTCTGATGAGGCTCCAGCGCAAGATCGATACCGAACCCGCGTTGCGTGAACAAAAGCGCGAGTTTTTCGCTTCGCTAAAAGCTTGATTTCTCTCCCGCATGGCCTCCTCGATCGCCGCCACCGTCAGCACCATTCAGGCAAAATTCAAAGTCAGCAAGAAGACGGAGTTCCGCGGAGAGACGACGCTCCATGTCGAGCGGACGGAGATCAAAGAGCTGGCCCGTTTTTGCAAAGACGGACTGGGGTTCGCGTTTTTGCTCGATTTGAGCGGCGTAGATAACTTCGGGGAAGAGCCGCGATTTGAAGTGGTCTATGAACTTTACCAACTCGAGCGCGGCGATCATCTGCGGCTGAAGATCGCGGTCTCGGAAGATGATCTCGAAGTGCCCACGGTGAGCGACGTGTGGGCAACCGCCGACTGGCACGAACGGGAGGCTTTCGACATGTATGGCATCAAGTTCGGCGGCCATCCCGACCTCCGTCGCATCCTCATGTGGGACGGCTATCCCTTCTATCCGTTGCGCAAAGATTTCCCGCTCGCGGGGCGCCCCAGCGAAATGCCCGACGTGGCGTTTTCCAAGGCCGCGCCGCTGGCCGGCGGACCATTCGTCACCACGCCGTCCACCGCAACGACCAAGGACCGCGAGCCGCGTTCTCGCGAAATACCTTAGAGGGTGTACCGAAAGTTGGAAACGGGTCATCCTGAGCGCAGCGCCGGGCGGCAAAACGGGCCGGGCCGGACTTCCAGGCGCCACCAGATCCTTCGACTCCGTTTTGGTCGCTGAGGCTCCCTCCACTCCGCTCAGGATGACACCCGAGTTTGGAATTTCGGTACGGCGTAGATCGAAAGTTCGCGCTCCCTGTGGCCGCAGGCCACCCTTCCAAACGTCATCCTGAGCTTGCCGAAGGATCTCCATCTATTTGCGGGCAGCGGTGGTGCGGAGCGCCTGACTGTTCAAGCTCCGCGCCACCTCCGCCCACGAAAAGCTCGCCCAAAGACCAGCCACCATTTGTCCCGCACGCCGCCGCCTCGGAGGTTCTTCGGCAAGCTCAGGATGACATCGGGGGAAGGGCAGCCGGCGGCTGCGACGCCGCGCGCACCGCGTGGCTTAAGGCACATACTCTCAGTCAGTTGTTCACGAATTTCGAGCAGTGGGCTCGGAGCGTGAGCAGGACATTTCAAGCGCTGCGCAAACAAGCACTCCTTCTCGCTCGGAAAAGCGGGCGATGCTACTTAAAGGTAGAAGATCAAGTGCTGGGGCTGCTTCCCAGCCTTCCAGTGAAAAACTTCAGATGCCATGCCTCGTCGCGCTTGGGCATGTTTACCCACTCCGAGTGACTTCGGATGGCACGCATTACACCGTCACCACGCAGCGTGACGACGCGGCTCCACCGCAATAGAACATTGCGCATGCTTCCCCCCGCTCTCACCCGACGCGAAGCGCTTAAAACCGGCCTCGCCTTCACCGCGAGTCTCTCGCTCGGACTGCGTAGAGCACATGCGGAAAACGCCGTGGGTGCCAATGTCGAACAGGCGCACTCAGAGATTTGGCGGCGCTTTATCGACCCGCACAACACTCTCGTCGATTACGCCGACTCCGACGGAAAGTTCCCCCGCCCGACGCCGGAGGAATGTCGCGAGGGGAAACCGAACGCACTCGGCTGGTGGTCGCCGACGGAGAACGGCTCGATGTTCAACGGCATGTATATGGACGGCGCCGTGCAGCGCTGGAAAGCGACCGGCGCGGAAGCCGACAAGGCGAAGGCGCAGCGTCTTGCGAAAGGCTTGTTGCTGCTTGCTTCGCTGCGTCCGCCCGGATTTCTAGCGCGCTGCGTGGCCACCGACGGGCGCACGCCGTATCCGATGGGTTTCGACGACCAGACTGGGCCCGCGCTCTACGGAATGTGGCGCTACGTCCACGAAGGACTCGCCGACTCCGCGGAGCGCGCGACGATGGTGGCGAAGTTCGCAGAAATCGCGCGCGTGCTCGAATCCACCGGCTGGCGGCTGCCGTGCAACGACGGCTCGCCTTCACAGTTCCGCGGGTCATTTGCGGGGCACGCGTGGCAACACGCGCCACGACTCCTTTTCCTCCTCAAAGCGACGCATGAACTCACCGGCGATGAGCATTGGGACGAGCTCTATCGGAAAGCCGTGCGTGAATCCGGCGGCGAGCCGGCGCGGACGCGGGCGGAGATTTGCGCGGCGGGAATGGTTTTCCACAAGCCGACTTCACGCGAATCGTGGACCGGTGCGTCGAGCGTCATTGCGCTGCGCGGGCTCTGGGAAATGGAAACCGATCCGGACCTGCGCCGCGCGTACGCGCAAGGGCTCGCGGCGAGCGCGGAAAGGGCCGCACCCGGCGTGCCGCTCGCGGCAAAGTACAACAACGACTCCCACGCTGCGTTCCTCCACGACTGGCGCGTGCTCAACGAATGGTGGCAGCCCCAGCACAGCGAAGCCGAGGCGGTGGCCGTCGCCGAGCGGCAGGCAAAGGAATTTGGCCGGCTCTCACCGCGGCGATACGAGGAACTCACATTCGTGCGCGAACCGGTCTTTGCTTCGTGGGTCGTCACGCTGTGCCCCGACCGCGCGGTCGTCGAAAAACATCGCGCGGCCATCCTAGAGCCCCTCGCCCACTACGACTACACGCGCCTCTATTATTCGCAGTTTTTCCCTGCTGAAGCGGCGTGGTATCGACTGCAATCCGTGGATCGGAAATAGCGCCTCCCGCCCGCCGCGCCTCCGAAGATCGATCCTCACCCCGCATCTCGACGAACGCCTCCCAACGCTGTAAACATCCCCTCTCGCAACCCCACATCCTATGAACAAAGTCCTCGTTATCGTTGGCGACGCCACAGAAACCGTCGATACCCTTTACCCCTTCTATCGCTTGCAGGAAGACGGCTTCGAGCCCGTCGTCGCCGCGCCGGAAAAGCGTTGCTACCAGATGGTGCTGCACGAGGTGAAACCCGGCTGGACGATCACGAAGGAATGGGAAGGCTACTCGATCATGGCGGACATCGCGTTCGCCGACATCAAAGAGGAGGAATACGTCGGCATTTTTTTAAGCGGCGGACGCGCCCCGGAATACCTGCGCGAAGACGAAGACCTGCTCCGCGTGACGCGTTACTTTTTCGAGAAAAATCTGCCCGTCGCGAGCGTGTGTCACGGCGTGGAAATCCCCGCGCGCGCCGGCTGCGTAAAAGGGCGGCGCATGGCGACGGTGGCGAAGTGCAAATTCGATCTCG
>JBBSDS010000027.1:0-25493 GCA_038240495.1 Chthoniobacterales bacterium | reverse complement strand
ATCGTCGTTGCGAACGCCTCGCATTTCTTCGTCTTCCGGCGCGAATTGGCTCGGCTCGCATCCATGCCGGTCGCGGCTCCGCCTGCCGAGCGTCGTGTCCCCGTCGTCATCACGCTCACCCATCTCTTCTTCATCGCGTGGACCGTCCTTACCTCCCATTACCCGCCGCTTGTCGTTTTGGGATTTCTCTTTTTCCTCGCCTTCACCGAGGCGACTGAACGGCATCAGGCTCCCGTTCAGTTGCGCGGTCCGCTGCTCGTCGGTTTCTTCCTGGCGGCACTGGTCATCCACGGCGGCGTCCAGCGGTGGTGGATCGGGCCAGTGCTCCGCGGCCTCGATCGCTGGCCGCTGCTGCTCGGCTCGATCCTGCTCACGGCGTTTAACGACAACGCGGCGATCACGTATCTCGCGTCACTCGTCCCGGGGTTTTCCGACGAATTGAAGTACGCGGTCATGGTCGGTGCGGTGACGGGCGGCGGGCTGACGGTCATCGCGAATGCTCCGAATCCCGCGGGTCAATCCATTCTTCAATCCCAGTTTGGCGATGAAGGCATCTCCCCGCTCAAGCTCTTCTGCGGAGCTCTCGCGCCGACGTTCGTCGTCGGGGCCGCGCTCGCGTTTCTGCCCTAGTTTTTACGTCAGCCCGAGTTGGCCTTTGAAGACCCACATCAGCGCTTTCAGGCCGAGTTCCGGGACGTTGAAGGGCTTCCCGACAAAATCGTTGCCCCCACTCAGGCTGGCTTGTGCCCGGTTTTGAAAGGTCGCCATTCCGGTGATGAAAACGATCGGCGTTTTTTCGTGCATCGGCATCGTGCGGATTTTCGAGCACAGGTCGAAGCCGCTCATCTCGGGCAGTCCGACGTCTAGAAAAACGAGATCGAATTTCTGCACGCCGAGGGCCGCGAGCGTGGCAGCGGGCGCATCCGCGGCCACTGCCGTCAATTGCGCCAGGCGCATCGCCGCCATGATGATCTTGCGGGCGCCGTCTTCGTCGTCCACCACGAGCACCTGAGCGGCCCCCGGATCTTCGAGCCGATTGCGGAAACTATCGCCGAGGAGTTTGGCGAGGAAATCGACTGATTGCCCGAGGGTGCGGAGGACGGATGGGTTGGTTTGGTCGGGGAAGCGCATCAGATCGAAGGCGAGCGCTTCGATGGCCGCACAAAAACTGGAGAGCGGTTTCTGGCCGAAGAGCGACATCTGCTCCACGAAGCCGTGGATGCGTTGGAAGAATTCCTGGGGCGCCGTTCGGTCGTGGTTCTCACGCGTCATGTCGTGCAGCGCCCGGCGCAGCGCGGCGAGTGTTTCCGGTGCGGCTTCCAGGCTGACCTTCAGCCAGCCGTCGTCCGCGCGGAAAGGCAGGGCCTTGGCGATCGTGGAGGTTCGTTCCAATCCGAGCTCGGTTTGAATTGCGTCCAGAAGATCGGCCACTGGATTCGGGCCGCGGGAAAGAATCGTGCTCGCCCCGGACTGCGCAGCCTTTTCAGCCAGCGATGGCCGGAACGTCGGCAAAACGACAACCGGCATCGGGCGCGCGGGCGAATGAGCGCGCAGTCCGGCGATGAGTTGCGCGATCTCGGAGCCCGGAACGATGGCATCGATCACGGTCAAATCCGGGCGGCGCTCGGCCGCAACCTTCAGTCCCGCGTCGCTCGAGCGCGCAGAGTCCACGGTCAGGCCTTCCGCTTCGAGCTTCTCGCGGTAAAGGTTTCCGACTAAGCGATCTTCGTGGATCAGCAGGACTCGTTTGGCGTTCATTGTCTCCGATTTGGAAAGCAGGAAGAGCGCCCAGGAAGCGGATGCAATCTGGCGGGGCGAATTTATTTTTTCCGCCCGGGGTCCGGTGCTGCGGTTTCGGAGATTGTCGCGACCAATGGCGGAAGTTTCCCCGCGCAAAAATCGCTTGAGCGAAAGCCGATGCGGGATAAGGTGACGGCCCGTTTCCCGCCGCCGGTGGCGGTTGCGAAAGCAGCGGACGAGTAGCACAATTGGCAGAGCAAGCGACTCTTAATCGCTAGGTTCTGGGTTCGATTCCCAGCTCGTCCACCATCTCGGTGGGCCGCTGTGACAAGCGACGCGGCGGAACTTGACAAATGTAACAGGTCTGATTACATATCCCGTCACGATGGCTTCAAGTTGTCGATTTGCTTTTGCGGTTCACATTCTGGCGGTGCTCGCGCACCGGCGAGCGACCGGTGGTGCTTGCTCCGATCTGCTGGCCGGCAGTGTGAATACAAATCCCGTGGTCATCCGGCGGCTCCTCTCCCGCTTGCGGCATGCTGGACTCGTCAAGACCTCGAAAGGCGCGAGTGGCGGGGCGGCGCTTTGTTGCCCACCTGAAGCCATCGCTCTTGATGCGATCTATCGCGCCGTCGAACCGGCGCCGTCGTTCGGTTCGCATCGGAAAACACCCAACCACCGTTGCCCGGTCGGAGCCGGCATTGAACGCGTGCTCGATGAAGTTTTCGCTTCCGCTCAATCTGCGCTGGAAGCCGCCCTCGCCCGGAGGACGCTGCGCGATGTCCTCGAAGCGATGGCCGTTTCCGCGCCGCCGGGCCGTTCGGTCCCGCGCGCGTCGTCGCGCAAGGCCGCCTGAGCTTCTGCGCTCGATCTCTCACCAAAACCAACCCAACCCACACCGCCATGTTCATCGACACCGCCCACGTTGACCCGCCCACTCGTTCCACTTCCGCCCCGAGCGCTCCAGACCATCGCGACCTCCGCCGCGACGAATTCTGGCGCGGGATTCCTGCTTACGAAAAAATCAGCGAGGCTGAATTTCGCACTCACACTTTTCAAAACCGCCACACCGTCACCAACCCGCGCCAGCTTCGCGAAACGCTTGGCGCGCTCGCTCCCGAGAGCTTCTACGCGGATCTCGAGGCCGGCATCGCCCACGCACCGATGGCCCTCCGCATCTCGCCCTATCTGCTTGGGCTCATCGATTGGCGCGACCTTCTCGCCGACCCGATTCGTACGCAATTTCTCCCGCTCCGTTCACAGCAGCAACCCGATCACCCGATGCTGCAACTCGATTCGCTCCACGAGCAGGAAGACTCCCCCATCCCCGGTCTCACGCATCGCTACCGCGACAAGGCGCTCTTTCTCCCGCAGTTGAGCTGCCCCGTTTACTGCCGCTTTTGCACGCGCAGCTACGCCGTGGGAAATGACACGCCGGAGGTCGAAAAACTCGCTCTCACCGCCAGCCTCGCGCGCTGGGAACAAGCCTTTGCCTACATCGCCAACCAGCCCGACCTCGAAGACATCGTGATCAGCGGCGGCGACAGCTACAATCTCAAGGCCGATCACCTTCAGCTCATTGGCGAGCGCCTTCTGCGGATGCCGAATATCCGTCGCATCCGTTACGCGACGAAAGGACTCTGCGTGCTCCCGCAAAAAATCCTCAGCGATCATGCCTGGGTCGATGCCCTCACTCGCGTCGTCGAACTCGGTCGCTCCTTGCACAAAGATGTGGTCGTCCATTCGCATTTCAATCACCCCAACGAAATCACCGGCATCACGCAGGACGCGATGAATCTCCTCACTGCTCGCGGCATCACCGTCCGTTCCCAATCCGTGCTCCAGCGGACGGTGAACGACGATCCCGCCACCATGCAGCTTCTCGTCCGCCGGCTCGGCTACATCAACGTGCATCCGTATTACGTCTATGTGCACGACATGGTCCCCGGCGTCGAAGATCTCCGCACGACCGTGGCGGCCGCGCAGACTTTGGAAAAGCATGTGCGCGGCGCGACCGCCGGTTTCAACACGCCGGCGTTTGTCCTCGACGCGCCCGGCGGTGGCGGCAAACGCGACGTGCATAGCGCGGAGCACTACGATCGCGCGACGGGCATTTCGGTCTTCACGAGCCCGAGTGTGAAGCCCGAAAAAAAATTCCTCTACTTCGATCCGCTGAACGCACTCGACGACGAGCATCGCTGGCGCTGGACGCAACCCGCCGAGCGCCGCGCGATGATCGACGAGGCGCTCGCTGCCGCCGACGTGGAGAAGCTGTAAGGCTTTTTAAGAATCCCAAATAGCAGAGTCATCCTGAGCGGAGTTCCGTCGGGGGCGAAAGCGGGACGGAACGCAGTCGAAGGATCCCGGCGATTCCGTGCGATATCGTCCGTGGCTGCGCGGGATCACTTCGCGCTGGAGAGAAACTCGATGACATCGCGCAGCCCGCGCTTGCCGAGGACATCGGCCAGACCGGGCGGCATGGCGCTCGGGACGTGCATGCGCTCTTTGATGTCCGACACTTTGATCTTCTGCTTCTTGCCGTCGGCGACGGACGTGATCGTGATTTCTTCCGGACTCTCGGCATTCAGAATTCCGCTGACCATCTCACCGTTTTGGAGCGTGAAGAGGACGTTGTCATAACCGGGGGCGATCTTGGCGTTGGGATCGACGATGGACTCGAGGAGATAAACGCGATCCGACACCTGCGCGATCTTCGCGAGGTCGGGGCCGACGTCGCCGCCTTCACCTTTGAACTTGTGGCAGCGCATGCACGCCGCCTCGGCTTTTTCCGCGAAGATTTCGCGGCCCGCTTTGGCGTTGCCGCCTTCCAGACATTCCCGCCATTTGGCGATGGGATCTTTGGATTTCGCGAGTTCGACATCCCGGTCGGTGAGGCGGCGTTTGAGTTCCGGATCGTCGCGTTCGCCCATCGCTTCGAAAAGGTCCAGCCACAGTGCGGGTTTCAGTTTTCCCACGGCAAAGCGATCGTACTGCGCGAGCAGCACCTGGTCCGCTTCCGGCCCTGGCAGACCGGCGATGTTGGCGAGTGCCACCTGTTGCTCGCGCGTGTTGCCTTTGCCGAGAACGTCGGCGTTGAGCTTTACGGCGTCGGCTGGCGAGACCTTGGCGGCGAGATGGCGGGCGGCTTCGAGCAGCGCCTTGTCGGTGTCCTTGATTGCGCTGTTGTAGGCATCGGCGAGTCTCGCGGAATCCATCGCGTCCAACGCACGCAGTGCGGCGGCGCGGGTTTTTCCGCCGAGGCTTCGGTCGCTGACGGCGGCGTAGAGGACGCCTTCGCAGGGTTGCGCTTTCAAGGAACCGGCCAATTCCGCGGCGGCGACGCGCAAGTCTTCCGTGGGCTCGCGGAGAAGTGCGGGCACGATGCGGTTGGCGGCGGCGCTCGCGGCATTGGCGTCGCGAGTTTTTGGCAAGTCGCGCCACAAGCCAGTGACGGCGTCGCGCTTGAACGGTTCGTTCCAAATTGCCAGCGCTTGCACGGCTCCGATCCGTTGAGCGACATCGGCCTTCGGGTCGCCTCCGACCTTGGCGAGCCGCTGCGCGCCCTTGGCATTGCCGAGGAGATAGTTGGCATTGATCGCGCGGCGAATGATCGACGCAGGCAGGCTGGGATTTGCCGCGAGGGCCGCGAGTTGTGGCCACGCCGCCGGAATCGGAGCGTCATGAATGGCGCGCGCAGCTTCGACAACGAGCTGGGGATTTTTGTCGGTGAGGAATTGCGCGACCGCTGGGTTTTGCAACCGGCGCAGTGCGAGCAGGACACCGGTGCGCACGGGAACGGCGGGGTCGTTCGCCGAGGCGATGAGATCCTTTTCATCGGCGAGTGCGACGAGCGCCATGACGGTGGCGTGCCGCACGTAGGCGTCGGTGTCAGCATTGAGTTTGAGCAGTGCGATCAGCGCGGGCACGGCTTCCTTCACGCCGAGTTTGCCCAGCGCTTGCGCGGCGAAAAAGCGCACGCGTGGTTCGCTGTCGGCGAGCAGCCGGATGGTCCGGTCCGCCTGTGCTTTCATGCCGGCTTCACCGATGAACTTCGCCCACTGCGCGCGCACTTCGGGGTCTTTGTCCTCCGCGAGCGACGGTAGAGTTTTTGCGCTGCCCGGTTTGCGACGCGCCATTTGCGCCACGCCCCAGATGCCGTGAAGTCGCACGAGTTGCGGATTCTTTTCGTGCGTCGCCTGGGCGAGTGGTGTCGGATCGCCGCGGCGCACGAGTTCGAACTGCGCCGCGAGCCTCACCCGCTGGTCCGCGTGGCCGAGCAGTTTCGTGAGATCGTCCTCGTCCCGTTTCGACATTCCTTCGCCGAGGAGCTTCTTCGTTTCCTGCACGAGCGGGCTCGCGTCCACCGCCGGATCGTGCACGCGATAGATGCGACCCTTGCCAGTCTTTTCCCACCCTTGCACCCAATCGAGCACGTAGGCGCCTCCGTCCACGCCAAAGCCGACATCGCTCGGAAACAAGCCCCAGAGCAGCTTCCCGGTCATTTCTTTCGGCGAATTGTCCTGCAAAATATCTTTCGGATTGTCGGCCGTGTAGCTCGCGCCCTTGGGCTGAAGCGGGAAGGCGCGCACGCCGCCGGGGAAGTCGGCGTAGAAAAAATTGTCTTTGTAGCTGTCGGGCAGACCGGTGCCCGGATAGTGCGCGATGCCCGCGGGTCCGTGGCCGATGAGACCGACCGGTGGGAGCAGCGCGAGGGCCGTCTTGTCCACGTCGAGATGCCACATGCCTTCGCTGTTCCACGCGCCGAGCTTTGGCAGGAACTGCCAGCCCATGCGCCAGCCGTAATCACCGCCTTCCACGATGTGCGTCCAGCGCGCTTTGTCGCCGCCATCGGCGTTGTTGTCGCCGGTGAAAAGATCGCCGAGGTCGTTGAAGGCAAGTGACTGTGGGTTGCGCAATCCGACCGCGACGATCTCCGCGTGTGATCCGTCGAGTTCGCAGCGAAAGACCGCGCCGCTGTCTGGATTATCGAGCACCTTGCCTTCCTTCGTCGTCACATGCGCGCCGCAATCGGCGATCGACCAGTAGAGCCGGCCATCGGGACCGAACTTCGTGCCGTGCATATCGTGTCCGCCGTACGCGATGTGAACGCCAAATCCGCTGAGCAGTTTTTCCCGCGCCGCCGCCTGCACGCCGCTCGCGCCGTGCAAGCGCCAGACATCGGGAATGCACGCGAAGAAGACATCGTCTCCGCGGACGGCGACGCCAGCAGCCACGCCGGTCTCCGGCGTATTGAAGCCCTCGGCGAAGACGCTCGAAGTGTCCGCCGCCCCAGTACCGTTGCGGTCTTCGACGACCTTGACGCGCTCGCTTTCGATCGCCCAATCGTGCCAGTCAAAATGTCCGTCGCCGTTCAAGTCCTCATGATTCTTCGTGGGCTTGAGATTGAGTTCAGGCGCGAGCGCTCTTTGGAGAAAGGCGACACGGTCCTCGACCGTGCGCATGGCCAGCGAATCGGGCAGCCACTCCATGTTTTTCCGAATATCCGGCACCGACGTGCGGCGGCGGTAGGTCTCGACGACGAAGGCGCGGCCCTTGTTGTCGAAGGTGAAGGCGACAGGATTCGCGAGCAGCGGTTCTTCTGCCCAAAGGTTCACCCGCAAACCGGGCGCGACGGTGAATTTTTTCAGCGCGATTTCTCCGGTGTCGCCGAGCGACACGTCCTTGGGTGTGCGGTCGTCGTTCTTCTTGCCTCCGGTCTCTTCCGGGTCGGCGGAAAAGGCGATGGCCGAGAGAAAAGTGAAAACGAGAAGACCGGGGAGAAGGGGGCGTTTCATGAGGTGCGAAGGCGAAGAGAAGCGTGACGTTTTTCCTACTACGTCCGCGACCTTTGGCGAGAAGCAAGTCCGCCCGTCATCGTGAGCCGGAATCGTGCAGTTTGGTTTGATTTTAACGCAGAGACGCAGAGGGCGCAGAGAAGAAGAAGTCGCGGTCGTGGCACAGTTTGCCGGTGTAGAGGTGGCTCTGTCGCGCTTTGGCGACGTGCCACCTGGTGTGCAAAGGCGGCACGTCCTTACGGACAGAGCCGCCTCGACAACGCCCGGTGCCAAATTGAGCCACTACCGAAGTCGCTCACCGTTTGGTGAGTGCGGAAATACTCGGCAAACTCTCTGCGATCTCTGCGTCTCTGCGTTTAATCGAACCGTCTCGAACTGCATTCATACGGCGGTGGACTTTTTCACCCTCACGCCACCCCGCTCGCTTCGCTTTCTGCCGGCACCGGATCCTCTGCGCGTCGATGGCTGTAAAGCATCAGTGCCGCGCCAAGGCCGAAGCACACTGCGGAACAACCCATCGCCAACCGCAAGCCGACGAGATCGGCGAACTTCGACATGATCAACCCGGAGAAGGGGAGCACGCCAAAAAAGCTCAAGCCCGCGATGGCCGAGACGCGGCCGCGGATGTAGTCGGGCGCGCGTTCCTGCACGATCGTATTCGCGAGGCCGAAGACCGTCGAAGTGCCGAGCGCGAGTGAGATCATCGCCACCACCGCTTCCGCTAGGCCGCGCGCCGCGGCTACGGCCGACATGGCGATGACGATCCCGACGGACGCCGCGATCAGCCACGCGCGACGTTTGTCTTTTCGAATCGAGAGCAGCCACAGCGAACCGGCAAAGGCGCCGATGCCCGACGAGCCCATGAGGATTCCGTGTTGCGCCGCCGGGATGTGCAGCACGTGTCGCGAATACATCGGCATCATGATCATGAAAAAAGGCGAGATGCAGAACGTGACCAGCGCGAGCATCGAGATCATCGCGCGCGTGGGCTTGTCGCGGCGCACGTAGGCGAGGCCATCCGCCATCCCGGTGCGGCGCGCGGCTTCCTCATGAGCTTCGCCGAGCGGGCGCGGTCGGATCGTCAGCAGTGCGATCAGCAGCGCGCTGTAGCTCAGGGCATTGGCGTAAAAGGCCCACGCCGTCCCGAGCCAGCCGATCAGCCAGCCGCCGACCGCCGGTCCGATCAGACGCGTGGCATGAAAGACCGAGCGATCCACGGCGATGGCGGCGGAGAGTTGCTCGCGCTCCACCAGCTCCGGCACGAGCGCCGCCGCCGCCGGCATTTCAAACGCCGTCGAAATCCCGAGGCAAATCCCGGCGATGACAATGTGCAGCACCCGAATCTCGCCCGTTCCCACCAGATGCCCGACCCAGACCGCGAGCAGCGCCTGGACGATCTGCGTCGCGCCGAGGATGCGCCGCTTGTCGAAGCGATCCGCGATCACCCCGCCAAACATCGTCAGCGCGAGCATCGGCAGGCTGGAGAAGAAAGTGACGAGCCCGAGCGTAAACGCCGTCGTCGTCAGCCCCGCGATCACCCAGCCCTGTGCCATCTGCTGCATCCACGTCCCGAGCATCGAAATCGCGTCGCCCGCAATGTAACGCGCAAACGCCCCCTGCCGCAGCACGCTCCAAGCGCTCGTCGGTGGGGAAGGGGATGAATCGCTCATGTGATGAAATCGCGCCGGAGCCCCGCCGCGGAGGCGAAGAAAGGAGCATAAGCCGCGGGCAACACAAGCCGCCGTTTCCCGGGGTATGTATCAATTTGGCGAAAGCGAGCTGGAGCGGCGGGCTATGAACCCCGTGTTCGTGCTCGGCAGAGATGTCGGCGGTCATAGACCGCCGCTCCAACCCAAAACTGATCCACTACCTTTTCCCGATGCGGCTGGGTTCCGTTTGTCGGGCAGCCTCCGGCCCTTACTCAAAGTAGGTATCTTCGTGCGCGTACGGCGGGGCGCAGCAGCAGAGAAAGCGGAGCGTGGCGCGAGCCGTGATCGTGTGCCACGCTCCCGCCGGAATGAGGATGGCATCGCCGGTTCCGACTTCGCGGATGGCGCCGTCGATTTCCATTTCGCCCGAGCCTTCCAGGATGAAGTAAAATTCCTCCGCGAACTTGTGGTAATGCCGCTGCGTCGCGCTGCCGGCGGGCACTTGCGCTTCGGCGAGGCTTTGCTTTTCCACCGGAGCATTCGTGCGGTCGAGAATGCTGCGAATGGTCGAGCCGTCTTTGGTCGTGAAGGGAACTTGGTGGGCGAGATTGAGGACGGTCATGGTGGAGCTGTCGTCAGGTTCGGATCGATTCGGTTTCGCGCGAAGTATCGCCGCCTGAAGACCGCTAATGAATACTCTTTTCACATTCGTACGATCCTCCAACACTTCGCGCCATGAACTTTTTCCACGGCTGCACCGCACTCATCACCGGCGCCTCTTCGGGTCTGGGCGCAGGGTTCGCCCGGCAATTGGCTCCGCACGCGAGGACGCTCATTCTGGTCGCTCGCCGGCTTGACCGGCTGGAGACGCTCAAGTCCGAGCTCGATCGGCCGGGATTGACCATCCATACGCACGCCGCCGATCTCGCCGAAGAAGTCCAGATCGAGGCGCTGCTCGCCGCGCTTGCCGCGAGCGGTGAGCGTGTGACTTTGCTGATCAATAACGCGGGCCTCGGCGATCACGGATTTTTTGAAGAGAGTGATTGGGCGCGCGTCCAGGGGATGCTCGATGTGAACGTCAAAGCCCTCACACGGCTGACGCACGCGCTCCTGCCCGATCTCGTTCGGGCGGGCCGCGGAGCAATTCTCAATGTCAGCTCCATCGCCAGCCTGCTCCCGCTTCCCAAGATGGCTGTCTATGCGGCCACCAAGGCTTACGTCACCAGCTTCTCCGAAGCCTTGCGCGCGGAGTTGCGGGACACCGGCGTCTCGGTCACGGCGCTCTGCCCGGGACCGGTGAACACCGAATTCTTTGAAATCGCGGAGCGCACGCAGTCCCGCGAACCGATGCCAGCGCCAGAAGTTTTCAAGGTATCGATCGACGAGGTCGTGAGCGCCGGCCTCAATGCCGTGATGCGAGACCGGGCGCGCGTGATTCCGGGGTGGTTCGTTTGCGTCGTCATGACCATCGCATCACTCGTCCCAATCTTTTTGCTGCGGCTTTTCCTCACCCAGCGCCGCGCAAGCAGCGACTCGTAGAGCCTTCTCAAAAAAACTCAGATGCGGTCATTCTGAGCGGAGTTTCGTGCGGGCGCAGGTGGGGCGGAACGCAGTCGAAGAATCCCGTGATTTTACCGGAGACATCGCTGGGAAACGCAGAGACGCAGAGAAGAAGAAATCGTCCACCGTTTAGTGAGTGCGGAGATGCTCTGTAAACTCTCTGCGATCTCTGCGCCTCTGCGTTGAATAGAAGCCTCTCGAACTGCATGAAGACGGTTCAGGATGACTTGCGAAATAGATTGTTAGGCAATCTCCAAAACAAAGAGTTCACGCGTCGCAGTTGTCGGCGGGCGTCATTTGCACTATGTCAGCGCGATGCTCGACCTGACTAAAATCTATCTCTTCATTTTCGGTGTCCTCACGATTGCCGGCGGCGTCTTGGGTTTTGTGAAAGCGGGCAGCCAGGCCTCGCTGATTGCCGGAGGCATTTCCGGCGTGTTGCTGCTCGTGGCCGGCTACCTCATCGGTGCGGGGAAAGTGCAGCCGGGATTGATTCTCGGCCTCGTTCTTTCGCTCGCGCTCGCGGGTCAGTTTGCTCCGAAATTTTTAACCACCCACAAGTGGATGCCCGCGGGAATGATGGCGATCCTAGGAACCTTGGGTGTCATCCTGACCATCCTCGGGTTCGTAAAAAAGTGAGGCCGTTGCCGCGGTGAGGTCTGTCCTTTCGACGCTGCCGAAGCTCGCCGTCCTCGGCGTTGCCCTGCTCGTGCTCACCGCCTGCCCGCGACCGCCGGAACCGCGTCCGCAGCCGACTCCGGGACCGACGCCCATTCCAGTTCCCACGCCAACTCCTCCGCCGTACGTGCCGGCAAAGCGACTGGAAGTCGGCAAGGTTACCAACGGCATGCAATATCGCGTGACGCTGGAAACCGATCACGGCTCGACTGCGACGAAGGATCGCAATGAGCCGGAAAGCTACGTCGCCGATTTGACCGTGAAGGTGAAGGTGCCGAAGCCGCATCACGACCTCGATGAGATCAAGCGCTTGAACGCCGCGCTACCCGCCGTCCTGCCGGGGCTGCCCGCGCTCCTCGAAGATGCCAGGGTCTCTCCGAGTTTCGACAATCTCTACCGCTTGAAATGCTCCGCGTTGCAGCAAAGTCTCATGCGCCTCGACAACCTGCTCACGCGGCACAATTTCTACGACTGCGAGACGATCCTCGAACTCCAGGAGCCGAAGTCGAAACGCCGCGCGCTTTTCATCCAGGCCGACATGGACGTGGATACCGATGGCTCCGACACGGACCGCGTGCCGGAGGTGGATGGCGCGTCTTCCACGTTCCAGCCGTTCACGAGCTATCGATGGAAAAAGAAGACCGACAAGCCGGGTTCCTTCATCGCGCCGCGTGAGGCGAAGTTGAAACAATACGAAACGGAACTGGCAACCAACGCCGTCACTGCGGCGCGGCGCGAGGAATTGAAGGCCGCGCAGACGCGCATGCGCACGGAAATCGCCGACCTCACAACCTACAGCTTTCTCATCGGTGCGGCCGATCCCTTCATCGTCCTGCCTGGCTCGATGTTTGGCAAAAGCAAGGGACCATTCGCTCCGTCGGTGGGCGATTATTGCGTCGTCATTTTTCAAAAGACGCTCTACCCCGCGATCGTCGGCGACGTCGGTCCGTCGAACCTCGTGGGCGAAGCGTCGCTGCGCATCTGCAAGGAAATCAACCCGAAGTCGAACGCGGAAAATCGGCCGACGAGCGACCTCAAGGTGACCTATCTCGTTTTCCCCGGAACCGCGGAAAAATACGACGCGCCCGATCTCGTGCGCTGGCGGACGCGCTGCCAGAAACTGCTCGAAGAAATCGGCGGGTATCAGGGGGAACTTTTCACGTGGGAGGATCTCACAAAGCCCAAGCCTCTCGCGACGCCGATGCCGGTTCCGGCAACACCCACGCCCTCGCCCGCGACGCCGCCTGCTCCTGCGAGCACGCCACCCGCGACGCCGAAACTGTAGCCGCCGGTCCTTCGCGTGCGTCCTGCAATCCAAGGAACGTGCCGCAATCCAAGAAGCGTGTCATCCCGAGCGAAGTCGAGGGATCGGGGCGAAGGGGGCGGCTTCCCGCTCCCGATCCCTCGACTCCGCTCCGCCCGCCTGCGCTCGCGCGGAAATCCGCTCGGGATGACACGTTTATTGAAGTTCGGTATACCGATTACTGCCGCGGTCCGAACTGGAAAATCTGATACCACTTTCGCGGCGGCGGCGTGGGCGCGGGCGTGGCTGCTGGTGTGGCTGCGGCTTTGGGTTTGGCCTCGGAAGCACCGCCCGCTGGCGCTTTGCCAAAGACCTTTACCGGCGTGCCAACTGTGGCGATGTCGAAAAACAGCGCGGCCTTGTGCGCCGGCATCCGCACGCAGCCGTGCGACGCCGCGTATCCCGGCAGATAGCCGGCGTGCATCCCGCTCGCACCGTCGAAGCGCAGGAAGTTTTTCATCGGCGCCTGGACAAACTTCCCGCCTTTCGGCACCGGCATGGCGGAGTCCCCGTTCGCATTGATCGTGCGACCGTTGGCGTCGAGGATTTTTCCGTAAAGCGACGAGAGATGATTTGCGTCCTTTTCGAGCACGGCGAAGTTTCCCGTGGGCGTGGGAAATCCCGGCCGCCCACTCGAGATCGGCGATTCATAAACGATCTTTCCGTCATCCAGCAGAAAGGCTTTCTGCGCCGTGAGATTGATCTCGATGGAGACGGACGCGAAAGCCGGCGTCAACGCGATGGAAAGGAAAAGCAGGACGATCAGGCGCACAACGCGGGCGAAGATGGGGCAGGCTGGCGACTTTGGCAAATCCGCCGCGCGAGTGACAAACGCCGCGCCGTTCGATAAGAGCACCGCATGTCAGCAAATCTTCCCGGCGGCGTCACCGTCGTCGATCACCCGCTCGTCCAGGTGAAGCTCACTCAACTGCGCGACGTTCGCACGAGCCCGCGGGAATTCCGTTCCCGCCTCAACGAACTCTCGACGCTCATGGTCTTCGAGGCGACCCGCACCCTGCTCACGCGTGTCGCCAGCATTCAGACGCCGCTGGCCGATTACGAAGGCCGCGCTCTCGCCAGACCCGTGGTGGTCGCCCCGATCCTGCGCGCCGGGCTCGGGCTGGTCGAAGGCATGCTCAACCTGCTGCCCGACGTGAGCGTCGCGCACATCGGCATGTTTCGGAACGAACACACGCACCGCCCGGAGAGCTATTATTTCAAAGCGCCCGCGCACCTTGCGGATGCCGACGTGCTGCTCGTCGATCCGATGCTCGCGACGGGCTTCAGCGCCACTGGCGCGGTGGCACAACTCAAAGCGGCGGGCGCGACTTCGATCCGCTTTGTCTGCCTCGTGAGCTGTCCGCAAGGTCTCGCGCAACTTCGAGCAGCGCATCCCGACGTGGAGATTTTCACCGCGGGCGTGGACCCGATCCTGAACGAAAACGCCTACATCGTGCCGGGATTGGGCGACGCGGGAGATCGCTACTTTGGGACAGCGGGAGTGCCTGCCTGCTAGCCCGCCCGATTGCGACTACCGCAGTCTATCATTACGTTAGGCGTTCTACGCGCACATCGGAATGAACAGCCACGAAGAACAACTTAGTGGATTAGAGCGCATGATCGGAGTTCCGCTGCCCGACGACTACCGTGCATTCGTTCTCGCCGACGCTGGCCGCACCATTTTGGAGCAGCAGTATTACATGCCTCACCCCAAGGGACGGTGGATCGAGTCGATCAATGACTTCTTCAGCCCCGCCGAGCTTTTGCGCCGGATGCCGATGGAGATCGACCTCCGGCGACAGGGCATCAGCGATCATCCTCCCGGCACCCTTCCCATCGCCGACAACGGATGCGGCGACACGGTTCTACTTTCCTACCGCGAGCAGGATTTTGGTTCAGTCCACCATGCCTTCATCGAGGAGAGCGATGCTGATGACCGTTGGGCAGGCGTCTATCTCCTAGCTCTCACCTTCTCTGAATGGCTCAATCAGCTCGGAACGTTTTCCCGCGATGAACCGAACGCCTAACTGTTGCGCCTCGACAGGTTGTCCGCAGTAGACGGAAAGGAGTCGAGAGTCTCGCGAAATTCACGAACCGGAATCAGCGGAAAACAGACCGCCCGACCGCGCCGTTATTTCGCGCCGCGCGCCTTTGAGTAGTAGTCCCGCAACCCTTCCACCACCGCGTCGGCGTACTCGCGAAAAATGCTTCGGCGCATTTCTCCGCCGATCATGAATTCGCCTTCATAGTCGCCCGCCTGCACGCGTTCCCAGATGACTTCACTGTTCATCACATAGGGCTCGAGAAAGACCACGGGTGCGCGGTAGAGGCGGTTGGCGAGAAGGTTGCGCGCCCAGATGTAAGGCGACGTGCCGGACCGAATGGCATTGCCAGTGGTGTAGGTGTAAGGCGGCAACTTCGTCGCCTCGGCGAGCGCGGCGGTGACGCGTTCCGAGACGGCCAACTCCTCGGAGTACGAACGGTTGAGCAGCTTCACGAGCATCTCGAAGCGCTGGTCATCGAAGCGCAATTCGGACGCCGCGTAGCAGCCGTTGACGATGACGTGGAGGTGATTCCGCGGCACGAACTCGGGGCGGAGCGGGTCGCCCCACGCGTCGGCGTTGAAGTGCAGGCAGACGACGAGATCGGGCCGAAGCTTCTCGTTCACCACTTCGGCGCGATGCCGGATTTCGCTGATCCGATAGAAGAGCAACTCGCTCTGCCCCTGAACGGTCTGCCCGCGTCCCGGGTCGTTCGGACCCTCATAGGTTTCGCGTGGTGCCGTGACACCGATTAGCGCCAACTCCGTCCGTGCTGCCTCGCGCAGCGTCTCTGGACGCGCGTCGGTCGTCGGTTCGAGTGCGTCGCGCACGGACAGGACTTCTGCGCCGAGGGCGCGCAGCTTGGGTGCGACCATCTGTGCGACGCGCAAGGTGAGTTCACCTTCCACGACCGGACGCGACTCGCCGATCTGGAAAAAGCGCTCCTCCATTTTCGCCCACTTACCGCCGAGATGTCCGGGGTCGAGCGCGATCTTCAAGCCGGCTAGTGGTTGGTCCACTGGAGCCGGACCAAGCTGCGGAGCCGGCTGCCAGTAGCGCGGCACGGCCTTCGCCGAGGCGACATCTTTCGCAAAGCGCAATCGGAAGTCGGCCGGTGGCGTGAGCGTGGTCTTGATTACTGCGGCGTCCGCTTCCACGTCCACCAATCCTTTGGCTGCGCCCGCGGGTGCATAGACGCGGTCGAGAAGTTGAACGAATTCTTCGCGGGTGATCGTTTCCTGATAGGCGTCCAGTTGCTTCCAATCCGGCGGCCCGGAGAGAGCGCTCAAGCGCTGCGCTTTCGCGGCAGAGATTCCAAACAGCGAGCAGCAGACGAAGAGAATACGGAGGGAAGTCACGCGCCCATCCTTTCACAGACCGCGTCGGGGCGCGATGATCCACTGTCGCGTGAAAGCGAATTCGCCCTCGCGACGCGCAGCGCCCTCGGCTATCGATTGCTACGTCTTATGAATGACCTGCGATCAGCCGACGTGCATATCCTCGTGGTGGAGGATAGTTCGGCGCAGGCGTTCAAGCTTCGCCACCTGCTGCTCGGGCGTTTTGGCAAAGTGACGGTCGCCGCTCACGGCGGGGAGGCTCTCCCGCTCATGGAGGCGGACCCGCCGACGCTGGTCATCAGCGATGTGAAGATGCCCGAGATGGATGGCTATGAGCTCTGCCGCCGAATTCGGGCCAGCGAACAGTTCGCCAAGATTCCGGTGATTCTGATCACCGCCCTCACCGATCCGAGCGAGGCGATCAAAGGGCTGCAATGCGGCGCGAGCGGCTTTCTGACGAAGCCGTACGAAGAAGATCATCTCCTCGCGCGCATCCAATTTCTCCTCGCCAATCCTGACCTGCGCCGGCCGAATTCTGAAACGGGTGTCGAGGTCACGCTTGCCGGACACAAATACTTCATCGCCTCGGAGCGCGAGCAGATCCTCGATCTCCTCTTTTCCACCTACGAACTTGCCATCTGGAAAAACCGCGAGTTGCAAGTGGCCACGGAAAAACTCGAAGCGCAGACGGTTGAACTCCAGCGCTCGAACCGCGAGCTGGAACAATTCGCGGCCGTGGCATCGCACGATCTGCAGGAGCCACTGCGCATGGTTTCCAGCTATCTCGGTCTCCTCGAACGGCGCGCCACCGAGAAGCTGAACGACAAGGAAAAGAGCTTCATGCACTTCGCCGTCGATGGCGCCGTCAGGATGCAGCGGATGATCACCGATCTGCTCACCTATTCGCGGGTCAGCACTCACATCGGCGAATTTGTGCCGACAGACCTGAATGCGGTGCTGGCCGACGCGCTCGTGAATCTCGAAGCCGCCCGCGCCGAGCACGGAGCCACGATCACGCACGATGTGTTGCCGACGGTGTCGATCGACAAACCGCGTTTCGTTCAGCTTTTCCAGAATCTCATCGGCAATGCGCTGAAATTCACCGCGCCCGACCGTCCACCGGAAGTTCGCATCGGCTGCGCGCGGCAGGGAAACGACTGGCTTTTTTCGGTGCGCGACAATGGCATTGGCATCGAGGAGCAGAACTTCGAGCGCGTCTTCGAGCTCTTCCAGCGACTCCATAGCCGCAGCGAATATCCCGGCACCGGGATCGGACTCGCCGTGTGCAAAAAGATCGTCGAGCGCCACGGCGGACGGCTGTGGCTGGAGAGCGAAATTGGGAAGGGGACGACGTTCCATTTCACCGTCCCGGCGGAGCGCGTCGGCGCGTAGTCGTTCTCCCGTCTTGCTGCGCCCGGCGCTTGCCGCCTAGCTTCGCGGCGTTTTCCAAATGTCCGCCAATCGCCTTCAACAAATTCTCGAGACGAAGAAAGCCGAAATTGCGCGGCTTCTTCCGCGCGCCGAACTCCTGCGCGCGGCAGCCTTGCAGCGCAATGATTTTCGCCCGTTCGCGGCAGCACTCGATCGCGGTCCCGAGGCACTCGGTCTCATCGCCGAGGTGAAAAAAGCGAGCCCGAGTGCAGGTGTGATCGCGGCGAATTTCGACGCGGTGGCCATCGCCACGCAATATGAGGCGGCGGGTGCGCACGCGATCTCAGTGCTCACGGATGAGCAGTATTTTCAAGGCCACCTCAGCTACCTGCCAAAGATCCGCGCGGCGGTGGATCTGCCCTGCCTGCGCAAGGATTTCATTCTGCACGACGCGCAAATCTTCGAAGCTGCCGTGGCCGGCGCGGACGCTATTTTGCTCATCGTTGCGGCGCTCGATCAGCCGCAACTCGAGGCGCTCAACAAGACCGCCGAGCTTTGCCAACTCGATGTGCTCGTCGAAGTCCACACGCGCGAAGAACTCGACCGCGCGCTCGATCTTGGCGCGAAACTGATCGGGATCAACAACCGGAATTTGACGACGTTCGAAGTCGATCTCGCGACAACCGAGGAACTGAGTGAGGACGTGCCTGAAGATGTGATTCTCGTCAGCGAAAGCGGATTGAAGACGCAGGCCGATACGCGCCGCGTGCATGCTGCGGGCTGCCAGGCGATCCTCGTCGGCGAAAGCCTCATGCGCACCGGCGACATCGCGGGGCAGGTGAGGGAGTTGCTGGCGGTTGGGTAGTTCTGGGGAGCGCACTCGTCCCGAGTGCTGGTTTCGGCGTCTCGCCGAAACGGACTTTCTGGCAGGTCTTTGAGGTGCGGAGCTCTTGTCCGAAAGCGTAACTTCAAGGGAAGTTCGTCGCGGCAGGACGCCGCGACCAGCACTCGGGACGAGTGCGCTCCCCGGAGGGCTCCTAACCCCGCTTCACCTCGTCCCAGAGGACGTCGAGTTCGGTGAGCGTGAGCTTTTCCAAGACGAGATCGCGCTCACGGGCGAGCGCCTCGACCTGACGGAATCGCGCCGCGAATTTGTCGGTGGCGCGCTGGAGGGCGGTCTCGCCATCGACTTTTAATTTTCGGGCGAGGTTCACGACGGAGAAAAGCAGGTCGCCGATTTCCTCCTCGATCTTTGCGTCGGAGCCATGCGCCAGTTCCGCCTCCACCTCGGCGAGTTCTTCACGAATCTTGGCCACGACGGGCGCGGCTTCGCTCCAGTCGAAACCGACGCGCGCGGCTTTCTTCTGCACTTTTTCCGCACGCATGAGCGCCGGCAGCCCGCCGGAAATTCCGTCGAGTGCGGAAGTCCCGCGCGCACCTTTTTCTGCGCGCTTGATGTCGTCCCACTTGCGCAGCACTTCCGCGGAGTCGGCGCAACGATCCTCGCCGAAAACGTGCGGGTGGCGGCGAATGAGCTTTTCCACAATCGAGCGAGCGACGTCGTCGAAATTGAATCGCCCCTCCTCCTCGGCGATCTGCGCGTGGAAAACGGACTGGAGCAGCAAGTCCCCGAGTTCCTCGCGCAGATTGGCATCGTCATTCGTATTGATCGCCTCGACGACCTCGTAAGCCTCCTCGATCAAACCCGCGCGCAGACTCGCGTGCGTCTGCTCACGATCCCACGGGCAGCCTTCGGGCGCACGCAGCCGGGCGACGATGGCACGCAGTTGCTGAATGGCGGGAGCTGAGGAATCGAGGGCATCAGCATTCGGATGACGCGGCGAGGTGTGCATGGGAACGAAAGTGCGGACCGCTGCTGCCTCAAATGCGCCACGATGCGCGGTGCGTGCCAAACTCAGAAATCTCTCCCGAGGTGCTCCGGCTGATATAAATCGTAATGCCGATGACGCTGGTGAAAGTGCCGATAAAGATGAATGCCACAAGCCAGCTCGGGATCGAGGTACCGACCGCCAGCGCCTGATAGAATGAGCGAAAGGATTCGATCTTCGGATTGGCGTGGAGAAAGATCTTCGTGATCCAGGCGGTCAGGATGATGAGGAAGATGAAGATATAGTTGCGCTTCAAGCGGCGGCCCACGGCTTCGAAAGCGCTGATCTTGAAGGACGGGAGCAGCAGGTCTTCACACACGAGCTTCTGCCAGTCGCCTTGCAGCAGCTTGGTATTGTGAACCACGATTGGGACGAGGAAATGCGCCTCGAGCATGCGCACGCGAGCGCGAAAGGCGTCGTAGAAACGGTATCGGCGCGCTTCGATCCAGAGCATGATCCAGACGATGGCGATGTTAAAAAAGAAGATGATGTGCGGCACCTTCTCGATCGAAAAAGCGACGGTAAAAATCGTCGAGGTCGTCGTGATCGCCCAGTTCGTCGTCGGGTCGAGCCGGGCTCGCCAGGCCATGATGCGGCCCAATTCGCCCCGATAGAAATGCGACATCGCCGTGACATAGGCGGTCTCGAAGCGCTGCGGCGTTTTCGCGGGCGACTCTGGATTCGGCGGCGCGCTCGGCTGTTCGCTCATGTCAGCGCTGTTCCTTCCGCAGCAAGTCGGTGCGCGCCTTTTCGAGCCGGGCACGCTCTTTGTCTGTCAGGCTCGCGATGCCGGACTTCGCGATTTTGTCGAGGAGGCGGTCCATTTCATTCTCGGAAGTCGTGCTGTCGCGTGAGGTGACGGGTTCGGCGGCAGACACAACTCGCAGCTTCGGACGTCGTCGCGGCCAGGGAATTTTCGGCAACGTGAACCGGCCCTGTTCGTAGCGGACGAAGCTGTAGGAAAAGCCGACCGTGACCCACAGTGCGCCGAACGCAACGAAATCGCGCGCAGCGAGAGCCATCAGCGTGTAGATGACGACGAGCACGATGGCCATCCATTTGGCGAGGATGTTGAAGAGCAGAACGGCATTTGGATAGAGCGTGGCGAATGCGATGAAAAAGGCGAAGGCGCCCGTCTCACCTTGCAGAGCGGTAGGCTGCAGCAGGCCGAGAAGTGAGTAGGTGAGCGGCTGGAGCAGGTAGAGGATCGCGTAGAAGCGAAGAAAGATTTTCCGTCCAAAGAAGCGCTCCACTTCGCGCCCGAACCACACGAACATGACCATGTCGATGACGAAGCGGAGGCTGGGGACATTCCACAAGCCGTAGGTGAAGAAGCGCCAGACTTGTCCGCCGTTGAGCACGAGCCGGCTGTCGAATTCGAGGTAGTAGGCGAAGGTTTCGCCGTAGCCGAGTGCCATGCACAGCGTGGTGGCAAAAAGCGAAACGACATAGATGACAATGAGTAGCGTCGCGGCATGGATGGGATAGCCGCCGATGTAGGTGATCGGGCGCTGTTCTTCGGAGTATTCGTTCCCAAACATGGCCAAGTGCGGAAACAATGTCCGCCACTGGGCGCGAGCGCAAGCGAAGGCACGCTGGATTGCGCTGCTCCGTTCGCCACGATGGCGTCTGCGCCTTGCTATCGCCGGCCGGGCTGGCAATGCTGGCTGCCGTATGGACACTTCGCATTTTGGCGCGCATGCGCCCAAAAATAATTCGTTGCGCGCGTGGGTTGAAGAAGTGCGCGCATTGACGACACCCGATCGCATCTACTGGGTGAACGGCTCGGAGGAGGAACGGGAACTCCTCACGCAACGCGCGGTCGAGGACGGCGTGCTCGTCAAGCTCAACCAGGAAAAGCTGCCCGGCTGTTACTACCATCGTTCGAATCCGAACGACGTCGCACGCGTCGAGCAGTGTACCTTTATCTGCACGCGGGCGAAGGATGGAGCCGGGCCGACGAATAACTGGGCTCCGCCGCGCGAAATGTACGACAAACTTTACGGCATGCTCCGCGGCGCGATGCACGGGCGGACGATGTATGTCGTGCCTTACCTCATGGGGCCGCCGGGTTCGCCGTTGACGAAAGTCGGCGTCGAAATCACCGACTCGATCTACGTCGTGCTGAACATGCGCATCATGTCGCGGATGGGAAAAATCGCGCTCGACCAACTCGGCGACGGCGACGATTTCAACCGCGGCATTCACAGCGTTCTCGATTGCAATCCGGACCGCCGGATTATCGCGCACTTCCCGCAGGACAACGCGATCATTTCCGTCGGCTCGGGCTACGGTGGCAATGTGCTGCTCGGCAAAAAATGCCTCGCGTTGCGCATCGGCAGTTACCTCGGCCGCAACCAAGGCTGGATGGCGGAGCACATGCTCATTCTGTGCGTCGAATCGCCCGAGGGTGAGAAGACTTATGTCGCCGCGGCCTTTCCGAGCGCGTGTGGCAAAACGAACTTTGCCATGCTCATTCCGCCGGCGTCGTTTGAAGGCTGGAAGATCACCACGATCGGCGACGACATCGCGTGGATGAAGCCGGGCGCAGACGGAAAGCTGTATGCGATCAATCCCGAGGCAGGGTACTTCGGCGTCGCGCCGGGAACGAATTACAAATCGAATCCGAACGCGATGAAGACCATCGCAAAGGACACGATCTACACGAACGTCGCGCTCACGCCCGATGGCGATGTGTGGTGGGAAGGCAAAGATGACGCGCCGCCGGAGGGTCTGATCGATTGGAAAGGAAATCCGTGGACTCCCGACTCGAAGGAAAAAGCGGCGCATCCAAACAGCCGCTTCACCGCGCCGATGACAAACAATCCCGTCCTTGCCCCCGAGGCCAACGATCCAAACGGCGTCCCGATCACCGCGATCATTTTCGGCGGACGCCGGGCGAGCACGATGCCGTTGATTTTTCAGTCCTTTAACTGGATCCATGGCGTCTATCTCGGCGCGACCATGGGCTCGGAAATGACGGCCGCGGCAGCGGGAGCGCTCGGCCAGGTGCGTCGCGATCCGATGGCGATGCTGCCCTTCTGCGGCTACCACATGGGCGACTACTTCAATCACTGGCTCGGCATGCGCCGCACGCTGACCGACCCGCCGCGCATCTTCCATGTGAACTGGTTCCGCAAGGACACTGACGACAAATTCCTGTGGCCCGGATTCGGCGAAAATTTCCGCGTGCTCAAATGGATCATCGACCGCACGCATGGCCGCGCCCGTGCCCGCGAAACGCAAATTGGCTGGATGCCGCGCTACAGCGAGTTCGACTGGACCGGGATCAACTATCCGCGGGAGCAATTCGAGAAGTGCATGAAGATCGACGCCGGCGAATGGCAGCGCGAACTCATCTCGCAAACCGAACTCTTCCTCACACTCCACGACCGCCTGCCGAAAGAGCTGATCTTCCAGCGCGAACTGTTGATCTCGCGCTTGTAAACGATCGCCCGACCGGCGCCATCGACATGCGGCCCACGCGGCTTTCTTTTCAAACGACGCGCTGGAGCGTTGTCCAGCGCGCCACCGGCTCCGACGACGAGGCGGCGCAGGCCGCCCTCGCCGCATTGTGCGAGGCCTACTGGTATCCCATTTATGCCTACATCCGGCGTTCGGGCCGCAATCCGCACGACGCCGAGGATCTCACGCAGGGCTTTTTTGCGTGGCTTTTGGAACGCGATACTCTCGCCATGGCAGATGCGGAGAAGGGCAAGCTGCGCTCCTTCCTGCTCACCTGCGCACGACGCTTCCTTGGGGATGAACACGACCGCGCGATGGCACAAAAACGCGGAGCTGCCGTGCTCGCGAGCTTTGATTCCACGCAGGCGGAGGAACGCTACGCCGCCGAACCCGTGGACAATCTCTCGCCAGACCGTCTCTTCCAGCGCCGATGGGCGCTGACAATTCTGGAACACGCGCTCGTCCTCCTCGGCGAAGAATTCACCGGCGACCGAAAAGCGGAAGTCTTCACAGCACTCCGTCCGTTCCTCGGCTTCGGCCCTGATCCGGAGAAGCGCTACGAAGAAGTCGCCACAACTCTCGGCCTGCCGCTCGGCACAGTGAAAAATCACGTCTTCCGCCTCCGCAAGCGCTGGCGGGAACTAATCTTCGAGCAAGTGTCCATGACGCTCGCAGAAGCGACGGACGAGGAAATTAAGGGCGAACTGGCCGAACTGTTGGGTTGCGTGTAAAAGCGCAAATATTTTGCGGTAATGTGCAACCTCCGTCTTCGGATTCCCTAGCAACGGGTGAAACCATTCCGCCGTCATGCCCGATCCCGAACCCAAACCCGAACTTCACGGCCTCGACCCCGGCGAATTGCTCGCCCGGGCGATGCAGACTGCGAAGCCTTCATCCGGCGCCACCGCCTGGACTCCGCCCGAACCGGAGCAACTTGCCCTGTTGCTCCCGCAGTATCGCATCGAGAAGCTGATCGGTCGCGGCGGCATGGGCGCGGTTTACAAGGGCTGGCAGCCCACGCTCGACCGCCCGGTGGCGATCAAGCTTCTGCCTGCAGAAGTCGCTGCGGATGCCCAATTCGTCGCGCGGTTTCAACGCGAAGCCCGCACGCTCGCCCGGCTCCAGCATTCGCGCATCGTCACGATCCACGACTCTGGCCAGACGAGCGAAGGGAATCTCTATTTCGTCATGGAATTCATCGACGGAACCGATCTGCGCAGCATCCTGCGCGGGCCGGGCCTGGACCCGGAGCAGGCGCTGGTCGTTGTCGGCCAGCTCTGCGATGCGCTCCAGGCCGCGCATCGCGAAGGCATCGTCCACCGCGACATCAAGCCCGAGAACGTCCTCATCACCCGCGATGGCTACGTGAAGCTCGCCGACTTCGGCCTCGCGCGCCCGCCGCAGGAAGCCGGCACGCCCGGCCTCACCCACACCGATGTCGTCATGGGCACGCCCGATTACATGGCTCCCGAGCAGCGCTTCGGCGCGACCCAAGCGGATCAGCGCTCCGACATCTTCGCCCTCGGCGTAATGCTTTACGAAATGCTCACCGGGCAGACACCGCGCGGCGTCTTCGACCCGCCGTCGCACAAAGTGCAGATGGATGTGCGGATCGACGAGGTGGTGCTCAAGGCGCTCCAATCCGAGCCCGACCGCCGCTACCAAAAGGCCAGCGAGATGAAGACCGACGTGGACCGCATCCGCAGCACCCCACCACAGGGTGTGCCCAAAGCCGTCACCCCTCCAGTTCATCAGCCCCGACAGGCCCCCGCCCTCCTGCGCAGCTTCGTCTTTGGCGTCATCGTCGTCGCGCTGCTCGGAATCATTGCCTTTCTTCTTTGGAGAAATAACAACCCTTCTTCCACCCCGCACACGGTCGGGGAACAACCGGCCTTCCAGGCTAGCGAAACTCCTGCGCCTGCGCCGAGCACTCCGACCATCACGGCGATGCCCGTGAAAAACCAGCCTCTGAATCTCGCGACGACACCGGTCCCAACGTCGCCTCCTCCCGTAGCGAGTGTCGCCGCCCCACCGCCACCGCCGCCGCGAGTCGATCCGACTCCGAAGCCCACGCCCAAGCCTGTGCCCACTCCTGCTCCGCCAGCGGTTGTTGCCCGGCCGGCCACGCCTGTTCCCGTGGCTCCTTCGACCCCGGCTCTGCCGAGCCAGATCGAGATTCTCAAGCAACAAGGCCCGAACATCAGCGCGTGGGTAAGTTCGCCACTGGATACCGTCGTCCCCGATGCCATCTGGCAAAACCTCACCTTCATGAAAGAAGAGTTGCGCGACGAAGTCGCGCGCAAGCCCGCCGCCAATAGCATCGCCTATAGCTATGCCCTGCGCCTTTGCGCCCTCATGCTCGAGGACCTCGCCGCGCGCAAAGTCGCCCAGACCGAAGCCGGCGGCGCCGCCGCGTTTCGTCAAGGCTCCCAGCTCACCGAATGGCGCCGCGACCACCTCACGTGGCCCATGTATTCCCTCGAACACGACGAACGCACCGAGCGCAAGGAATGGGCCGCCCGCAACCAACCCCGCATGGTCGCCTGGCAAAAGCGGGCAAACGATATGCGTTACGACTTAGGCGTCTGGTATAACAAGTTCCGCGAAGCCCTGCGCCAAACGCCGTCAGCAAAATAGCTCTTAATCCCACCATCGACCAGTTAT
>JBBSDS010000026.1:0-25501 GCA_038240495.1 Chthoniobacterales bacterium | reverse complement strand
TGCCGACTGCGATGCGCGCCGCTGGCCAGGACTGCTCCGCGAGCCCGCGCAGCCGCTTGCGATCCGCTTCCGTGGCACAGCCGGCGAGAAACGCACCGACATGCGTCGCTTCGCGCGGCAACACCGAAAAGAGCCGCGTCAGTGCTTCGTCCGTGATCAATTGCAAATTCGACGCCGCGAGCGAGCCCTCACCGAGGACCGCGCCATCCGCCGAGAGCAGCACCCAGTCGGTTTTGGTGCCGCCGCCTTCGATGCCGAGGATGCGCTTTGGACTTTCCATGCAGGCACTATCGTGAAACATCGCCCCGCACTCAATTCCTGCCTGATGCTTTCGTCCCGTTGGTTTCGCAACATTCTTTGGCTCACCGTCGTGGTGTGGGCGGCAACGATCTTTTATCTCTCCACGAAAAGCGGCCACGAAATTGAGCAGATGAACTTCATGCGATTGTGGGATAAAGCCGCGCATTTCCTCGCTTTTGCCGCTGGTGGCTTCGTGCTCGCGCTGGCGCTGCGATTCAGTTCTCACTGGTCGTGGAAAAGGATCGGCCTCGTCGCCGCGTTGGCGATTTCCGCCTACGGCTGGAGCGACGAATGGCACCAGCAATTCACGCCGGGTCGCAGCGCAAAAGATGTCAGAGACTGGACTGCCGACACGCTTGGCGGTTTGTGCGGTGCACTCGTCGCCTTCTGGATTTATGCCCGATATACACGCGCGCCTCGCCTCGCTCCGGCAGGAGCTTGAGGAGCACAACCGCCGCTACTACGACGAAGCCACGCCGGCGATTTCCGATCAGGAATACGACGCGCTCTTCCGCGAATTGCAGGCGCTCGAGGCCGAGCACCCGGAACTGATCATACCCGATTCGCCGACGCAGCGCGTGGGCGAGAAAGCGACCGCGGGTTTCAAGCAGGTGCGCCACGCACTGCCGATGCTCAGTCTCGACAACCTCTTTGCCAAAGACGGGTTCGAGGCGTTGCGCAAATGGATCGCGAGCGTGGAAAAGCTGCTTCCCGGCGAAACGCTGGAGTGGCATGTGGAGCCAAAGATCGACGGCGTGGCCATCAGCCTTCGCTATGAAAACGGCCTGTTCAAAACCGGTGCGACGCGCGGCGATGGCGAGACCGGCGACGACATCACGGAGAATCTACGCACGATCCGAAGTGTGCCGCTGCGACTCGGAGGGACGCGCTCCGGCGCGTCCCCATCTTCGGCGCAGGACGATGGAACAGGGACGCGCGGGAGCGCGTCCCTCCGAGTATTGGAGATTCGCGGCGAAGTGTATTTGCCGGTCGCGGGTTTCCAGCGCATCCGCGAAGAAATGATCGCTGCGGGCGAGGAGCCATTCGCCAATGCCCGCAACACCGCCGCGGGCGCGCTCAAACAACTCGATCCCGCCGCCGTCGCAAAGCGTCCGCTGGAAATCGTGCTCTACGGGTTGGGCGAGGTGAGTGCAGATCCGCCGCCGACCCAGGCGGCGATGCTCGCGTGGCTCAAGTCGCTGGGATTGCGCACGCCGAAATTCACCCGCGTCTGCCTGACCGCCGAAGAAGTGATGGCCGCGATCGACGAACTCGACTCCATTCGCGATGACTTTGGTTTCGAGACCGACGGCGCGGTGATCAAGCTGAACTCGCTCGAACAACGCGAGCGCGTTGGTTTTCACTCCCGCGCGCCGAAGTGGGCGAAGGCGTGGAAATATGTCGCCGAGCAAGCGGTGACGCGGCTGCGCGACATCACGGTGCAGGTCGGACGCACCGGTGTGCTCACGCCGGTCGCGGAACTCGAACCCGTCTTTCTCCGCGGCAGCACGATCAGTCGCGCGACGTTGCACAACGAAGATGAGATCAAACGCAAAGACATCCGCATCGGCGATACGGTTGTCATCGAAAAAGCGGGCGAGGTGATTCCCGCGGTCGTGCGCGTGATCAAACACGAACCGGATGCGCCGCCGTTCGATTTCCTCGCGCACATCGGCGGCAAATGACCGGCGTGTGGCGGACCGGTAAAACGCGACCCAAATTTCGCCGTGTGGTTTTGCGAAAACGTGAATTGTCCCGCGCAACTCACGCGCCGGCTGGAATACTTCGCCAAGCGCGGCGCGCTCGACATCGACGGCCTCGGAGGCATCGTCGCGGACAAACTGATCGAGCGCGGCCTCGTCCGCGACCCGCTCGATCTTTTCGATCTCAAGATCGAACAACTCGCCACTCTCAACCTCGGCACCGATGACGAACCACGCGTCTTCGGCGAAAAAAACGCGCGCAAAGTGATCGATGCCATCCAGCGAGCGAAGACACTGCCGCTCCCGCTCTGGCTGCACGCGCTCGCCATCCCGGAAGTCGGCGAAGAAACGGCGCACGATCTGGCAAAATTTCACGCCTCGTTGGAAGCCGTCCGTGACTCGGCGCTGCTCCGCGACGTGCTCGCGCTCGATCGCCTGCACACCGAAGCGGACGCCGCCAATCCGCGCGCCCGGCGCAACAAGGACAATACCCCGCTTGAAAAACAGCGGCTCACCACCCGCCACGCCGAACTGCGCGCCGAGGCGGTCGCCGTCGGTCGCCGCTTGATCGCCGCCGGTTTTGCCGCACCGGCGAAGAAGAAAGGGGCTGCAGATGCCGATGCTGTGACGGTGACCGGACCCGTGGTCGCGCAAGCTGCGCTCGATTGGTTTGCGAGCGACATCGGAAGCGAGGCGTTGCGGCGTTTGAAAGAAATCGGCATCGCTCCGCAGGGCGGCGGCGGACTTCGCAGTGATTCGCCATTTGCGGGCAAGACATTCGTTCTCACGGGCACGCTGGAGAAAATGTCTCGCAACGAAGCGGCGGAAAAAATTCGCGCACTCGGTGGGAATGTCTCCAGTTCCGTCAGCCGCAAGACCGATTACGTCGTCGCTGGTCCGGGTGCCGGTTCAAAGCTCGAAGATGCGCGTGCGCTTGGCTTGGCGGTGCTCGATGAACTGCAATTTATCGAGATGCTCGCCGGAACGGGCCAACCCACGAACTCCGCGCAAGTGGACCTTTTCTAAAACCGATTCCGAAACCGCGGATCGCTCTCTCTTCCCCGCGGCATCTTTCTCTTCATCCGAGGGCACGGACGAGGAGGAGAATTCCCTCGCGGGTTTACTGACCCATCTTCAGTGCTGGTGCCGCCTTTTCGCTAATCGAGCCGAGTGTGGGAAGGCGCGGACGCAAGAGGTCGGGATGATCGACCGGTGTCACGTTGAGTTTGATTTGTGCGCCGTCGCGCGCGATTCGGATGGGAAGTTCGTCTTCGGCGGACATGAAGAAGGAGGCGTCGAGCAGGTCTTCAGGTGAGGTGATCTTCCGTTCGCTGACTTGCAGAAATATATCGCCCGAGCGCAGGCCAGCTTTGTCGCCTGGAGTATCGGGAATTACTTCTTCGACCTGAGCTGTCGAGCCTTCGACTGGTTGCTCGGCGCCTTTGACATGCACGCCGATCCAGCCGGGCCGAACTTCGTGATGGCGAACAAAATCTTTGCGGACTTTTTCCGCGGCTTCGATGGGGAGGACGAAGGAGGCGTTGCCGGAATCGAGGCGGCTGATGAGGATGCCGACGACATCGCCTTTGACGTTCAGCAGTGGCGCGCCGCCTTCGCCGCGCTGGACGGCCACGTTGGCGCGGATGTGGGTCGTGGCGAAGTATCGGCCGAGATATTTCAGATCGAACCCACCGACGGTGCCGAAGGCTGGTGTGAGCGCGAGGTCCATCGGATAGCCAATGGCGATGACGGGCGAGGCGACAGCCAGATCGCGCGCTTTGCCGAAGGTGAGGAAGGGCGTTTCCGCGTTGATTTTCAGAATCGCGACACCGCTGCGCATGTCGCCGACGAGACGCTGTGCGGGAAAGCGTTCGTTTCCGAAAGTGACGCGAATGTCCCGCGATTCTCCGCCGACGGTGTAGGAGGTGTAGAGCGTGCCGTTTGGATCGATGAAGAAGCCGGTGCCGGAAAGATGCCCGTGGGCATCGACGGCTTCGATGCGCACGATGGCGCGCTGGCACTTATCGAAGACCGCCTGAACTTCCTGCTGAATCGCCGCCACCACTCCCTCCGATCCCGGCTCCGTCCTGCCGACGGATGTAACTCCGAGGAGCGCTCCGAAAGCCGCGAGCGCGAAACGCCGCGGTCGGCGCTTAGAAATTGATAGATGAAGACGGCTCATAACTCGCGGGACGCGCGTCGATGATGTAACGCGGCGCCTGGTGCCCCACGGTTCCATATCCTGGTTGAGCAATCTGCAGCGACGGGGACTGAAGAGCCGGGAGTGGCTTGGAAGTTTGGAGAGAGAGGAGCCTTTCGGAATCAGCCGGGATAATCTCAGCCACATTCTGCGGGGCCGAAGCTCGCTCGATGGAACCGCCGGGCGTGATGAGTCCGATGGTGGCGACGCCGACGATGAGGACAGAAGCGAGCGCCCCGGCGTATGACAGATGTCCCATGCTGTGCTCGCTGAAAAATGTCTGCATCCGCTCGAAGGCGATTTTCCAAAGCGGCAGCTTGAGCAACTCGGCGCGCTGCCGGCGATGAATGTCTTGAAGCAGCCGATCGAAATACTGAGCCGGAGGCTGTTCGTAGCGCTTCACGCGAAGCAGTGCGGTGAGTTGTTCTTCAGTCATATCAGCCCTCGATTAGTGGAATTCGGTGAGAAAGTTTTGCAATTGCCGGTGTGCGTAAAAGAGCCGCGAGCGGACCGTGCCTTCCGAGATACCCAGGATGCCTGCGATCTCCGCATGCGGCATTCCCTGAATATCAAACATGGTGACCACCGCCCGATGATCATGAGACAGCTTTTGCATGGACTCGTTCAGCCGTTTTTGCAGCTCGCTGAGATCGGCTTCGCGGACGGGAGTGCTGGAGGCGGTGAGCTCGATGAACTCCTTATCGTTCTGCACATTCGCGTCGATGTCATCGAGGCTGAGCGTGAAGCGGCGGCCGCGCTTCTTCAGGAAATTGATCGTCATATTCACACCGATCGAATGGATCCATGTGTAAAAAGATGACTTGCCGCGGAAGCCGGTGATCGACCGATACGCCTTGGCCCAGATGTCCTGCATCAGGTCGTTCGTGTCCTCGTGATTCGAGGTCATGTTATAGACGAGGCCGTAAAGACGCGGACTGTATTTGACGATCAGTTCATCAAACGCCGTGGCGTCGCCCGCCTGGGTGCGGGCGATGAGCTCGTCATCGCGCTTGCGGCTCTGATCGTCCTGCATCGTGCGCGGCTTCGTAGCAGGCTTCGTCGCCGATGGGAAATCAGATTGCGCCGGCGCGGCTGCGGGCCAGAGCACGGAAGCGGGATTGGGAAGAGCAACGGCGAAAGACATTAGCGGGCGCGACGCTGGGATATGTTACTGTGAGCTCGGACCGGGGCGGGAACTCCGACAGTGGACAGGCGGACGAGGAGCAGCGCGGCGGGAAGCAGCAACAGGGTGACAAGCATGCGAAGTTCACAGACATCCAGCCATCGCCCGCGTTCAAAATCCGCGACGGACCCACCTCAAATCTCAAGTGCCTTTGGAAAGCGAGACAGCATCCGGTGGCCAGTCGCGGTGATGGTCACCACGTCTTCGTGCCGCACGCCGCATGTCCGGGTCGTGGTCGCTGGCGGCGATGATGAGTTTCGGAAGTGAAGGCATGCAAAGAGCAGTAGCATTCCGTAGCCGAAGACAAACTGAGAACCCGTGCGGCAAGGTTCCGGCAAAAACCTCCTTGCCGGTGGCGCGCCGGGGTGATACGACGCGGGCCTTTCGGTGCTGGTGATGGAAAAGCTCGTCGTCTCTCCCCATGAAGTCGCTTCGGTATCGGTGGCACCGGCCGAGCCGGCAGCCGCTCCGCAACTGCTGCCCGCGATGCCGCGGCTGGGCCGCGTGGCGCTCGCTCCGCTGGTTCTAATTCTGCCGCTGCTATGCCTGGCGACAATCGCAGTCTGGATCGCCGTGCAGCGCAAGGAGGCACGCGTGCGTCACGCCTGGTTGCAGTATTGCTGCGGGCTGCTGGTCGCGAGCGGGCTGGCGAGTTCCGTCACTGCGGGGCTCGCCTACTTTCTTGGAGCGTCGCCTGTCGTCCTGCCGCCTGCTCCGCTGACTCTTGAGATTGCACCCGAGTTGCCGCAGACGCTTCCGGCGGAATCGCTGTCGCCACGGGAATTGGCGAGCCGCGTGGAAAAAGCCGTCTTCATCGTGTCGCGCGAGAACAAATGGTTCCGGCCGACCCGCGAGGCGCTTGGATTTACGGGCTTCGGCACGGCGGTCCTGCTCTTCGGCGGGAAAGACGAGTATTTGTTTGCCACCGCCCGCCATGTGCTCGACGGCGAAAAATGGCAGCGGAGCAAACCGTACGGTGGCGCGGCGACGCTCTGGGATCGCGCGAACGGCGCGGCGCGGGCCGAAATCGCCGGACGGCACCAATCGCTCGACCTGCTCCTTTTGCGGATGCCGCGCCCGGCGGGCGAAGCGACGTTCGCGCAAGCCGTGCTGCCGTTCGGCGAGATTGCGCCCGGCGAACGCATCATGGTCTTCGGGCATCCGGAGGGCCTCTTCTTCTCGCTTTCGGACGGACTCGTGTCGCGGAAGGACCCCGCTGGCACCATCCAAATCACCGCGCCGGTGAGCCCCGGCGCGAGCGGCGGTCCGGTCTATGATCTGCGCGGGCGGCTGCTCGGCATCGTGAGCAGCATGCTCGACAAACGGCTCAGCCCGCACTCGGAAAACCTCAATTTTGCGGTGCGTGCGGACAGCATTTTTCAACCCGAGAAGTGGCAGCTCGACCCGAAAGGCGCGGCGCTCCTCAAGGAATACATCGCCGCGTTCGCTTCATCCACACCACCCACTCCCACACCCTGACTTTATGCCCAGCATCGATGTCACCGTATTCGACTCCACGGAAAACAAACGCGTTCCGGTCGAGCTTCCCGACGACGCGCCGGCCAACAAGCTGATCGCCGTCCTCATCGAGAAGCTCAAGCTCCCGCGCAATGGGCCCGACGGCGCGCCGCTGAGCTACAAATTTCATCACAAAAATTCTGGCCGACAGGTGCAGGACGCGCAGACGCTGGCTCAGGCGGGCGTTCGCACGGGCGACATCCTGCGGCTCCAGCCGGAAATCACCGCGGGCTGAAGATGGACGACGGAGCGAGCGAGGGAGTTCAGATCAGCGGGAGCGACCTGATCGAGGATCGCTTCAGCCGATTCCGGCTCATCACATGGTGGGATCAGGACCGGCTGCGCGACGCCAATGTGCTCGTGATCGGCGCGGGCGCGCTCGGCAACGAAATCCTCAAGAACCTCGTCCTCCTCGGCGTGCGCCGGATCATGGTGGTCGATCTCGACCGCATCGAATACTCGAACCTCTCGCGCAGCGTGCTCTTCCGGCCGGGCGACGTCGGGCGCTCCAAGGCGCACGTCGCGGCCGAGGCCGCTCGCCCGCTGGCCGATCACGCGATCATTCATCCGCTCGAAGCGAACGTCCTCTCGCAGCTCGGGCTCGGCGTCTTCGGCTGGGCCGACGTGATCATCGCCGGCCTCGACAACCGCGAAGCGCGGCTCTGGATCAACCGCTGCGCCTGGAAAATGGATCGCCCATGGATCGACGGCGCGATCGAGGGCATCAACGGCGTGGCGCGTGTCTTTCTCCCCGGCCAGCCGCCGTGCTACGAATGCACGCTCGGCGAGACCGACTGGGCGATTTTGGAAAAGCGGCTCTCCTGCAATCTGCTGACCCGCGACGAAATGCTCGGCGGCAAGACGCCGACTACGCCGACCACATCCTCCATCATTGCCGGCATCCAGGTGCAGGAAGCCCTGAAACTGCTCCACGGTCTGCCTGTCCTCGCCGGGCGCGGCTTTGTATTCGAGGGGCTCCACCACACTTCCTACGTGACGGAATACACGGAGAATCCCGATTGCCTGAGCCACGAAACTTTCGACGATCTCGTGGAATTTCCCGGCAGGTCCGGGGATACCACGCTCGCCGAGTTGCTGGGATTTGCGCGGGATAGGCTCGGCGCCGGCGACGCCATGCTCGAATTCAGCCGCGACATCATCCACAAGCTTATCTGCCCGCACTGCCACGCGGAGGACAAAGTCTTCGCGCCCGTCGGCTCGATTTCCGCGGCGGAGGGCCGCTGTTCGCAGGATGGCACAATGCGCGAAGTCGTCAGCGCTCACAGCTACTCGGGCGGCGAACCGCTCGGCGCGCGACGCTTGAGCGAGTTGGGGCTGCCGATGTTCGATGTCTTCGTCGCGCGGGCGGGCGAACGCGAGCTGCCGATTCTGATTGCCGGTGACCGAGCGGCGGCGCTCGGCCCGCTGGCCGAATTCCGGCCGACCGTCTGGGAGCGCAGCCGGGCGGAGGCCGGAACCAAGGAGAATGAAAATGGCTGAACCGGCTTCCATGGACGCTTCCGGTCCGCGCGTCGAATTCAAAGGCGAAGTCCTCCAGCAGATTCGCCGGCACGCGCGCAGCTCGATGCGCGCAGAGATTTGCGGCGTGCTAATCGGCCGCAGCGCGAATGGGACGACGCGCGTCGAGGCTTGCATCGCGGGGGAAAAAGCGGAGCAGGGCGGCGCGCACGTCACCTTCACGCAGGAGACTTGGGAGCACATTTACCGGATCAAGGACGCGCAATTTCCTGATCAGGCGATCGTCGGCTGGTACCATTCCCATCCCGGCTTCGGCATCTTCCTTTCCGACTACGATCTCTTCATCCACGAGAATTTTTTCAACGCACCGCACCAGCTCGCGTGGGTCTATGATCCGCACTCGGATGAGGAAGGCTGCTTCGGCTGGATCGGCAAAAAAGTGTGCGCGCTCCCGAGCATCGCCGTCACGCGCGAGCACCGCGAACCGGAGAACCGCGACGATGGGAGCGGTGCTCCAGAGAAAGGAGAATCTGGCAAATCGGGCATCCCAAAACCGCTGCGCGAAGACGAGGCGGCGGATTCTGCGCCGGAAGATAATTCATCCGGAATGGGCAGCATCGTTGTGCGGGTGGTCGCGCTGGTCGCGGCGTTTGCTGCCGGCGTTTACCTCGGGCCGGAGATCGTTGAGTTTGGAGGCGGGTCCGGGCAGTCCGCACGGTCGATCGAGTCTGCGCAGCCGCCTCTGCCCGTCGCCACACCGTCACCGCCCGCGGTGACCATTGACATTCCAACCGAGGCGCCGAGTGCGCCGGCCCAAGCTCCACCCTCCACGCCGCCGGTCGCGAACCCTCCTGCCGCAACGCCAGTTCCCCAGCAATGAACGAAACGCCCAAATGACACGGACGGCCGCGCAGCCCGGAGGCGAATGATCATGCCCGACGAACCCGAAAAAATCCGCATCACCCTCGACGACCTGGAGCACTCCGTCGCCGATTCGCCTGCGCCCGTGAGCGCTCCGCAGCCTGCTCTTTCGGGCGCGCCACGACAGTGGGGAACGATCACCGGCAGCGGTCCGGCAACGCCGACAACTGCGGCCACGAAGGCTGGCAGCTTCTTTCTCAAAGGCTGGGTGTATCTCAGCCTCGCGGGGATCGTCGGGGCTTTCCTCGCATGGGCGCTTTGCGAGCCGTGGTTCGATGAACACGGAGGCCGGTGGGGTAACCTGCTCATTTTCCCCCTGCTGATCACGTTCATGAGTATGGGATTCGCCGCGGCAGAAAGCATCGTCGAGCGCTCCATGCAGAAGGCGGTCATTCGCGGCTTGCTCGCGCTCGGTCTCGGTCTCGTGCTCGGCTTCATCTTCTACTTCATCGCCAATGTCATCTACAGCATCGGCATCGGGCTGCTCATCCAAAAGGTTGGCAAAATCTCGCCCGGCAATCCGGCGCTGTGGTTCGTGCGCGCCATCGCTTGGATCGCCTTCGGCATCTGCGGAGGGCTCGTCTATGGCATCGTCGGTAAGTCGGGAAAAAAATGCGCCTATGGCATTCTCGGTGGGATGCTCGGCGCGGGTGTGGGCGGGCTGATTTTCGACCCGGTCAGCTTGCTCACCGGCGGCGCCGAAGCGAGCCGCGCCATTGGCATGACGATCTTTGGCGCGAGCACCGGGCTGGCTATCGGCCTCGTCGAAAGCGCGCTCAAGGACCGCTGGCTCTACGTCTCCGGCGGGCCGCTCGCGGGCAAGCAATTCATCCTCTACAAGGCGGCCACGCAGATCGGCAGCCTGCAGACCAGCGACATCTACTTGTTCAAGGACACGACCATCCAGCCGCTGCACGCCAGCATCGAGTTGCGCGGCATCCATGCCGTGATCATCGCGATCGGTCCGACCTTTGTCGGCGGACAGCCGGTGAGCCAGCAAGCCTTGCGCAGTGGCGATCTTATCCAGATCGGTCGCTACAGTTTTCAGTACCAGGAAAAACACCGCGCATAAATGGTTCTCACCTGTCCCTACTGCCGTGAGTCGATTCCGGAAGCCGAAGCTTTTCGGTGCTCGGCCTGCGGCACTCCGCATCATCACGATTGCTTTGCCGAGAATGGCGGTTGCACCGTTTTCGGCTGCGAGCGGGCGCCAACGGATGATCCGAAAATCTCACTCGGGCAGGTCGAACTCAGCCGCCTGGCGGCGTCACAAGCGGCCCCGGTGCCGTCCTATCTCATTTCCCGAAATGGCGAGCAGTTTGGGCCTTATCCGCGTCCCGATGTGCGGCGGTATCTGGCGGAGGGCCAGTTGCTCCCCACCGATCTTGCGTGGACGGAGGGGATGCCAGATTGGGTGACGGTTTCGCAACTTGCTCTCGCGCCGGAGCCGCCAACAATTCCGGTCCGCGCGGTCGTGCCCGCTCGCGTTGCCGTGCCGGTGGTGGCAGCTCCGCCCAAGCCCATGTTCCTTTACATCCCCACTGCCCGGCTGATCGTCTTGAGCATGGTCACCGCCGGGATTTTCGAGCGCTACTGGATCTACCGGAACTGGCGATTTCTGAAAGAGCGCGATCATCTCCAGATCAGGCCATTTTGGCGGGCGCTGTTCGCGATCTTTTTTGTCGGTGGGCTGCTCCACGCAATTAAGAACGACCGAAAAACCAACCAGATTCGTCACGCCGAGTTCAACGCAGGCAGCCTTGCGATCGGATGGGTTCTCCTGGCCATCGCCAGCTACGTCCTGAACCGCAGTGGTAACGTGAAGGTGAATGGGATCGGCATGTTGATTGCCCTCCCAAGCGTTTTTTTCCTGCTGCCAGCCCAGAAGTACATCAACGCGGTCAATGAAGCGCTCACGCCGCGGCCGGATAGTATCGGATGGACGGTCGGTCAGTTGGTGTGCCTCGTGATCGGGATCATCTGCTGGTTGGTGCTCCTCGTTGGATTGACCGCGTCCTGATTGCTCGAAAACTTCGTCATGAGCAGCCCGCGTCTTCGCCGCCTAAAGCTTGATCACGAGCGCCTGGAACATCGGTTCCGCGACTGGCCGATCGTGCGCGTCACCGGCCGCGGCGGCACGCCTCCCGAGCAGTATCAAGTCACCTACGCGATCAAAGGTCTCTACGCTGCGCCAGATGGCCGCGTGATCGAGCGGGACCAGCACGTCGTCGAAATCAACCTTTCGCTCGCCTATCCGCGCCGCGCGCCGCAGTGCAAAATGTTGACGCCGATCTTTCATCCAAACTTCGACGAGACCAGCGTCTGCATCGGCGATTTTTGGGCCGCGTCGGAAGGGCTCGATGATTTGATCGTCCGTATCGGACGCATGATCGCCTACCAGGAATACAACACGAGAAGCCCACTCAACGGTCTCGCCGCGCGCTGGACCGAGCAGCACGCGGCTCATCTGCCCGTCGATGGACGCGACATCGCGCCGCCGGCCGAACTCCCCGTCGGTGAACTTGAGCAGGCGGTAGTCGTGCGGTTCGATGACGGCGCGCTTACCACGGAAACGGCGCCCGATACTGGCCCGCCAGCGCCAGTTCGTGCGCAGTCCGTTCATTCGGCTGATGAGTCTCGCCGCTATTTTCCCCGGCTGGATTTCGGTGGTTACTCTATCGCGCTGGGTGCGGAGGCGGTCACGATCGGGCGCGCGGACACCAATACGATTCAGATCTCCGACGGTTCGATGTCGCTCCATCACGCGGAAATCATCGACGGCCTGCTGCGCGACCTAGGCTCGACCAATGGAACCACGGTCAACGGCGCGCCCATCACCCAGTCCCGGCTCCGCTCCGGCGACCGCATCTCGTTCGGCGGCCTCGCAGCGATCTATCATGACGGCGCCTCCGAGGCCGGGCGACGGGAACGCTGAATCCTGACCGCGACAAATCGCGTGTCGGGGAGGATGAATTTGCGCAGTTCGATCTCGACTGCGCGGAGCGGGAAGCGGGCGAGCAATTCCGCAGCAATTTCCTCGGCGAGCGTCTCGATGAGCCGCCGCGGGCGGGCGAGGCTGAGCACTTTGGTGGCCTCACAGACGGCGAAGTAATCGACGGTGTTTCCGATGTCGTCGCCGAGCGCGGTAAAGTCGCGGATCGGCTCCAGGACAAGATTGGCGGTCAGGCGCTGAGCCGCGGCCCGTTCGTCATCGGGCACGCCGATGAAGGCCGAAAGTTCGAGCGCTTCGATCAGGATGAGATCGGGCATGCGTCAGCCCACGCGGAACTTGATCTCGCGCACTGTCCGGCTCCCGAAGCGCTTCTTGAGCTTTTCGAGGATTTCGCGCTTCCACACCCGGTCGAGTTCGAAGTGAACCGTCGGCTGCAACACATGGACGTAAAGCACGCCGTCTTTCAGCCGCTGCGGAGAAGAGTGTTTGGCAAAAAACTCCCCGACTATTTCGTGCCACGCGCGCAGCACTTCATCGGAGCGCAGGCGCTCGCCGAGCCCGAGGCTTTGCATGATTTTCCGCACCACATCGCCAGACGCGACGGCGCGATCCCGGAGAATCGGCGTTTGCGGCAGACCGCGCCATTCGGTGAGGACGCGGGCGCGAAGTTTCTCGGGCTTCATGGATGGGGAAAGTGTCCACGAAAGAAGTGAAATGACACGAAAAAGCGACGGCGCTCATTTGCACATGTAGAGGCGGCTCTGTCGCGCTTTGGCGACGTGCCGCCTCTGGCCACAGGCGGCACGTCCTGCGGACAGACCGCCTCTACAACGCTCGTTCTCAAATTGAGCCAGTACCGAAAAAGCGATGGCGGCATAGTTTTGAAAAGGCATGTCATCCCGAGCGGAGTTCCATGCGGGCGAAGGCGGGATGGAACGCAGTCGAGGGATCGGGTGGGGGTGCAGAGCGGTGGTGGCGGCTGCCCCCCGGGGACTTTCCCGATCTCTCGACTTCGCTCGGGATGACGGAGTCCTGATCTGCGCGGCTTTGCGCGGCTGCCGAAAAACAGTATCCCCTGCAGACAAAAGAAAAACCCTCACCTGCTCGGTGAGGGTTTTCAAAATTCACGGTTTGACCTGCGATCAGGCGCCGCCGTCGCTGCCGATCGCTTCGACCGGGCAACCTTCCATCGCTTCCTTGCACAGCCCGGCTTCGGCGTCGTTCTCGGGCTGTTTATAGACGTAGCTGTGGCCGCCGTCGTCATTGCGGGTGAAATTGGCGGGAGCCGTTTCGCGGCAGAGGTCGCAATCGATGCACTGGTCATCGACGTAAAACTGACCAGTGATATTTTCAGGATATTTGTTCGCAATGTCGGCCATAGTCTTTGGTTCCCTTGATTTTGAAAGCGGCCAAAAATAGGGGGTGCCTCCCGCAATGCAACGAGATTTTTGGAACGCGACGCCGACGGTCCTCTCAAGGATGGAACAACCACGGATGACGCGGATTACACGGATGGACGGAGCAGGCGAATGCCCTCGGGGATTTCATCTGCGACATCTGCGGTTCTGCCCGAATCTGGAGGGCGCTGGAATCGAAAGTTGACCCAACCCGTCCGCCCCCGGATGCTTTTCGGACTATGACCGACAAACTTCCCGCCGCTGTCGTTCCCGCCGAGGGCTGGCATGTGCTGCATCTTTTCTACCAAGTCGAGCAAGGCGCGTGGACGCTGCTCAGTGCGGAGGAGCAATTCGCCGCGCGCACCCGCCTCCACGATCTCGTCGCGGAAATCCGCGCCGCCGCAGGCGCGCAGGTGCTCACTTTCGCCATGGTTTCGCCGAAGGCCGATCTCGGATTCATGCTGCTGTGCGCCGATTTGCAGGCGGCGAATGCCTTTGAAAAGCGCCTGACTAACGCGCTCGGCCCGGACGTGCTCACGCCGGTCTTTAGCTACCTCTCGATGACCGAGCGCAGTGAATACACGACCAGCGAGGCCGATTACGCCGAGTCGCTTGTGCAGGAGGAAAGCCTCACCGCCGGCTCGCCCGAGCATGAGGCGAAGATGGAAGCGTTCCGCCTTCGCATGGCGAAATACATGAAGGATCGCCTGTATCCCGTGCTCCCGCCGTGGCCGGTGATGTGTTTTTACCCGATGAACAAGCGCCGCGGCACCGACGGCCAGAACTGGTACGCGCTGTCATTTGAGGAGCGGAAAAAACTCATGCTCGGCCACGCCCGCATCGGTCGCACCTGGCATGGCAAGATCCTTCAACTCATCACCGGCTCGACCGGTCTCGATGATTGGGAATGGGGCGTGACGCTCCTCGCGCACGATCCGCTGAACATCAAAGGCATCGTCTATGAAATGCGCTTCGACGAGGTCAGCGCGCAGTTTGCGGAGTTCGGCGAGTTCTATATTGGGTTGCAATTGCCGTTGGAGGAAATCTTCCCCCGTTTGCAATTGTAAGGAACGCAGCCTGTCGATGCCGGCACTTTGCGTGAAGCCGAACCGCGCTATCGTTTCCGCATGAGCCGCTCCCGCAGCTACATTCTGATTCTGATCGTTTGGGCGATATTTGCTGGTTATGTCGCGGTTTCCGCCGGGCACTTGCCGGAGCGCGTCGCGACCCATTTTGGCGCGAGCGGGCTGCCGAATGGTTGGATGACGCGCGCTGGACATGTGCAGTTTACGATTGTCTTCGGACTTCTCATCCCGGCCTTTGTGCTTGGTGTTTTCGCGTCGATACGAGGGTTCGGAGACCGTTGGTTGAACATCCCGCACAAAGACTACTGGCTCGCGCCGGAGCGACGGCAGGAGACCTACGATTTCATCCAGAGCCAGGGAACCTGGTTTGCTGGCCTGTTCATCCTCTTTCTGGCCGGAATTCATTACTCCATTCTGGCCGCCAACACGCGCACGCCCGTGTCGCTGCCCGTTGCGGATGTCTGCTGGATCGCCGGACCTTATCTCATTGCCACGATCATCTGGGTCGCCATTTTCATCATTCATTTTTACCGCAAGGCCGCATGAGCGAAAAACTCCACCAGCTCCGGGCTCAACTCCGCGCGCACGCGCCGCTCGTCATCGCCTACAGCGGTGGCGTGGATAGCGCGTATCTGCTTGCGGAAGCTCATCGGACTTTGGGTGAGAAAGTGCTCGGCGTCATCGCCGACAGCGCGAGTCTGCCGCGTCAGGCGCTCGCCGATGCGCTGGCGCTCGCGGCGCAAATCGGCGCGCGCGTCGAGGTCGTGAAAACGGGCGAGGTTGAGAATCCCGAATACGCGGCGAATCCGGTGAACCGCTGCTATTTTTGCAAAGCGGAACTTTTCACCAAGCTCGACGCGCTCGCGTCGGAGCGCGGCTTCCGAGCCATCGCGTATGGCGAAAATGCGGACGACATGAAACAGGTGCGCCCCGGCCGTCAGGCGGCGACGGAGTTTTCCATCCTCGGTCCACTGCGCGATGCCGGGCTGACGAAAGCGGAAATCCGCGAACTTTCGCGCGGTCTCGGCCTGCCCACCGCCGACGCTCCCGCGCAGCCCTGCCTCAGCTCACGCATTCCGCACGGCACGCCAGTGACCACCGCGGCGCTGGCGATGGTCGAGCGTGGCGAAGAACTCGTTCGCGGCCTCGGCTTTCGCATCTTTCGCGTGCGCCATCTCACGGATTCTGCCCAGGTCGTCCGGGCTCGCGTGCAGATTGCGCCGGAGGAAATGTCCCGCCTGCCGCAAGTCGCGCACGAACTCGAAGCGGGCTTGCGGAAGGTGGGCTACGCGAGTGTCGAGATCGATCCCGCCGGGTATCGCTCGCCAGCGTGACGCGCCGCCCATGCTCTCGGCGAACCAATTGGTCCTCGTAGAAGCGCGGCCCTTTACGCTGAAGCAAACGGCTCGCGCTTTGCGGCAGCATTTCGCCCGGCACAACCGGCGCGTCATTTTCCTCGCCCTTGCCACGCTGGTCGCCGCTCTCGCGCTTTGGCTGATTCTCTATCTGGTCTGTTGCTGGCTGATCCTGCTCGCCCTCGCGGTGGTCGATGCGGCGCATCCACAAGTGCCGCGAGGATTCGGCATCGTCTTCACCGTCGCGGCGCTTTCCGCGATGCTCTACGCGTGGGTTGATCGCCGATTGACGCCAAACGAAATCCCGCGCGACGACAAACGCCTCGGCGAAATCCTCGCCGATTTCGCCCTCATGATTCCGCGCATGACGCTCGCAGTCGGCGGCACGCTCGCCGCATCGCAGCGCCTGACCACCGCCGAACTCCGTCAAGCCGCGGCCCTCGTTCACCGCCTGGTCGCGGAGTCGCGCGTACTGATTTCGAGCGTGCCTTTGGAAATCCCGAATTCAACCGCGCGCATGAAAATTCTCTTTGCCCTGCAAATCACCAAGGTCATCGACGTGCGCCGCCGCGACCGTGAATGGTGGGTGGTACTCGAACCGCGAGGTCGGCAGGAACTGCACCTCCCGCCGTCCACTGCGTAGGCGCTCGAAAAAGCGCCAAATTTTTTCACGCGGCGGGACTTGCCACGAAGCGCGCAGAGTCGTTATCCCTTGCACCCCGCACTTCCCCCAAAACTCTCCCCTATGCCAGAAAAAATCGGATTCGTCGGCGTGGGCCGCATGGGCGCTAACATGGCGCGCCGGCTCAAAGATGTCGGTTACCCCGTCTCGGCCGTCTATGACGTGCGCAAGCCCGCCGCGCAGGAACTTGCAAAAGAACTTGGCGCAAAAGCCTGCGACACACTCGCCGGAGTGACCGCGGCTTCGGATGTCGTCATCACGGTCGTCACGGACGACAAAGCGATGCTCGGCATCTTCGCGAACAAGAAAGACAACCTGCTCAAGGGAGCTGCAGGGCGGGTCTTCATCAACTGCGCGACGATCACTCCAAATGTCCATGTGCAGGTCGCGAAACTGGCGAAGAAAGCGAAAGCAAACTCGCTCGAAGCCTGCATGGCGTCGTCCATCACGCAGGCTCGCGAAGGCTCGCTCTATCTCATGTGCGGCGGCGACAAGGCGGTCTTCGACAAAGTAGAGCCGATCTTGAAAAAACTCGCCGGCTCTCTCCGCTACATCGGTGGCGCGGGCAAGGCTGCGGAGGTCAAGGCGCTCGTGAACATGGTCATGAATATCAACACCGCCGCGCTCGCCGAAGGTCTCGGTCTCGCCGCAGCGCTCAAGCACGACCTCAACATCATCCGCGAAGTATTTTCCCAGACCGGTGCGAACTCACGCATCCTCGTGACCGATGGCGAAGACATGCAAAACCGCGACCACTCCTGCTTCTTCAGTGCTTCGCACGCGGCCAAGGACAGCGGCATCGCGCTAAGCGTCGCCAAACCCACCAAGCTCAAGCTTCCACTCGCCGCCGCCACCTTTGCGCAATACACGAAGATGACCAAGCTTGGCCTCGGTGAATTGGATAAGAGCGGCATCGCCGAACTAACCTTCAAAGGCCGCGGGCCGAAGAAAAAAAAGTAAGTCAGTGCTAACTCACCAAGCACTGTCACCTAACACTTTCACCCATCACGGGTGCGAACCAAAAAACCAACAAACCACCACATATCACATGAGCACTTACGTCCCACTCATTAGTTCCGGCACCGCCGGTCCTCTCGGCGTCCTCCACCTCCCGCGCCTTTGGCTGAAAGTTTCCCTTGAGGCTGCAAGCAAGCTTGCCGCCGGCTATCCTGGCATCGGCAAAGGCTATGATGCCATGACCTGCGCCGCGCTCGGTCTCGATGAAGCAGCAGTGAAGGATTACATCAAGTCGAGCAAGCCCACCTATCCACAGTTTGAAGCGTGGGTGAAAGCAAATGGCAAGACGGTGACCGCCGATGCCATTGCCAAGCACAACGCCGCGGTGACCGGCTACCTCCATGACGATGCGACGCGCAAAGGTATTCTCAGCGCCAGCGGTCTGCCCGATGGATCGCCCAAAGACGCGGTGAATCTCAACAACCTCGACGACTGGTACGAGTTCCATCAAGCGGCGCTGAAGTAACCGCTAAAATTCCAGAGCCGGCGGGGTGAACTCCTCGCCGGCTCTTTTCGTTTCAATCCTTAAAATAACCTATCCCCCATGAACGCAGACTACCTCTTTCCCGCCCGTCTTACTCGCCGCGACTTTATCAAGATGAGCGCGGCTTCACTCGTTGCCACCACCGTTGCCCGCGCCGCCGACGCGGCAGTCAAAATTGGCGAAGGTCACTGGACCTACACGCTCGATGAGAGTTGGGGTCAGCTTCCCGAGGGTATGAGCTTTGGCCTTGGGTGCGGCATTGTGGTGGATTCCAAGGACCGTGTTTACGTAACCTCGCGCTCCGCCAACCCGTGCGTCGCGGTGTTCGGCTCGGATGGGAAGCTTGAAGAGACGTGGAGCAAGGATTTCGGCAACGGTTACGACCCCGAGCAAGTCAAAGCGACTGCGCATTGTGTCTATTGGAGCAAGGAACCCGAGGGAGAGTTTCTCTACTTCACTGAGAATGTCGCCGGTCCGCAGAAAGAACTCGGGAAGCGCATGTATAAGACGGACCTCAAGGGTAAGGTGCTCTACACTCTTGGCAACGTGGAGACCGAGGATGCCACGCATCAGAAGTTTAAGTGGGATAGCCCCACTGATGTCGCCGTCGCGGCGAATGGCGACATCTATATTGTCGATGGTTATGGCAGCCAGATTGTTAGTCGCTTCGACAAGAACTTCAAACATCTTAAAACCATCGGCGGTCGCGCTCCAGCCGACGCGCCGAAAGGCAAGGACGCCCCGCACGGCACCTTCAACACCTGCCACGGCGTGTGGGTGAATACGCTCAAGGGCGACCCGGAAATCTACATCGCGGACCGCGCCAATGGCCGCTACGAGGTTTACGACATGGACCTCAACTACAAGCGCACCATCGCCGGAGACTTCGTGCGCAACCCGTGTTGTTTCTATCAGCACGCCGGCCACCTTTACATTCCCGACCTCGGCGGCCTTCTCGCGATCATCGACAAGGACGACAACTGTGTCGCCCGCCTCGGTGACGGCAAGGGCGTGAAGAAGGACGAATTTCAGACCGGGCAAAAAGACAAATTCGCCACGCCCCACGCCCTCACCGTGGACAGCAAAGGCAGCATCTACGTCGTCGAGTGGCTCCCGTACGGGCGCGTGCGCAAGTTCGCGCACACACCCGCGTAAGCTCCTTCGACTTAGAGGGTGTACCGAAAGTCGCGAGGCAGGCGGCATTGCAGCCGCGGGCTGCCCTCTCCCCATGTCATCCTGAGCTTGCCGAAGGACCTCTAACTTTTCGTGGGCGGAGGTGGCGCGGAGCTTAAGCAGTCAGGCGGCTCCGCACCACCGCTGCCCGCAAATAGATGGAGGTCCTTCGACAAGCTCAGGATGACGGTTTGGAAGGGTGGCCTTCGGCTCCAGGGGGCGAGCACATTCTGTAGACACTCTTAGATAAACCCCATTTAAAAAGCGGACGCTGGAGGGCGGAGCTCTGCGACGCCGAAACCCGCCGGCGCAGGTGGGCCTCGACGTCGCGGGAGCTCCGCCCGCCAGGCGAAAGTCCCGAAGTTCTATTGCGTTTTGATATTACACCAAAGCGGCATCCCGCTTGGGCACCGGCGCCAGCTTGGGTTCTGTAATCGGCTTCCCATTTCCGAAAACGAGCGTCGTCGCAGCGGCAGCAATGCCCAACAGGCCGCAGCCGAGCCAGACGAGTTGCGGGTTGATCGCGAAGAGCCGGAATTCGAGCTGCGGGCCGAAGATGCCCGCGCCGTTCCAAGCCAGTCCGAGCGTGCCCATGTAGCGGCCGCGCATCCGTTCGGGCGCGAGCCGCGAGACAAAGGCACTCGTCGTCGTCGCGCTGATCATTTCGCCCACGGTGAAGATCGTCATCGCGATCCAGAGTGCGGAAATGCTTTGCGCCCAGGTGTTCAAGGCGAAGCCGAATCCAACGAGCAAATAGCCGAGCGCCATCACGCGCCGCGCGTCGAAGCGCAGCGTGAGTGAAGTCAGCGGCAACTCGGTGAGCACGATCAACACCCCGTTCCAAGCAAGCAACAATCCGTAGATGGCTTCGGGCGCGAGGTGCAAGCCGAAGCCATCGAACGTCAATCCGCGCCGCGTTATATGGAGCGAGTAAGTTGAAGCTGATTGCGAAAAGACGAGGGCCGAAAGGAACGCGGCGATCCAAAGTGTGCGAAACGCGCGGTCGTTTGCGATGTAGCGCAGCGCGTCGCCCCACGGCGCACGCTTCGTCTGTCCGCGCAAGCCGTGCGGAAGCCACAGCAGCGCGATACAGCCGTAGAGCGCCGTCGTCAGCGCGTCGCCGGCGAACAGGCAGAAGAAGGAATAATTTGCCAGCAATCCACCGGTCGCCGCGCCGCAGGCAAAGCCGGCATTTGCGGCCAGGCGGATGGCCGCATAGCCGCGCGTCCGCTGCGCCACTGGCACGATGTCCACGAAGAGCGCACCGATCGCCGGTTGGTAAGTCCCGCTGGTCAACCCCGCGAGGAGCGCGCAGGCGATGATCGCCGGCAGCGTTCCTGCCGTGTAGAGCAGCATGAAAGAAACAGCCGAGCCGAATGTTCCCAGCACGATCGTGTTCCGCCGTCCGATATTGTCGGCCAGCCATCCGCCGAGCAATCCGCCGCACAGCGAGCCGAGTCCGAAGGCGCTTACGGCGAACCCGGCCTCCGTCAGCGAATGGCCCTGGCGCGTCAGGTAGATCGTGAGAAACGGCCAGACGAATGTGCCGAAGCGGTTGATGAACGTTCCGGCAAAAAGCACCCAGAACGATCTCGGCAGCAGCCGTAGATCGGTGAGCATGGATTGGGGTGGGGCGGGTTTTGGCATGGCGGCGTGTGACTGGGGGAACAAAAAACCCTGCCACCTTTCGGTGAGCAGGGTTGCGTTCTTCAGTCTGACTTTTGGATTTAATCAGTCATCGGAAAACAACCCTGGTCGGGGTGCGGCTTAATGGCATTGACGAAGTTTCGGGACTCCACGCGCGCAGCCGCGATGCACCAACCGGTTTGGACCGGAAGCATCGAGATGCAGATGGAGGTTTGCGTCGTCATTGGTAAGGAGCGCACACTCACGCGGGTGCGGCGCGGATGTCAAGGCGCGTGTCGGGAGTGGATAAGTTTGGGATTGGAGCTGCGGTCTGTGACCGCCGACTGAAGCTGCCCAGCACGTTCTCGGCGGTCATAGACCGCCGCTACAGGTCGTCTCGCCAATTTAATCCACTACCCGCGTGTCGTTGATCGGGGTGGAGCATGCGGCGGGCGTGCTGGGTTCCTATTGGAACGCACGCCAGAAAAAGGTAGTTTGAGCGACTGCCAATCGTGAAACATCGCGCTTTTCTTCTCACCGTTGCCCTCGTCTCTGCCTCTCGAACATTCGCTGCCGATCAGCCAGCGAAAACAGAGGGCACAGAGCTGGGGCCATTTGGCATTGGGAGTTGCCACACCAATAACAGATCGGCGCAGGATGCCGCGCGGTGGATTCCGCAGATGGAGACGATCGGGCTTCGTTATTACCGGGCGTGCGGCACTGGCTGGTCACAAGTGGAACCGCAGGAGGGTAAGTTCGATTGGACGGCGCTGGATGAACAAATGAGCTATCTCTCGGAGCATGGCTTCATTTTCGGCGGACTGCTCAACGGCGGAGTGAAATGGAACACAAAGGACAAACCGGGCACACTGCCCGTGAATAACCTTCCCGCGTGGTCCGCGTATGTCTCGGCGATCGTGCAACACACGAAAGGTAGAATCCGCCGCTGGGAGGTGTGGAACGAGCCGCCGAATGGCACGGGCCGCGATCAAACCGCATCGGATTACGCGAAGATCGTCGTGAGCTCCTACGACGCGGCCAAGGCGGCCGATCCTGCATGCCTCATCGGACTGGCTGCGAAATCAGTTCACATGAGCTATCTCGAGCAGGCCATCAAGGCGGGCGCGAAGGATCATTTCGACTACATCACGCTGCATCCGTACGAAGTACTCAATGGCATAGCGGACAACGCCGGAACGGAGGCCGTCTTCATGAACATCGTGCCCACCGTGCGGAAGATGCTCGCCGTGCAAAACGCGGCGAAAGCGGATGTGCCAATCATCTTCACCGAGCTCGGCTGCGATGTGAAAAAAGGCGCAGACACGCAGGCCCATGCGCTGGTTAAAGCTTACACGATGGGCATCGCGCAGGGCGTCGCGTGCATCCAATGGTTCGAAGGCATGGACGGCGACAGCGGCCCGATGGGCTTGCTCGATCGCAAAGGTACGCCGCGCCCGTCTTACACCGCGATGGCGCAGATGATCCAGCATCTCGGTCAGCATCCCACTTACCTCGGATGGGTGCTGCTGAATGAGAAGCATTACGGTTTCGTGTTTCAAGGTACGAAGGGAACAGTGCTCGTCGCCTGGGGGCGAAAGGGATCAGCCGATGAGATAAGCTTCGGTCGGTCGGTGCAGATGGTGAATCCGCTGACTGGTGACCTTACCAAGGCGGACAAGCATGTGCTAACCGTGGCGCCGATCCTCGCGCTCGACGTGCCGGATGCTTTGCTCAAGCAAGCGCAAGCTAACACGAGCAAGCCGCTACCGTGGGGCGGCGATTATGCGAAGGCGAAATCAGTCTCGATCACGATGGGTGACCAGCAGGCCGAGAAAGGGCTGCACACACTGTCCGGCGATGCCGTTGCCCAAGCCGTCGTTGCTTACGGCGGTTCGGCACGCGCGGGCAATGTGCCCGGCGGAAATCTCTTCATCGTCGATCCCGGCTTCCTGTCCTACACGACCACGCCCATCGAGATCACCGCCGTTGTGCGCCGCAACGAGGCCAATGACAACGCCGGCTTCAAGCTCGTGTATGAATCCACCAGCGGCTTCAAGACCGCTGGCGGGTGGTACACGGTTCCAGATAACAAGGAGTGGCACACCGTCCACTGGCAGATCAAAGACCCGCAGTTTGTGAACTACTGGGGCTACAATTTCTCGCTCGTGTCCGACGGCGACAAATTCAGCAAATACTACCTCCAGAGTGTGACGGTGACGAAGCACGCCGAGTGACCGCTCCTTGCGCGGTTAACTTACTCTGTATCTGCGCAGAACGTCCCGGAGGGACGAATGGAAATCAGCCGGCGGTAACACCGCCGGCTAACAGCCTTTTGAAGACCTCAGCAAGGACAGTCATCCTGAGCGAAGCGCCGCGATGCGCGAAGGTGGCGCGGCGCGGAGTCGAAGGATCCCGTGGAGTCGCCAAAGGTGCCCGCAGCAAGCGCCATCGGCTTTCGCGAAGACCTCGCTTGTCAATTCCACGGGATCCTTCGACTGCGCTACGCCCGCCTTTCCGCCTCCGCTCCGATCAGGATGACTCCGAGTTTGGAGGTTTTTCAACCGCCGCCTAATATCCTAGCTTCCCCTTCAGGATTCCTTCAGCCCGAGTAGCTCGACCAGACTCGCTTGGAGAAAAGCACGACGGCTGGTCATCCCGCACAAAACGTCGATCGGCTCATTCGTGGTGACGTCCGTGCGCGCGGTGTGTCCAGCTCCGTCCTATTGCTGGCCCTTCGGCTGTGGCTTCTTCGATTTCGACGCGGGTTTGAGTGTCGCGAGGTAGGCGACAACGTCGCGGATTTGACGACGGTTGAGGACGCTGCCCATCGGCGGCATCATCGAAATGGCGGGCGTTTCGGCAGTGATGCCGTCGCGCGGGATGCTGGTCTCTTTGCCGTCGGGCAGGCGGAGACGAACGGACTCGGCGTCGTCGGCGAGCAGCGTGCCGGCGACGGACTCGCCGTTCTTTTTTGTGATGCTGACGAGGCCGTAGCCGAGCACGACTTGCGCGCCGGGATCGACGAGCGATTCGAGCAAATAGCGGCGGTCGTGGCGCGAGGCGACGGATTCGAGCGGCGGTCCGACTTCGCTGCCGGAGCCTTTCGCGAAGCGGTGACACGCGACGCAATTCGCGGCGACGTTCGCTTGTGTGACTTCGCGGCCGGCTTCGGTGTCACCGCCTTCGAGGCATTCGCTGAACGCCGAGACCGCGTCGGTTTGCGATTCGCGTAGTTTTTCAAAAGCGTCGCGGGCGGCGGCGACGGTGGGTGCATTGGCGGACCGCGTAGTGGCGGCTTCGAGGAGATCGAGCTGCGTCGCGGCGGGCACTTTCCGGCCGGCGGCGAGCTTGTTCAGGCCCTCGGTGATGAGTGTGTCTGCGGCCGGCGTGCCGAGCGCGCCGAGGACGTTCCACGCGGCTTGTTGCTCTTCGACTTCGCCCTCGCCGAGCAGCGTGCGCGCGACATCAAAGGCGCGCTGCGTGTCGCGTTTGGCGAGGATGCGCAACGCCTCGGCGCGCAGTGCGGAGGGCTGGACGCCTTTCGGCAACTGAAGCCAGGTTTCGAGCGTTTGCGCGAGCTCCGGCGATTTCGGATCCTGCGCGGCGAGGAGGCGCAGGCCTTCGAGGCGGACTTGCGCGGGGATGTTTGCATCGGCGATGAGCGCCACGATCGGCTGCGTCGGCGCTTGCAGCTTATACTTCAGCAACAGCTCGAGACCGAGCGCGCGCAACTCTGCCGACTCGAGCGCGAGCAATGCGTCCACTTTTGGCTGGAGCGCGGTGCGGACGGAGTCGGCTGGACGCGCTGCGAATTTCCGGTAGCGGCCGTCTGTGTGGTCGAGCAGCGGCGGCTCCGGCCAGAGCATGAGTTGCGTGAGTGATTCTTCGCGCACGGCTGCCTCCGCGACGGAATTGAGCGCGAAGGCGGTGACGCGTGCCGCGGCCTCGGGCGTGCCAAGGCGAAAGTTCGCGTTCACAGCCCGGCGCAGCGCGGGCTCGGTGCTACCGGCGGGTGCTTTCGCGAGCCACGCGGCGAGACGCGGGAGCGCGTCGGGAATACTGAGATCGTCGTGAATGGCGATGGCGGCTTCGGCGGCGAGACGTGGATCGGCGTCGTCGATGAAATCGGCCACGGCGGCATCGCGATTCCGCGCGAGCGCGAGCAGGCAGCCGAGCCGCACCGCGCGATTCGGCTCGTGCGCCGCGGCCGCGAGGTCGCTGCTCTACGCGCAAGCGGCGAGGCCGGTGACGAGCGCGTGCCGCAGCCACCCATCGCCATTGCCGTGCTCGCGGATCGCTTCGAGGAGCGGCGCTGCTGCATCCGCCGGTTTCAGTCGCGCGCTGGCGAGCGCGGCGTGGAAGCGCACGCGTGGATTCGCGTCCTTGATCAACTTCACGACCGCCTTCGCGAGCGCCGGCTCGGCG
>JBBSDS010000025.1:0-25967 GCA_038240495.1 Chthoniobacterales bacterium | reverse complement strand
CGGCACACCACCCTGCGCGGCCATTTCGAGCTTCTCCAGAGCCGTCGCCGCGGAATCCGCCACCGCCACTTCCATGCCCCAACTCGTGAACAACTCGCGGAGAATGACGAGGTTCGTCGCGTTGTCATCGACCGCCAGGACTCGCAAATGTTTCAGCTCGGGGATGAGCTCCGGCGGGCGTTCCTGATGCCGGCGAAAGTGCGCGGTAAACGTGAACGCACTCCCCTTCCCCACCTCGCTCTCGACGCCGATCTCTCCACCCATGAGGCCGACGAGCTGGCTGGTAATGGCGAGCCCGAGACCCGAGCCTCCGTAGCGCCGCGTCGTCGAGTTGTCGGCTTGGGAAAAGGCGTTGAAGATGCGTCCGCGCGCGTCGGGCGGAATGCCGATGCCGGTGTCGCGTACGACGAAGCGCAACACCGCCTCGTCAGCGCGCAGCCCGACATTTTCGACGAGTAGGGTGATCTCGCCGGAGTCCGTGAATTTGAGCGAATTCCCGACGAGATTGACGATGATCTGGCGCAGGCGAAAGGGATCGCCAGTGAGCGCGTCGGGCACGTCCGGACGGATCTGGAGCGCCAGTTCGAGGCCCTTGGCGTGCGTCCGGATACCGAGGCTTTGCATGGTGTCGCCGAGCAGGTCGCGCAACTCGAAATCCGTGTGCTCCAATTCGAGGCGGCCGGCTTCGATCTTGGAAAAATCGAGGATGTCGTTGAGCAGTTCGAGCAGAGTTTCGGCCGAGCTTTTTACCATCTCGAGATACTCGCGCTGCGTCGTCGAGAGCTCGGTATTGAGCGCGAGTTCGGTCATGCCGATGATGCCATTCATCGGCGTGCGAATCTCGTGGCTCATGACGGCGAGGAACTCGCGCTTGGCCCGGTTGGCGTCGTCGGCTTCGATCGCGAGGCGCAGCGCTTCGACGGTTTTGACGTGAAGTTTTTCGTTGGCCGCGAGCATCGCGAGGTTGTTGCCGACGAGCTCTTCGCGGCTCTGGTGCTGGGCGGTGATCATCCGGCGCAGTGCGTCGGCGAGGTCGCCGATTTCGTCGCGGCGCGGCTCGACAGTCACCGGCGCATCCATGTCACCGCTGCCGATGGCGCGGGCGGTTTTGGCCAGCGCTTCGAGTGGCCGGGTGATGTCGTGGATCAGCCACCAGCCGAGCCCGGAGACGAGCAGCAGGCCGGCGACGCCCAGGCCGAAGGAAATCTGAATCCGACGCTCGAGCCGCGCGATGCGCTCCTTGAGCAAATCCGCGAGCACGAGGCTGACCCGCGCGGCGAGTTCGTAATCGGCATCCAAACGGGTCGTCATCATTTGCACAAGCGCCGCGGGCTCGACCGTGAGCGTGCCCGCGGTCAGCGCCTGATTGATCGGGTCGTTTGTCGCCATCCCCACCGACGGCGGGATTTTCAAATGGCGGCCGGCACCTGGCGCGCCGTCCCACGCCTTGGCCAACGCTCGATTGGCTTCGGTGTGCAGGAAATCGATGAGACCGGAAATGCGCCGCAGATCCTCGCGCGTCTCCGCCGAGACCGGCCGGCCAGCGGGACTGGCCGCCACCCGACTCCAGGCCGCCGCCACCTCCGCGGCGTGCTGCGGCAGCTTCCACAAAAACAGCGCGGTGAAGTAATAGCTGCCGAGTTCCGGATCGAGGGTCAGTTCGGAGCAATCGCCGATTTCCGCGAGGAGATCGAGTCCCTGCTGGATGGCGCGAGAGGTCTCGTCGATGGTCGCGGCAGGCGGTGCACCGGGATCGAGCAACGCGCGGCAGCGGTCGGCGAGCATCGGCCACTGGCCTTCGCGCTTTAACGGCCCGCGCAGGCGGGTATCGACAGCGTCGAGCACAGCGAGATCGCGCTGCACATCCGAGCGGGCGATGCCGAGATTTTTTTCCAGCCCGGACCGGCCGGCGAGAACCGCCGCGGTCAGACCACGCAAGCGCTGTAAATCGCGCAACAGCGGAAGCAAGGGCTGCGCGTACTCGACGCCGAGCAGTTCGTGTCGGGCGGTGGCGACGCCGAGGTTGTAAACAGACGACACCAGCAAATAGACGACGATCACCAAGGGCAGCAAAAAGACCGCTCCGAGCAGCGCCAGCTTTTGCTGAAAAAGGAGGTTTTTCATCGCGCTTGGCCGGCAGACTAGCGCACCCGCGGCGGCGATGCGAAACCATAAACCGGAGCGGAGATTGTGGAAAAATCCGGCGATGTCTCCCTTTGCGCCTCGCGCCCGCATCCGCTACTGTAGAGCCTCTGGCAACTCATGTTTGATATCAAAGAGCGAGCAAAAATGGCGGAGCGCGCGCTGATCGTCGGCGCCTACCATGAGCCCCACGCCCGCGCCGAGGCGACCAGCCTGCTCGAAGAACTCGAGGAACTCGTGAACACTCTGGGCGTGCCGATCATCGACCGCCTGGTGGTGCATCATCGCGAGCAGCACGCGCGCTATTTGATCGGCTCCGGGAAGGCGGATGAAATCGTGGCGCGAGCGAAGGAGCAGCAGCTCGACATCATCATTTTCGACAACGAGCTGTCGCCCAGCCAGCAGCGGAACTGGGAAAAACTGGCGGGGATTTCCGTGATCGATCGTCAGGAGGTGATCTTGGATATTTTCGGACAGCGGGCCCAGACGAAAGAAGCACGGCTCCAGGTGGAACTCGCGATGATGGAGTATTCGCTGCCCCGGCTCACACAAGCCTGGAGCCATCTCGTCCGGCAGGGCGGTGGCATCGGTGCGCGCGGTGAAGGTGAGACCCAGCTCGAACAGGACAAACGCCGCGTCCGTGTGGCGATCGACCGTTGCAAACGCGAACTCGTGAACGTGCGCGCAGCCCGGGCAACGCAGCGCAAGGACCGCAAACGCACGCCGGTTCCAAACGCCGCCATCGTCGGCTACACAAACTCCGGCAAATCCTCGCTCCTCCGCCGACTGACCGGAGCGGACGTCCTGATCGAAGACAAACTCTTTGCCACGCTCGATACGACGACTCGAAAAATCGCGCTGCCCAACAAGCAGCCGCTCCTGCTCACCGATACCGTCGGCTTCGTCCGCAAACTGCCGCACCGGCTCGTCGAGGCTTTCAACGCGACTCTCGAGGAAGCCACCATGTCCGACTTTCTCATCCATCTCCTCGATGCGAGTCAGCCCGAGGTTATGGAATTTCACAATACGACCATGAAGGTGCTCGCAGAACTCGGGGCGGACGACAAACCGACGCTCACGGTCTTCAACAAGATCGACAAGACGCCGGAGCCCGCGACGCTGGCTGCGCTCCGCCGGCATTTCCCGGACGCCCTCTTCATCTCGGTCCACACTGGCGAAGGAGTGCCGCAACTCGTCGAGCGCATGGCCGATTTCGTCGCCGCGGGCTCGGTGACTCGCGAGCTCCTCATCCCGCAGCGCGAAGGTGCGCTGCTCGCGCGCATCCAGCGGCAGGCGCGGGTGCTCCAGACAGCCTACGAGGGCGATTCAGTCCGGCTGACCGCCGTGCTTCCGGGTCGCCTCGCGGAAACGTGCGGACAATTCTGCGTTGAAGGGTGGCCAGAAAAACCCACGGAACCTGTATTCTTTACAGACAAACCCCCTACGACCGGGTAAGTAGTTCCCCCTTTACAGGATAAAATACTAATATTCCTTTCGAATATCACGACGGCTCATGTCATTCCTCGATCGTTTCAAACCCAAGGTTCCTGAAAAGAAGGCGCCTGAAAAGAAGCCCGAGGCAAAGGCGGAACCGAAGCCGCAAAATCCTCCCGGACGCAAATCGGACGCGCCCAAGCCAACCACCGCCGCTGCGGCCGCTCCATCGGGATTCAGCCCCGATTTAAAACTCCAGGCTCCAGAGAAAAAAGCGCCGGAGCAAGCTCCGCCAGCCAGCGCACCGCAGCACGAGGTGACGCTGGAACTCGGTGATTTCCTCAATCGCCTGCCGCCGCAGATGCTGATTGCCGAGAAGTGCGACCCGGCGACACCGGTGACATTCGATATCCCGGAACTCGCCGAGCGAATTGCCCGCGGTCAGACCATGATCCCGCTCGTCGAAATCTATCGTCGTGTGCCGGCGATTTTTCGCGAGCAGGTTCTGCCATCCGATGGAACAGAAGTGCGATTCCCGTGGCAGAAAGTGATGAAGCTGCTCTCCGCTTACAAAGCGGCTCCCGGCGGCGGTGGCGGTTCTGCGCCCGGCTTGTCGTCCGCTGCAGCGGAATCCCTTTCCGAGAAACTGCGCACCCGGCGCGCCGTCCGCAATATCATCCCCGGTGGCGCAGTTCCCAGTGCCCCGAGCGCCGAGCCGCCGGCCGCCGCAAGTCCCAAACCCGCAGCCAGCGCGCCCCCGATCATCAAGGCTCTGGAGTTTAACATCCCTGCGCTCAGTCCCGAGGAAGATCAACGGATGACCAAGGAGGAAATCCTCCGGGACCGGGACAATCTCCGCAATCTTATATCCCGAGCCAAAGGCGAATTCGAGCGGCAACTCGCCGTCTCGGATCAGCAGCGCAAGATTCTCGCCGACGAGCGGGAAAAAGTCCTGCTCGGTCTCGCTCGGGCCAAAAAGGAAATTGACGACCGGGACGAGCAGGTCGTGTTTGAAAAGAGCGTCGCCGTCAAATCCGCGGAGAACTTGAGCAAGGCGCAGCAGGAACGGGACGCCTTCAAGCAGGAGTTGTCCAGTCTCAAGGCGGAAATGAACAAAGGCCTGTCGGGCGATCAGCGGCTGAAGGAGATCGTCGCCGAGCGTGACACCCTCGCCCAGCGGCAGGCGGAACTTTCAAAGCAACTGGCGGAATTCCAAAAGCACGCCGCTGGCGGTGCGGGTGCGGCAGCGGGCGCAGAACGTTCGCAGAAGGAATATCAGCGACAGATTGAGGAATTGCAGCGGCGCATCAACGTCATGGAAACCGGGCAGCGCGAAAGCGCGCAGGAACTCGGCCGCGAGCGGGAAGCCAAGATCAAGATCGAACGCCAGCTTTCCTCAGCGGACCGACTCCAGCAGGAATCTGCGGCCAAGATCGAGGAAGCGACCGCCGGTCTCCGGCGCGAACACGAAGCCGCCCTTCGGAAGCGCGATGCGGAAGGCGCGCGCACGATGAACGAAGTCAAGGAACAGGTCGAAACGCTCAACGCGGCCAACCTCAAACTGACTTCCGAACTCGAAGGTGCGCGCAAGACGATCGCTGCGACCCGGGAAACCGCCGTCGGCGAAGCTCAGCAAAGGCAAAGCGCCCTCCGCAGCGAACACGAAGCCGCGCTCGCCGAACGCGAAGGCCTCGCCGCGCGCAACCTTAAGGAAGTCCAGGCCGAGGTCGAGACACTTAGCTCCGCCAACACGAAGCTCACCGCGGAACTCGCGGAAACCCGCCGGAGTCTGGAAGCGCAGGCCGCCAAAATTCAGGAAGCGCAGGCCGCCTCCAGCAGCAAGCACGAAGCCACTCTCGCCGAACGCGAGACCCTCGCCTCGCGCAGCCTCAAGGAAGTCCAGGCCAAAGTCGAAGCACTCACCGCCGCCAACACCAAACTCACCGCGGAACTCACCGAAGTCCGTCGGCACCAGGAACCGGTGACCGCGAGGATTCAAGACGCACAATCGGTCGTCCGTCAGGAATTCGAAGCTGCGCTTGCCGAACATCAGGATCTGGCCGCGCGCAACCTCAAAGATGTCCAAGCCAAAGTCGAAGCGCTGACCGCCGAGAACGGCAAACTGAAAACGGAACTCTCAGAATCACAACTCCGTCAGGCGGACGGCCAGGCTCAGGAATCGCAACCCGCCCTCAGCGGCGAACAGCAAGCCTCGATTGCCCAACGCGAATCCTTTCTCAAGGAAGCGCAGGCCAGGATTGAAGCGCTCACCGACGAGAAAACCCGGCTGGCCTCGGAGCTGGAAGACGCGCGGAAACATGTGGCCGCGACCCACCAGGCTGCCGCGACCAAAATTCTCGAAACTCACGCCGTCCTCCGAAGTGAACACGAGACGGTCCTCGCCGATCGTGAAGCCGAATATCAGGCGCGGGTTGAATCGCTGGATGCCACGAATGCCCAGCTCGCCACCGATCTCGCGAAGGCCCGCAAGGACTTGCAATCCACCCAGGATACGACCGCGGCCAAGCTCGGGGAGACGCACGCTTCACTCCGCAGCGAACACGAGGCGCACGTCGCGCTCCGCAAGAAGCACGAAACCCTGCTCTCGCAGCGCGAAACGCTGGCCGATGCCCTCGGCAAGCGGGAAGCGCAGCTCGACGCGCTGACCGCCGGCCATGCCAAACTGAACGGCGAACTCGAGCAAATGCGCAAGGGCATGGCGGCCGCGCAGGAAGCAGCCGCCGCCAAGTTGCGGGAAACTTCCGCCGCTCTGCAGAGTGAGCATGGGGCTACACTCTCGAAGCAAAAAAACGAAACCACCCGGGCACTCGAGGAAGCGCAGGGCCAGATCAAAGTTCTCCTCGAGGCGAATTCAAAACTCACCAACGAAGCCAGTATCGCGCGCGATAACCTCGCGGCAATTCAGGCGTCGAGCAGCGCCTGGGATGCCCGGGCGGGCGCGCAGTTTGAAGCCGACAGCAAAGCCTATCGCGATCGCATCAAATCCCTGCTTCAGGAGCGGGATAAAATGAGCGGCGAGCGGGATAAACTCGCGGCGAATCTCGCCGCTCACACCGAGCAACTCACCGGACGGAACGCGGCCCTCGATCAGCTCAAGACCGGCAGCGAAGCGACCATCGGCGGCTTGCGCACCGAGAAACAAAAGATCGAAGCGGAACGCGACGCGGCGGTGAAAGAACGGGAAAAGGCCAGCGCCGAGCTGGCCAAACTCAAGACCGATCAACAGGCGCAGCGCGAGCAATGGGAACGCGATCTCGCCACCGCCCGCCAGGGACGTGAATTGGAAGCAAAGGCTCTCGCGGAAATGCGCGCCGGCCGCGAAGTTCTCTCGGCGGAAAAAGCCGCACTCGTGAAGGAAATGGCCCAGGCCCGTTATGCGCACGAATCAGCGCTGACCAACGCGGCAGCCGCGGCTAAAGCGGCGCAAGAAAAAGCGCTCGCCGAGCGCCAGGCCGAGCGCGACGCGCTGAACGCGAAACTCGATGCGCTGACCCAGGACTTAACGGCCCTGCGCACAGGTCGCGATGAACTTCAAGCGCGTCACAACGCCCTCGCCGCGGAACTTTCCAACACCCAGTCCGCTCACGGAGAGACGACGACGCACCGCGACAATCTGCTCGCGAAGATCGAAAGCCTGACCACCGAGTTAGCCGCGTCCAAGCACGAACACGCCTTCGCGTTCGCGGAACTCGACCGCGACCGCAGCGCTCTGCGCACCACCAAGGACGCCCTCGCGCATGAGTTTGCCAGCTCCCAAGTCGCCCACGAAAAAGCGCTGGCGGAACTCCGCGCCAAACACGATGCGGCCAACACCAGCGCGTCGGAAATCGCGCGCCAGTTTTCCGAGGCTCAACGCCAAACCGACGAATTGCAGGCGAAACTCCGCAAGACCGAAGCCGCTCTCGCCGAAGCGCAACTCGGCGAAACGACCAACCGTTCGCGGCTCAAGCAACAGGAGGAAGCCATGGCCAAGCTTGTGGCAGAGCACCGGGCAGCGCTCGCCACGACCGCCGGAAAGCACGAGCGCATCCTCTCGACGGTGCAAGCCGAAAAGGACGCCGCTGTTTCCAATCTCGTCCTCGAGAAGACCAAGCTCGTCACGGATCACGATGCGAAACTCGCCGCCCTCAATGCGGAGTACGAGAAGACGCTCGCCGCCGTCCGCAAGGAAAAGGATCAAGCACTCGAGGAACTCTCGACGCAGATGAATGCCGTCCTGAGCGCCGTCACGACGGATCGTGACAAGCTCCGCGAAGCGCTCCTTCATGCCGAGCGCAAGTACCCCGTGGAAATCGCCGCGCTCACGGCGGCCAACGAAGAGGCGCAGAACATCAGTTCCACAGTCGCCGAGCGGCTCGCCGCGATGTCCCTTGAGTTCGATCAGAAGCACGCCAAACTCGCAGAGGAACGCGACGCGATTCTCGCCGAAAAACAAAAACTCACCGCCGAATTGGAAGAAGCGCGGGAGTCGCACAAAGCCCAGGGCGGAGTCTTCGCCCGGGAATTCAAAGGCGTGGTCAAGCAGCGCGACGACGCCCTGGCGCTCCTCGAAGCGGAACGCAACCGACTGGCGGAGAAGATGTCCGCGCTGGAAAAAGAACGCGCCGCCATTGCCGCCGCCGAGATGGAATCGAAAGCCCGCATCGAACGGGAACTGGCCCGCTTCCGCCGCGAGCGCGACAGCGTCGTCCACCAGCGCGACAGCATGCGCGAGCGGATCGAAAAGCTCATGGACGAGCAGCGCCAGATGCTTGAAGAGGTGAACACCCAGGCCACCTTCTCCGCGATGAAACGCGAGCCCAGCAGCGCACCGCCGCCTCCCCCGCCGGCGCCGGTTTCACAACCTGCGCCTGCTCCGAAGCCGACGGCGGCACCGCCCCCGGAAGAACCTGCACCAGAGGCCATCCCCGAGTCGAAGCCGCGCGAAGCGAGAGGCCGCGAATCGAGGAGAAAAGAGTCCAATGTCATCGACATCACTGAAGCCGAAGTGACACCGAGACCGGAAGAAGAAGGTCGCTTGAAAATTCAGCGGGTTCGTCCGGTGGTGATGCCGCCGCCGCAGGTTCGGGTGCTTTGAGCAAACGCCCGAGTCCGCGCGGGCGGGCGGGTCGCCGCTGGGTATTCTGGTTGGGCCTCGTCTTGCTGGTGCTCATCGTCACACCGATCATCGAGGTAGCCGTCGTGCGCTTCGTCGATCCACCCGTGACACCGCTCATGTTGATTCGGCAAATCGAGAGTCGCTGGGAGAGCGGAACTCCAGCCGGGCGCCAGTACGCGTGGCTTCCTCTCGCCAGGATCCCGCGTGACTTTCTCCGGTTCGTATTCATCGCCGAAGACCAGCGCTTTTTCCAGCACCACGGCTTTGACTGGCGCGAAATAAAACTCGCCCGTCGGCAAGCGGAACAAACCGGTCAGGAGCCACGGGGCGCTTCGACGATCACTATGCAATGCGCCCGGTCGCTGTTCCTGTGGCAGGGCCGATCGTGGGTGCGCAAAGGATTGGAAGCATACTACACATTCTGGATGGAGGCGCTGCTTTCAAAAGCCCGCATCCTCGAACTCTATGCCAACGTCATCGAAATGGGTGACGGCATTTATGGAATCGAAGCCGCAGCCCGCGCGCATTTTGGCGTGAGCGCACACGCGCTCGGTCGCGAACAATGCGTCGCACTCGCGGCGCTTTTGCCCAACCCACGCATGTGGAATCCGGCCCAGCCGACGCCCCAGCTCGCCGCGCGCTGCGCAAAGATTCTTCGCCAGGAAAAGCAGGTCGCCTTTCCGCTTTCCAGCATCCGCTAAAACGGCCACCACCAGCGCTTCGCCGGCGCGGGTGTGGGCATTGGCGCGCGCGCGGGAGCCGCACCCGCCGCCCAGTCGATCTTTCCGGTGGACGTATTGTAATAGCCAGTGGCCTGCGCTGGCACCGGGCTCGGCACCGGAGTTGGCAGCGGTGCAGCCGTGGCAGCAACCGCCTTCGGATGCTGGGCAGCCTTGGGGCGGTGGGCAGCCACTGCCGCATCGTCCGGTTGCTGCTCGATCCACTGATTTTTCTGGGCGTCGAAATAACGTCCATCGTTCCGCCCCGCTGGCGCGGGTGTGGACGCGAGCGCGGCAGCTACATCCGCAGATTTCCGCTGCTTGGGCGCCTTCTTTTCCTCGGGCCATTCAAACTGACCGGTCTGCGCATTATAAACCCTCGCGTCGTGACCCGTATGAAAAAATCCGGCGAGCGGATTTTCCAGCGAACCGCATCCGGTGAGCAGCGTGGATGCGGCGATCAGGGTGGAAAAAAGTGAACGTTTCATAGGGCGGCAGTGAGCCTTTGCTTGGCGAAGCTCGCCCCGGATACCAAACTGCCCGGCGTCATCCATCAACTCATTATTCCACAAACCCCACCATGCTCTCTCACGTCGTCATCTTTTGGACCAAGCCCGAAATCGCCAACGCCACCGATGAACTTGTCGCCGGCGCGGAAAAATATCTCCGCCCCATTGCCGGCGTGAAGAGCTTCCATGTCGGCCGCATGGTCAAGAGCCATCGCGATGTCGTCGATCAAAGCTACCAGGTCGCGCTCAATCTTCAGTTCGAGAATAAGCAGGAGGAAGAAGCCTACCAAATCCATCCGCTGCACCTCGAATTCGTCGAGAAAGCCTTCAAGCCGAACTGCTCGCGCGCCGTCATCTACGATTTCGAGTAAGCGCCCATCGAGTCGTCAGACCGTTTCCGCTTGCACCAGGACCGCCGTGCCGTAGCAGAGCACCTCGGTCACGCCTTGCATGACTTCCGTCGCATCATAGCGCACGCCGACGATCGCATTCGCCCCGAGCGCCTCGGCATGTTCGAGCATCAGTCGAAACGCATCCGCCCGCGTCTTTTCGCACAGCTCGGTATAGATCGAGATATTCCCACCCACGAGGGTCTGAAGCGCGGCGCCGATATTCCCGACGATCGACCGTGAGCGCACGATGATCCCGCGGACAACTCCGAGCGTTTTCACCGTGCGATAGCCATCGATGACAAAGGCAGTGCTGGTCATGGATTCGTTCATCGCGCGAGTCTTGACGCTGCTCTTTGGAAATCAAGCGCGCTCGCTGCGCGCCGGGTCAGCCGACAATCACCACCGGTTCACCGAGCCGCCATTTCATCCGGCGATTCCTGCGAGATAGCGCGGTAAAGCGGCACGTCCTCGCCATACCGCCCGCCAAGCAGCTCGCACACAGGCATGCCAGTCGCCTGCCCGAGAATGTCCCAGCACGCGATGTCGATGCCGCTCTTCACGTACGGATGCCCCTTGAGCGCCGCGTCCATTCTCCGATTCAGCTTCACGAGCTGGCGCGGGTCTTCGCCGAGCAGATGCGGACCGAGTTCGCGGAGACCGGCGCGCACGCCCTCAGCATAGGCGGGAAGATAGAACGGTCCGAGCGGACACACCTCTCCGTGCCCGACATAGCCCGTATCCGTCTCCACGCGGATGATCGTGCTGTCGAACACCGCGACCGATTTTCCGCCGCTCCACTTGTAGGTGACTTCGTGCAACGGCAGCTCGACGCGATACGCCAGAATGCGGGTGATTTTCATTTCGGTTGCAGGTTCCAAACCTTCTCGAGCAGCGCGTGCATCTGCGGGTCGTGCTGTTTGAGTTCATCTTTGGTGAACGGGAAGAAGTCATTGCGCCCAAAGAACGCCTCGCTCGTCTCGGCAAAGTATTCCTTGTGATTGGTCATCGCATAGGCGCGCTCGAAGGTGTTCGGCCGGCCGTCAGTGCGCTGGCGTTCGACGGCGTCGTAACTCTTGTTCGCCTTCGCGCGTTCGTAGGCCGCGATGATCTCCGGATTGTCGAAACCGAGCACGCGGTCGTGATACGCGTGGGCCAGTTCGTGCAGCACAAACACCGGCATGCGCTTCACCTCGGCGTCGAAGATGCGGACGTTTGTAAACTCGACGCCCTTCGCCATCGCCGGGTCGCGGCCATGTTCGCGGAGCCAGCCCGCATCGGGGTGATACTCCGCGCGCAGCTGCACGCCGGGATACTCCGGCGAAATCCACAGCGGCACTTTTTTCAATTCCGCCACCGCTGCGTGCGGCACGACGCGCACGATGTTTTCAAGCTGAGCCTGCAACAATTCGAGCGCATATGCTGTGGCCGCAGGATCATCGGAGAGCAGCTCTTTGCGGATGTGAACGGACCAACCGGCAATCTCGCGCGCCTCGCGATCTGAGGCGCCGTTCGCCGCCTCGTTCCGCGCCTTGATCTTCGCGCTGATTACCACCTTCGCTTTCTTGAGCCGGTCGGGCCACGCGAAGGCTGGCGCTTCTCCCGGATCGTATCCGGCCATGTGACCGGTCAGGCGCGTGGCCGGCTTGGTGTATTTGATTTCCGTGTCGCCAAAGACTTCACGGCACAACGCGGCGAGACCGGGATCGTATTCGATGAGCTGCGAACGCAGATGCACATGATTGTGCTCGTTGTCGTTGAACCGGTTGTTGTCGAACCACGTCTGCACGCCCTCTGCAAAATACTCGTGGTGATTCGTGCTCGCATAAGCGGCCCGCCACAAGCCGGCCCTCATCGCCGCGTCGTACGTCGCCTTGAGCCGCGCGTCGAAAGTCGGATCGACATTCACCATGCCGCGCAGGTGGATGCAGTGGGCGAATTCGTGAATCAAGATGCACTCCGCCGCATAGGGATCACCCGGATAGCCGAGGACGTTTTCTTCCGCACACGAGCAAAACGGGTCGGTCTGACTGCCACCCATGCCGCGCGCGCGGGCATCGCGATAATCCTTCGGCGTGAGGTGCGACCACTCCGGCAGGTCTGTCGTAAATTCATTCCAAGCCATGATGCTCAATCGTGCGCCGCTCTTGATCATCGCCGCGCGCACGTCGGGCCGCTGCGCGAGCATCAGGTCCAGGATGAAGGCGGCTTCTTTCAGCGCATAGGGATTCACTTTCGCCGACGCCACGATTGGAAAACCGTTCGCGCTGGCGGACTGCGTGTAAAATGCGGGCACGCCGCCGAAGCGAAAGCATTGCACCCGCTCTTCGCAGGTCACGGTCACCTCCGTCTTGTCTTCGCGTCCGACGATCACAAAGCGATGTCCGATCGTCGTGGTAATGAAAGATTCATTGCCCGGCGCAATCGAGCCATTCGGCACGCGCTCAGCCTCGCTCTTCAGCCAGAAAATATCGATGGGCTCGCTGCTTCCGTTGATGATCTGCAAGCGCGGGCGTTGCCCGTCGTTGTCTTTCTTTTTGCTCCGCAGCCACTCGTCCACTCGCTGCTCGAGCAGCGAGAGCGGCATCGCGCCTCCGAGCAGGATGATGTCGTGAAACTCCTTCACGTCGAACGCCGCGCCGAGTTCGCGCGTCGCGCGGGCGCGCAGCTCCTTGATCTTCAGCTCGCCGATCTTGTAAGCGAGCGCCTGGCCGGGCCATGAAATGTAGCGATCGACTTCGTTGACGATGTCCTGCTCGGACTTCGGCGCATTTTCGCGGAAGTAGGCGATGGCTCTCTCGCGATCCCAATGAAACGCGTGGATGCCTGTATCGACGACAAGGCGCACGGCGCGCCACATCTCATACGTGAGCTGGCCGAACTTGCTGTAGGCGTCGTCGTAGAGCCCGAGTTCGTCGCCGAGCGACTCGCAGTAGAGCGCCCAGCCTTCCACGTAGCCGGTGTATTCGGCGTGCTGGCGGAAGCGCGGCAACTGTCCCTGCTCCTGCGCGAGTGCAAATTGCAAATGATGCCCCGGCACGGATTCGTGCAGCGAGAGCGCCATCATCTCCCAGCGCGGACGGCTCTCGGGCTTGTAGAGATTTACAAAAAACGTGCCGGCGCGGGAGCCGTCCGCGGCAAGAGGTCGATAGTAGGCAGCGCTCGTGTCGGGCGCGGTCTTCGCAGGGATCGCTTCCACGCCATACGGCGCGCGAGGCAGCGTGCGGAAAAGCTTCACCAGCGTCGGATCAATGCGCTTCGCCGTGGCCGCATATTCGATGAGCAATTGCTTCTCATCGGCGCAATAGAATTGCGGATCGGTGCGGAGAAACTGAAAAAACTCCGGCAGTCCGCCCGCAAACCCAGCCTGCGTTTTCACCTTCTCCATCTCGCCACGGATGCGCGCTACTTCGCTGAGCCCGATCTCGTGAATCTGCTTCGGCGTCAGCGTCGTGGTAGTGAAATTGCGCGCGAGGAAAGCGTACGTCGCCTCGCCCTCGGGCCACTGCCACGCGCCGACTCCGTCGAGACAGGCGGGCAGATAATCAGCCGTGAAGAACTTCTGGAAACGCTGAAACGCCGGCAGCACCGACTCCGCGATCGCAGCCGTCGCTGCGGTCGTCAGCCGTTCGCGCTCGGCGGCCTCGATGCCATTGGTAAAGTGCCGCAGCGGCTTGAAAAACGGGCTCTCCTCGGGCTTCGCGGCCAACTGCTTTTCAATCTGTCCCGGCAACCGCTGCATCGTCACTTTCGGCTGCACGAGCCCGCGCCTCATGCCTTCGCGCATCAGCGCAATGGTCTGGTCCATGTAGATGCCGAAGCCGCGCAGACGCGCGATCCAATCCTCGTAATCCTTCACCGTCTCAAACCGCAGCGCGTCGCCCAACTCATCCTCCGTCTGAATTCCACTGCGCTGATCGAGCGGAATCAGGTAGCGACAGAAGCGGAAGCCTGCGATCGACTGCTCGTAGTTCAGGCGGAACATGTCGTAGTTGAGCTGGTCTGCCGGCGGGAGCGTGTCGTGCCGGATCGCGGCAAGTTTTTCGAGCACCTGCGCGTCGCGAGCATGCTCGCGCTCAATCGCGGCGATGCTCATGTCGGGCCAACGATCGTTCCATCGCCGGTCACCGAGCTGCGAGGCCCACGTCGGCGAAGTCTCCATCGTGTGCTCCCAGTCCTCGTCGAAAAGCCGATGGAGCTTTTGCACTTCATCCTCGGCGCCGGCGAGCGCAAGACACGGAAGCAAGATCAGCAGAAACGAGGCTTTCATTCGGCGTGCAGTCTGGAACATGAAACCCAGATCGTCTTGGCTGAGAATCGCCGCAACCCGTGAAATCGAGCACAACCCTTCCCTCCCACATCCTCGCGCCCGACGGCACGCTGGCCGTGGATGCGCGCCTGCTCGAACAGCTTTTCGACCAGACGCCGGACATCGCCTTCTTCATCAAGGACCGCGTCGGGCGCTATGTGGTGGTGAATCATTCACTCGTCGAGCGCGACGGCTTCCAGCACAAGAGCCAGCTCCTCGGCAAACGTCCGTACGAGATTTGCCCCGGCGAATTGGGCCGCGTTCCTTCCGATCAGGACACCGCCGTGATCCGCTCGGGCCGGCCGATTCTCGATCATCTGGAACTGCACTGGCGCCGACCGCACCAGCCCTGCTGGTGCCTCACCACCAAGCTGCCGCTGCGCGACCGCGCCGGCGCCATCATCGGGCTCATCGGGCTCTCCCGCGACGTGCGCGCCTCCGTGCCCATCGACGACATCCCCGCCGGCCTCACACGAGCGCTCGAGCGGTTGGAAAAGCACTACGACGAACCGCTCTCGCCATCGGATCTCGCGCGACGCGCCGGCCTCAGTGCCCCGCGCCTCGCGCGCCTCGTGAAGCGCATCTTCAGCATCACGCCCTCGCAGTTGATCAACAAAACACGCCTCGCCGCCGCCTCGCGCCTGCTCCACGAAACCGATCGCAGCATCGCCGACATCGCGCTCGATTGCGGCTTCTACGATCACAGCGCCTTCACCCGCGCCTTCCGCTCGGCGACGGGACAGACGCCCACGCAATTCCGTGCCGACGGAGCCGCGCGGCAGGCGCCGCACAGCAATTCTTCCCTCGCGAGCAGCCTTCGAGCAAGGGTGCTATGAACGAGGGAAATGGCGCTGGCGACGACCGACCGCGGCGTGCTACTTTCGGCGGCATGACGACGCTGACAATTGAACTACCCGACGAAGCGGCACGCGTGGCCGCCGAGAAAGCTCGGCGTGCCCACATGACGCTGGCCGAGTGGGTCGGCGTACGCATCGCGGGGCGCCGCCGGGCGCGCGGCACGAGCGGGCGCGACGAATTGGGTTACCCTGCGGGATGGTTTGAGCGGACGAGCGGCTCGCTGGCGGAAGTGGAGGATTTCCGTGAGCCGGCGGACCCGCCGGTGGCACCGGTCCCGCCGCTGGAACTGTAAGGCGCGGCAATGGCGTGGTTTCTCGACACGAACGCGTGCATCATGCACCTGCGCGGGCGGCATCCGCAGCTCGACGCAAAGTGGCGGCAGCACCGTGCCGAGGATCTTGCGATCCCGCTCGCGGTTTACGCCGAACTGCTCGTCGGCGCGGAGAAGTCGAGCCAGCCGGAACGGGTGTTGCGACAAATCGAACTGCTGCTCGAAGCGCCTGAGATCGTGGAACTCACAGAGGAAGTCGCAGAGCACTACGCCCGCGTCCGCGCGGACCTCGAGAGACGCGGCGTGACGATCGGAGGCAACGACCTGTGGATCGCCGCCACCGCGCTCGCGCACGGCGCGACGCTGGTCACAGACAACACGGGCGAATGCACCCGCGTGCCCGGCCTTTTGATCGAAGATTGGGCGCAGCCGTAAGCTCGCCCCCCACGATAAGCCGGAGCGGCGGCATCCTGCCGCCGACTCTCAGACCGCACGGAGGCTTGCTTCCGGGGTTTCCACTCCGCCGCATTTCCCGGCGGATGGAAGGCTCCGCTCCTTGACTACCGCCGCCGGCGGCGGCGGAGGCCGAGCAGCGGGAGGCCTGCGAGGAGCAGGGCCGCACTCCCCGGCTCGGGGATGACGCTCACGTTCAGGTCCACATTGGCGCCGTCGTAGCTGAAGGTGCCGGTCACCCCGGTCAGCGGGTCGATGAGCCAGGTGCCGACATTGGCGGCCTGCAAGGCGGTCACGCCGGTGATGATGTCGTTGTAGAACCCGGCGGTGGCTCCGGGGATGATGTTGAAGGTGAAGAGTTGGTCGTTGTCGAAGGTCCACGCGCCGCCGGTGCGGGCGAGGCTGGAGTGGGTCTGGCTGAGGCCGAGGGTGAGCCTGATCACGGAGCCGTCGAGGAGCGAGACGGTGCCGGCGGAGGTCAGCGCGCCGGTGGCCGTGACGCCGTCGCCGCCTTGCAGGATGGCTCCGCTGTTCACGGTCACATTCCCCACCGTGCCGGTGCCGCCGAGCGTGCTGCCGGCATTGCTCACCGTCGTGCTCCCCGAGATGGAGCCGCTGACGAGCAGCGTGCCGGCGGTCACCGTGGTCGGGCCGGTGTAGTTGTTCGTGGCGTGGGTCAGCGTCGTGGTGCCGCTGCCGAGTTTGTTCACGCTCAGGCTGCCGGCCAGTTGCGGGGCAAAGCTGAGGCTGCCGGTGTGGTTGAAGTTCACCACCGCCGTGCCACTGCCCCCGCTCACGGTGGCGGCGTGGAGCGTGCCCGCCGCGCCGCCGGTGCCGATATTCAGCGTGCCGCTGCTGCCTGTCTGGTTACCCACGGACACGGTGCCGGTGCCTCCCGGGCCGCCGGCGTGGATCAAGCCGGTGCCGCTGAGGTTGAGCACCCCGGTGCCGAGGTAGCCGACGGTGAGAGTGCTGCTGTTGGTCCAAATGCCGCCGCTGACATTCGCCGTCCCGCTGCTGCCCGCGAAGGTACCAACGTAGCCGAAGCCCGTGTTGCTGATGCTGCCGGTGCCGCTGAGGTTGAGCACCCCGTTGCCGAGGTAGCCGACGTAGATCTCGGCGCTGTTGGTCCAGGTGCCGCCGCTGACATTCGCTGTCCCGCTGCTGCCCGTACCATTGCCAAGGAAGCCGTAGCTGTTGCTGATGCTGCCGGTGCCGCTGAGGTTCAGAGTGGCATTGTCGCCCGCCGAGGCGCCGACAATCATGCCCGATCCGGGGTGAGTGATGGAGCCGCCCGTGGGCACCTCCAGGGTGCCGCCATTCACGATGGTCCCGCCCGTGTAAGTGTTGGCCCCAGCCAGGACCGTGGTGCCCGGGCCTTTGAGGCTCACAGCATTCGTGCCATTGGCCAGGATGGGCGAAAGGAAGGTGACCTTGCCGGTGTTGTAGTTGTTGATCTCGATGTTGGCACCCGCGGTGCCCGATCGGACGCCTGCTCCCCCGGCGCTGCCGCTGATCTGCCAGGGGTTGGTGCTCGTGCCGCTGCCGCCAAAGTTCCAGGTATCGGTGCTGAGCAGCACCCCGGAACCCAAGGTGACGGCGCCGCTCGCGGTGGTGCTATCCACCGTGATGCTGGCGGCCGCTTCGGAAGTCGTGATGGCCAGCGTCGAACTGCCGGCCGCGGCGGCGCCGCCGGGGTTGTTGTCGAGGCGATAGCTGGTGCCGACGGCCCCGGAGGCGGGCAGCAGCGGGGTCGTGATCAGGCGAATGATTTGATTGGAGCCATTCACCGCAGCCAGGCCAAAGCCGCCGCTGTCGGTGACGGTGAAGCCGACATTGGCAGCAAAGCCCGTGAGCACGATCACGCCCGTGCCCACCGTGGCCCCATTGGCGCCGCCCGCGGCGGTGTTGAAATTCAGCGCGGAGGCGCTCCCGGCAGAGGTCAGCGCGCCCAGCGTGAGGGTCTGGCTGCTGCCGAGCACGATCCGGCTGCCGGTGCTGCCCGTCGTGGTGAGGCCGGCGAGGGTCTGGGAGCCGGTGCCGGTGAGCTGGAGCGTGCCGCCCCCGAGGGTCAGCGCGGAGGTGCTGGCCACGATGTTCGTGCCGCCCGCGCCGAGGGCGATGGCCAGCGTGCCGCCATTGACCGTCGTGCGGCCGGTATAGCTTTTGGTGCCGCTCAGGGTGAGCGTGCCGGGGCCCTGCATGGTCAGCGCGCCGGTGGTCGCCGCCGTGGCGCCGGCGAGGGTGAGATTGGCGGCGGGATCGGTCACCTCAAAGGTGGCCGCCACTCCATTATTGATCGTGAAACCGCGGTTCGTGCTCGCGGTGGCCCCGGTGTAGCGCAGCGTGCTGCTGGAGCTGAACACGAGATTAGTGATGGCGTTCGTGGCCGCACCGAGATTCCCCGGCAGGCTCCCGTCGCTGAGGGCGGACACCGACAGCACACCGGCGCTGAGCGTGGTCACGCCGGTGTAGTCGTTCGCACCGGTGAGCACCAGCCTCCCGGTGCCGCTCTTGGTCAGGCCGCCGGGGCCGGTGATCACCCCGGCGATCGTGACGACCTCGGCGGTGATATTCAAAGTCCCGGTGCCATTGAGCGTGACCCCGCGTGTGCCGGGTGAGGTGAAGGACTGCGTCGCCGTGAGCGTGCCGCCATTGAAGATGAGCGTATTGGTGGCGCTGCCGTCGCCGAGGGCCGCGCTCGAGTTCACGCTCAACGTGCCGAGGTTGATCGTGGTCGGGCCGCTGTAGGTATTGACCCCGGAGAGCACCCACGAGCCCGCGCCGCTCTTGGTCACGCCCAGCGTGGTCGCCGCGCCATTGGCGATGACGCCGCTGACGGTATTCGCGTTGGTGTTGCTGCCATCGAGCGTCAGCACCGTGGCCCCAGCCGCCCCGCCGGTGATGCCGCCACCGAAGTTCAACGTGCCGGCGCCGGCGCCGCTGCCATTGGCGCTGTTGTTCGCGAACGTGTAGGTGCCTCCCGGACCTTGGATCTGGAGCGGGGCATTGATCGTGGCGGTCAGGTTCGTCGCGGTGAGGGTATTCAGGATCTGGATCGTGCCGCCGCTGCTCACCTTGAGCGTGTTGCCAGTCGTGGAGCCGATGAAGTAATTGCCGGAAGCGAGATCGAAGCTGATCCCGCCGAGGTTGCGGTTCGGATCGATGACGATGGGATTGCTCGCCGCGTTGCCCCAGGTATTGGCGATGGCGGCATTGAAGATCCCCACGTCGGGATTGTCCGTGCTGACGGTGTCGCCCGGTGCGGCGATGTCGCCCAGCCAATCGATGACGTTGGACCATATTCCATTCGCCCCGCCGCCATCCCAAATCTGGCTGGCCCGCGCGCGGAGCGGTAGCTGAGCACTGCGGCCAGGGCATAGCCAATGATCGCGGTGGCGTTGCGACGGAAGGAACGGTGGTGCGGACGGGTCTTCATGACGGCGGCGAGTCATTGGGTTGCACGGCACCGGCGCAGACGATGACTTGGAAAAAGCCCGCGGCTGTGAATCCGGAAAACGCCGCAGTGGCCACTCAACAGAACTCACTCCACCGCCAGGGAGAGACGTCCTCCCCGCAAGCTCCGGCAACCGCCAGAGAAATGGTTTCAAGAAAACGAGGCGGAGACTGACGCCCGCGACTGGCATGGCAAGACTATGACGCAGTAGAGAAAATCCTGACGACGTGCCGATCAGGAAAAGGCACGAAGGGCGCAACGCCTGCGCGGTGAGTTTTGCCGTGCAGCACGCCGGACCGGCGGATAAAGTGACGGCGTGAACGAGTTTCAGCCGCTGATCGACCAGCTCTATCGGGAGGAAATCCTGCGAGCCCGCCAGCAGACTCCACAGCAGCGGTTGCGGGCGACGTTTGAAGTGACTGAATTTGCGTTGCGCATGATGCGCGACAGCATTCGCCAGCGGCATCCCGAGGCCGACGCCGCGGAGATCATCCGGCTCGGTCGGGAACGGATTGCCAAAGTGCGGCGCATCGACGAAATCCGGCGCTATCAAACAGTCGAGCGCCCCCGATGACGGCGCAGGAAATCTCGCGGGCCACACTCGAAGCGATCCTGGCCACGGGGATCGAATACGTCCTCGTCGGCGGGGCTGGCCGTCAATATCCACGCCTTTCCACGATCCACGGTGGACGTGGATTTCGTCGTCGCAGCACCGCTCCTGGCGATCGATCAAATCGCGATGCACTTTCCGCCGGCGTTTCACGTCGATCCCCAGCCGCAGATGGAGATGCTGACCGGCACCTACCGGTGGATTATCCGGGTGGATGGAACGGAATTCAGCGTGGAGATTTTCCATCTCGGCGACGATCCGCATCACCATGAGATTTTCCGCCGCCGAATCGCCGAGCAAAGCGCCGAGTTTGACCGGACGATCTGGATTCCCACACCCGAGGACTTGGTGATCCAGAAGCTCCGCTGGGCGCGGCGCAAGGATCTCGACGACGCACAGAACATCCTCGCGGTGCAGGGTGACGCCATCGACTACGCGCATATCGAGCTGTGGTGCGGGCGGCATGGGACGCTGGAGCGGCTGGCGGAAGTGCGGGCGGGAATTCCGCCGGGACTTTGAATTCTGGCATTTGCCAAAGGAACCTTCCGGATGAGTGGGACGCGCGGGAGCGCGACCCTCCTTCGTTAAATTTGGTCAAATGCCGTCATTCCGTTACTCCGCCGAACCGCCCGTCTAACTGCGAGAGACGGCGTGATTTCATCTGCGACCAGCGACGCGTTTGGTTCGCGCCATCAACGCCTCGACGTCACCGGCTTCGATTGGGATGTCCGCCATGAGATCCTCCGACCCGTTTTCCGTGAGCTGGATCATGTTCTCGACTCGGACGCCCATCTTCTCTTCGCGGATGTAAATGCCCGGTTCGCACGTCACCACCCAACCGGCTTGCATCGGTTCGGTATGGATGGACACGTCATGCACATCGAGACCGATCGGGTGGCCGATGCCGTGCATGTAATACCGATGCAATGCAGTCTTCTCCGGACCCTGTTTTCGCACCTCAGAAATCTTGAGGAGCTTTAAATCAACGAGTTCCTTTTCCATGAATTCCTCGACACCCACGCGCCAATCCCGCGGCAGCAAACCGGGACGGAGCATCGCCGCCGCGCCGCGGAAGACGCGTAGCACGGCATCGTAAATCTGCCGCTGCCGGCGCGTGAAGCGGCCATTGACCGGGATGGTGCGCGTCAGGTCGGCGTTGTAATTCGCGTACGTGGAAGCCACGTCGAGGAGCAGCAACTCGCCGTTGCGGCAGGGCGCGGAGTTTTCGATGTAGTGCAACGCGCAAGCATTCAACCCGCTCCCAATGATCGGCGAATAGGCAAACCCGCCGCCCTGACGGATAAATTCGTGCGCAAACTCCGCCTCAATCTGCGTCTCGGTTACGCCCGGATTTACGAAGCGCGTGACTCGCCGGAAGCCATCGCGCGTGATGTCGATGGCCCGGCGCAGGAGCATCAACTCGGCCTTCGATTTCACCGCGCGCAGCCGATGCAGCAGCGGGGCGAGCCGCTGATATTCGTGCAATGGAAAACGGCCAAATGTGTCGCGGACGAAGCGCGCCTCGCGCGTTTCGATAACCACGTCGGCGCGTCCATGCTCGTTGGAATTGAGATAAGCGCGTTCGCACTCGCACATCAGCGTGTGGAAAATCGACGGGTAACTCGAAAGCCATTCCACGCGCTCGACGCCGGAGATTTTTTGCGCGTCCTCCTTGCTCAGCTTGTGCCCTTCCCAAGTCTCCATGCGCGGGGTCGGTTCGCGGACGAAGAGGATCTCCCGGGCCCGTGGCTCGTGTGCATCGGGGAAAAGCAGCAACACACTTTCCTCCTGCTCGATGCCGGTGAGGTAGAAGAGGTCCGAGTTGGGATGCAATCGGAAGGAGCCGTCGGCATTGGTCGGCAGCACGTCGTTGTTGTTTACCACGGCGAGCGCCCTAGGCTGCATCAGCGCGATCAGGCGGCGGCGGTTTTCGACGAAGAGATCTTTCTGGATGGGATCGTAGCGCATGGGGGGATGCTGGCAGATGATCGACGCTTCAGCACCTTCGGCGCAGCACAAAATGCAGATGGGAGCCAAATCCCGATCGCAAAAGAGCCCGGCGCCGAGCCCAAGCTAAATCAATCCTGCCGCTTCAAAACTTGATGCCCAACTCAAGCTGGACTTCGTGGTAGGTATTGTATGGCGCGATGCCTCCGGTGCTCGTGGCGCGACCGCCATAAAGATTCGTGTCGAGGTTCCAAAACGCGTAGCCGGTGGCGCGGATGATCACGGCATCGGCCAACTGATAGGCCAGCGCCAGCTTGAAACCGCGAGCGTTCAGCGAACCGCCCGCCGATTCGCTATCGTTTAAATTCGGATCCACGGCTGCGATGCCTGTCTCGCGGTAGTCAAGAAAGGTCAGCCAGTCGCCCTTCTTTTTTAACTCGCCCAATTGGAACCCGACCAGCCACGCCAGCGAGTCTCGCGCCTTGTATTCCCGGCTCCCAAAATCCTTCAACTGGTAAACGTTGTCATACCGATTCCGCCCGGTGACGTTATACGCCACGTCCCAGTAGAGCTTCGATTTCAAACCGCCGATCTTGAAGGAGATGTCGCCCGGCGCAGTGAGGATATGCAGCGCCCGCGTTTCCCCGGTCACGGCCGGCAGCGTCACGTTGTTCGTCGTCGAGACCGTCTGGCCCTGCCGGGTGATCGTCGTCGTGAAGCTCTGGTTGGCTTTTGACGGATCGTTCGGCAAACCGGAGGCCGCGCCCGTGGCAGCAAATGCCCCGCCTTTGCGCACCGCCACCGCGGTCGAGGTGATCGTCCGCGGACCACTCACGGTCGCAGCCCCCACCGTCTGATTGTTGGGCGTGATCGTTGTCTGCACCGTTGTCGTTGTTGTTAAGGGTGTCACGGTTTTAGTGGGCACGCCGGCAGCGTTGTAGGTGATCGCCACCACATCCTGATCCTGCACCGTCGTCTGCACGGCGGTCGTCCCGCTGCTAATCGCGTTCTCATCCGAGAACGGCAGCGAGTTGAGCGCTCCAGTCACATGCCCCGCCGATTCCGCCAGAAATCCCGGCGCGATGGTGACACTCGTGTCCTTGTTGAACTTGTATTTCACAATCAACTGTTCGTCGAAAATCCACGGGTCAGAGCTCAGGTCACCCGTGTTGTTAAACTCGTTATTGTCTCCAAAGATGAACTGGCCACCGACGAGCGTGACTTCCCACGGAGAGGACGAGCGCCCCGGATCGTCCGCCGGTTTCCCGCCGCCACTCGGTCCAGCCGATCCGCCGAAGAGCGGCATCTTGTGAAAGGTAATCGTCTCGGTGACACCCGCTGGGTTGATGTCCGGATCCCATAGTAGATCAGTCGTGTAAAAGGGATTCGCCTGCTTGCCCGCGGTGATATTCAGCCAGTCATTGTGCCAGCCCAGGTAGGCCCGCGAGATGAAGATGCCGTCGTTGTTGAAGCCACTGCTGTATGTCTGCTTCCCCGAATCCGCCGTCTGTCCTGTTTGCAATTGCACGCCGGCAAACCAATCGCGTCCCAGTTGGACATCCGCGTTCAAGCGCAGCCGATAGCGCCAACGCCCCTGCTGATTGAGGTGCGTGCCATCATTCACCTGCCTTTCGTTGTCGCCGTATTGCCAGGCGAGCATCAAGTCGCCGTAGAGCTTCATCTTCGATACTGAGTCGCTGAGTTTAATCTTCCCGGCGGACGTCTGCGAGAGGTCGCGCTGCATGTCGGTGCGGATCTCTGCGGCTTCCTTATTGGTCAAAATGCCTTTGCGCGTCAGGACATCGATCAGCGCACCAGCGTCTTGCGCAATAGCCGTGGTGCGAGGAGCAAGCCAAGCCGCGCTGGCGAGCAGCAGCGGCGCAAGGCCGGTGGCGATCAGGCGCTGCGAGCAGGCGACCAATGGGTGTTTCTTGTCCATGTTTTCTTCAGAATGCGGTTGGCGATGTCGTGTCAGGATTCGATATCTAATGACTTAATGTCTATCGTTTCAGTATTCTTTTCCAGGAAGGAGTATCACATGCCGCAGTTTTGAAGCGTGATCACACCCTGCAACAAGACTTGTTAGCGAGACCCGACTTTCATCCCGGCGACCCGCTGCAAGGTAAACTGCGCCTTGTTGTATTCGGCCACCGTGCCCAAATAGTCGCGCCTCGCACGAGTCAGATCCTGTTCTGCCTGAATGGTCTCAGCGACCGCGCCGACGCCGAATTCCTTTCGTTCGCGCGACAACTCAAGCGTCTTCTGTCCGGCTTTCAGAGCACGCTGCGCCATGCCCATTTGATCGCTAAGCGAACGCACGCGGGTATGACTCTCGACCACCTGACGCACGATCTCGTCGCGGAGTTTCTGTCCTTCGAGCTCGGTAGTGCGCAGGCGGGATTCACCAGCCGCGATGCGCCCGCGATCGAAGAGGCCGCCGGGGCCGATGCGCCACTGGAGCCCGACACCGTAATCCGAGGATTCATTGAGATTCGCGATCTCGCTACCACGACCACCCGCCAGGCCGCCGTATGAATATTGCCCGCCGATCGTGGGCACGAGCGGCCCGTATTTGGCGCCGTCGCGAGAGCGGCGCGCGGCTTCCCGTTGCGCGGCGTTCATGTGAAACTCGGGGCGATCCACGAGCGCGCGCTGGACGAAGTTATCGAGAGTGTCCGACAAAGAAATCAGCTTGAGCGGCACGGGCGTCGCGTCCTCGGGCAGGAGGTTCACGGCCGGGTCAAGTTGCAGCACCTGAGCCAGCCGGGCCGCCACGACGCGGCGCGTTTCCAGTGCCTGCCGGTAGGTGAGACGGTTCAGTTCCATCTGGGTTTGGATGCGGTAGGCATCGCCCGCAAAAGCAATCCCGGCATCGACCGCGCGCCGGACCTGCGTTTCGTAATCCACCGAAATCCGCACTGCCTCCGAAGCCACTCCCACATTGGCTTGCGCCCGGACAAGGTCGAAATAACCCAGCGCCGCAGCCAGCGTCGAATCCTGCTCCTGCGCCTCGGAAGCGAAGGCGGCGGCTTTCACGAGTTGCTGGGTCGAAAGCGTCCGGAAGTAAGCGTCGCCAAGATCAATCTGCGCCTTGACCGCCGCGCCGAAATCAACGGCCGATTTTTCCGCGTCGATGATCTGGCCGTCCACGGTCTGAATGTTTTCCTGATGTCCGCGAAAGCCGGCACCCACCGTGACCCATGGAAAAAACTGTTGCTGCGCCAGCGTATGCTCCGCCTGGGCCAGCGTGACTTTTTCGGCAACCAGTTTCACATCCAGATTCTGCGCACCGGCAAGCCGCAATGCGGTCGCGAGATCAATGGGTTGAGCCCGGCCACGATCGGGAGCTTTGGCAGCATCACCGGCCCTCAATGTTGTTGCAGCGGCGAGGAAGGCGCAGAGCGCAATGGCGCGAGTATTCATGGGGCGTCCTTGGCGTTGACGGGCTGGCCGTCGGTCAAAGTCATCTTGCCGACGAGCAGCACGCGGTCCTGCTCCGTCGCGCCGCTGGCGATTTCGGCTTTGGCGCCGTCGTTAAAGCCGAGCTTCACCGCCATCTTCTTCGCCTTTCCATCGGCGACGGTGAAAACAAAGGCGTTCGTCTTTTCCATGACGACGGCTTCGACTGGGACGAGGAGCGCGTCGTTGTTGTTTTTCACCCCAAACATACCCCACGCAAAAAATCCCGGGCCGGGCGCGCGACCCCGCTTTGGGCCCGCGGGCTGCACCCGCAACCTCCCCCTGGGGTCG
>JBBSDS010000024.1:0-26286 GCA_038240495.1 Chthoniobacterales bacterium | reverse complement strand
GTTCTCTGCGCCTCTGCGGTAAAATGAACAGTCGCTTTCTTCATAAGCGAACCACAAACCGCAGGTAGAAAAACAAGAGCGGCGCGGTGAAAAGAATTGAGTCGATAAGATCCAGCGCGCCCCCAATTCCCGGTAAGAATCGCCCCGAGTCCTTCACATCGCAGCTCCGCTTCACGATCGACTCCGCCAAATCCCCGATGACCGCCGCAAACCCCAAAACGAGCCCGAGGATCACCGCGTCCGTATGTTTCAAATACGCAAGCTGCACCGGCATCAGCGCCAACAGCCCGCACGCCCCGCCGGTCGAAAACGCCAGCGCCCCGAAAAAACCCTCCCACGTTTTCTTCGGCGAGATATGCGGAATCAGCGGGTGCTTCCCAATCAGCGAGCCCGTCACATACGCGCCCATGTCGCTGAACTTCGTCACCACAAGCAGCCAGAGCACATACAGGTGGCCCTTCACATGCCCCGGCTCGTGCGGGATGACATACACGATTTTCGTCACGAACCCGAATAGCCACGGCACATAGAGCAGCCCGAAAAGCGTGTAGGCCATGGTCTCCAGCGGCGAAATATCGCGCGTCTTCTGGAACATCTGCCGCGCGAAAACGACGAGCATGAAAAAGAGCAGCGTCGCCACCTCGAAATCGTAGGACTGCACCGGCCCCACCTCGCTGAAATAGTAAAAACTTCCGACGCTGAAAATCAGCCCGCAGATCAGGCCGATCACTTTGAAATTCGGCAGCCGCTTGTGGTCGAGCATCGCGTAATACTCGCCCAGTCCGACCAGTCCCAGCGTGCTGATGAGAAAGAGGAATCCGAGTTCGTAGCCCTTCAGGATGATCCAGAGGGCGACGGTCCAAAGCACCACCGTCGAGCCGAAGCGGCGGAGAAAGACGAGGCTCTTGTCGGTCATGCGGTTCGGGCGGGGAGAATCGACAGGCGTCCCGCCGATGGCAAGCCTGCGCATGCAGTAACGGTGTCCCTGGAGAGCCGGGTGGAGCACGCGGCCCGCGTGCCGTCGTCGGCGGCTCGCCGAGGATCCTGGAACAGCCTGCGCGGCTAGATCGGACCCATTCTCCTGCCGAACGACTAGCGCATTTTGCGCTACCTCATTCTTTGCGGCGAGCCGCCGAAAAGGGCACGCGAGCCGCGTGCTCCACCCAACCTTCGCGTGCACCGGTGTTCAGTAAATCAGCGTCGGCGCGCTGAGGTAGATTTCGCCCTCCACTGGCTGGCGGGAGACGTTGTCGAGGAGGAAGATCGAATCCCACTCGATGGGATAATGGATCACCCCATCATTCGCCCCGCCCCAACGCGCCAGCGGCTTCTCCGAGGTCGATTGCATCGGGAAGGTAACATAGCGCCAGCCCTGCCAATCGATCTTCGGCCCATCCGGCTGGAAGACCTGACCGGTCTTGTCCTTGAAACGAATGTGCGCCTGGCAGCCCTTGGCGTCGCCGTGGAGCCAAAGGCCGAATTTGCTCGGCCAAAACTCAGCATCGGAAGATTCTGGATAGAGTGAGGTTAGTTTCGCTCCTCGTAGATTTGCGTGGATGAATTTCCAGCCGCTTCCGAACTGATAACCTAGCTGCACGCTTACGGTCTCAGACAACGATGGTCCGACTATGGGCTGTGCTTCCTTCGTGGAAAACTGGCAGGTAGTCTTCGCGTCGCCGTCGGATTGAATCTGTAACTCAGTCAGTGGGGGCAGCCCTCTGGCAACGGGAATGCCGATAGAACGGGATTCCCCCTCGTCGCCTTCCCAAAGTTGAATCCGACAACCGGCCTTGGAAGCGAGCGGCTGCATCGGAATCCGCTGCATTTTTTCTGTTTCGCCGGGAGCGAGATTAACCTGGCCTCCCTTCGCCTTTGTCGGCGAATCAGTCCCCGCAACGCTCGGATACCAAAAATTCAGATGCCCTTTCCATGCTACTCCGGAAGGATTCTCGATCAGGATGGGCAGAAAGTCGGCACTGGGAGGAAACACTCGCGCGGTGACTGCATTCTTCACGACTGCGACGAAGCGTTGCGTGAACACCCATCGCGGCTGCGCCAGATCGACATAGGCGTGCCGCGGCCGGAAGATCGGTTCGTAGTCGCCCCATATATCCAGTGGAATCCGCGTCTTTGGTGTGGCGTCTGATCCGTTAGGCACCGGCGCACCGGGAGGAATCGGTTCCGTTCGACCACCGACATACAACGTGTCACCCGTTACGTTTGATAGCGTGAGCTGTAGCCGCTCCTGTTTCGGTGGCTGGCATTCATACTCCAAGGGCGCTCGCTCCCAAGCAGTTGCAAGTTCGAGCAACGAGTTTGGGTTCTTCGGAACGAGATATTCGACCGTATCACTCGGTGCGATCGAAAGGCCGTCCGCTCCGGCACGCTCAGTGAGTTTCCGTCGTCCGCCGTGATCGACACTTAGAATTTCGCCCGCGCTAATGGGCAGCTGTACCTCCCGCTTTCTCTCCGGGGTGTAAATCGCACTTCCGGGATCTTGCGCCTTCACGGAAGGCTTCGCGCTGCTCCAGATTGCGACATTCACGCTGTCGCCCTTGGTGAACAAGCACATCGAATCCGTCGGAATTGAAAAGTCCGGAATCAGCCGCTTGTTAAAGCGAAACCCACCCAACTGCTCCATCATCGTCTTCATCGCGGTGTAAGCCGGCTTCGGGTCGTAAACCGGGTCGCGGCCGGGGTGGTATTCGTGGGCGACGACGCCGAAGTGGTGCTCGGGCTCAGTCGGATTCGTGCCGTCGTCGTGCCAGTCGTACCAGATCGAGAGGGCGACATCGTTGGCGATGTTGGTGAGGAATTGGCGGGCGAGCCATTTGGCCTGCAATTCGTCGCGCGCGGCGGGCTCTTTGTCTTTGAAGGCGGAATACTGCGTCGAGTATCCCCACTCGCCGCTGACGACCGGGATCTGTTTGCCCGCCGGAGCGTATTTGCGGATCAGCAGGCGCACGCTGCGGTATTCCTCCTCGACCGTCTCCGGCGCAGTCTGCCGATAGGGATGCACGCTCACAGCGTCCCAGTATTCGAGCAGTCCGGCTTTGAAACAGGCTTCCAGATACGGCAGGTCGATAGTCGAGGTCGCCGGGCCGATGAATGCGTCTCCACGGAGGGACGCGCTCCCGCGCGTCCCACTCTTCTCCGGGGTGATTTGCTCTCCGGGTGGCGTTGCGCCTGGTTGATCAGGGACGCGCGGGAGCGCGTCCCTCCGAGTGAGTCCGGCTTGCCGCAAGGCTTCGCCCGTGGCTTTCGCGAGCGCGATGTAGTCGTTGGTCTTGTTCGCCGATTTCCAAAAGCCTCCGTTCGGCTCATTCCACATCTCCCACAGGTAGCCGCGGCCTTTGAAATGGCTCACCGCAGCGACAGCCCAACTGGCGAAAGCAGCCCGGGCTTCATCGGTCGTCGGCGGCTCGGCTTTTGGGTAAATCTTGTTTCCGTAATCGAGAATGAAAACGGCGCGCAGCTTGTGTTGATCGAGTGCGGCGACGAGCCGGTCGTAAGCGGAGAAGTCGTATTCGCCTTTCTTCTGTTCCGTTCCGGCCCAGTGGAAATCCATCCGCACCCAGCGGAAGCCCGCGGCAGCGAGCATTTCGAGTTCGCCGGGCTTCGGATCGGTGAAGTGGATGTTTACCCCGAGGCAATCGGGAATGACCGGCGGCGGAAGCGAAGGGTGCGGCTCCGCATCCGCGGCGGACAGCGTCATGGCGAATAAAGTCACGGCAGCAAACAGGCGGGAGATGCTCATGGAATCAGGTTTCTTCGCCGACGGGTTCGGCGCGCGGAGTGTCGGTCCGGAGGTCCGCGGCAATTTTCGCGAAGGTCGCTTCAAGCTGCTGAATGCGGGCGAGGAGCGGTTCCTGGCGGTGAAGTTCCGCGGAAAGCGCCTCAGCGCGCCCGGCCAACGGCGGTGCGAGTTCGGCGTAGAAGCTATCGATCGCCGCGTCCACGCGCGGTTCAAGCGCGGCGAGGAGTGCGGCGCGCTTCGATGCGAAATTGTGGCCAAATTCCGCAATCACATTTCGCCGCAGCGCCAGCGCCAGCGCCAGCCCAAACAGGCACGCGTCGATCGCAAGTGCCGCGCTTTCGCCTACGAAGAGACCCGCGGAGAGCGCGCCGAGCGTGATCACCGCCGATCCCAGGGCGGCGAGGCCGGGGAACCGCAGCAAGAAGACGGCCCTCGCGCACGCTTCGGCAAGCGAGCGCTGCCCGTCCATCGGCGCATCGGTCTCGAGCGTCGTCTGGGTGATCTCGAGGCGCGGGAACTTCGGACCGGCAATCGGTCCGACACCTCGCATTGATTCGGGAAGCACCCGGAGATGCTCCGTTGAGACCTCGTGCAAATCCGTCTCCAATCTTTTCAGCACGCCATCGATCTGCGTCGCCAGCGACTCGCGCGCTTCGGACTCGAAGGCGCGCGCAAAGTCCTCCTTCCACGCTTCTCCCCGCCGCAAAAAATCCGCGAGGATCGGCTGTTTGCCCAACTGCATCTCACCCTTTCTCCGCAGCGTGTTGAAGGCTTGCGTCAGCGTCCAGAGCTCCCCGGCGATCTGCCGGTGCGACTGCTCCTGCTGCTCGGCAAGTTCCGCCCGCAAACGATCCACCTGGTCCGCCTCCCGCAGCAGCGCCTGCTGCGTCGCTCGCGGATTCACAGCGACCTCGCGCAGCATTGTCTGCGCGACTGTCCCGATCTCTCGAATGCTGGCGCGGCGCGACTCGGAGAAAACGATCTCGTTCTCGATCCAGCGCTCGAGCTTTCCAAATGCAGCCCGGTCCGACGGAGCGGCGGCGAAAATGGAGCAGGCCTGTCCGAGATTCTTCAGCATCGCCTGCCGCAACCGCTTCACCGCGCTTGTCACTTCGTCGGCGGAGACGCGGTCATTCTGCCAGACGACGAAGACCGTCCGCTTCAGGGTGTCGCGTCCGAGGCTCCGCAGAAAAGGCCACGCATCCGTCATGGCTGAGGCGCCGGCAGCGACGACGAAAAAGAGCAGGTCGGCGTCGTTCAAAAAAGGCGCGAGCGACCTGACGAGCGCGTCGCCCGGACCTTCCAACCCGGGTGTGTCGATGATCGTGAAGTCGCGGAGAAATATATGCGGGCGCTGGCACTCCAAAGTGTCCGAGGTCAGCAAAGTATCGCGCGCTTCCGAGCCGTGTTTGAAGATGGCGACTTGTCTGGCGCCCCCGCAGAATTTGCGGTCGAAAAGCGTGTTTAAAAAAGTGGACTTACCGCTGCCCGGCGGACCGAGCGTGATGAATTGAAATGGCTGACGAAGCCGCTCCTGTGCTGCTTTTAGCGAGCCCTGCAACGTCTCCGGCGCGTTCACTTCTCCGGCGATCCTGGCCAGCGAAAAGAGCCCCGTACCGATCTGCGCCCGAAGCTGAAAATACGCGTCGCCGATCATGCACGCATATTCTCCTGCGCGCCGCGTTACGGCTTCGCTTTCGGCGCCGGCGTGGAATCCGGCGCGGCGGGAACCGGGGGCGTTTTGCCGGCTTCAGTTTTGCTGCCTTCAGAAGTCTCCGGTTTGGCCGCCGGCGTCGCTTTCGGCTTCGGAGGGACCGGGCGATCCATCGCGATCAGCTCCGAGACGGTGACGAACTTGAATCCTTTCGCGGCCAGTCCATCGAGCGTTTCCGGCATCGCGTCCACCGTGGTCTTGTGAATGTCGTGCGAGAGAATGATCGAGCCCCCCACGGTCGCTTTTAAAATCTCATGCTTCACATGCTCGGCGTTGCGCACTTTCCAGTCGAGCGGATCGACATCCCACAGGATGCACTTGTATCCCCAGGTGCCATTGGCCCACGAGCGCTGGCGCGCGGTGAAAGCTCCATACGGCGGGCGCATGACCTTCGGGGTCACGCCCGTCGTCTGAATGATGGCGTCGTGGGTTTTCTGAAGTTGATCACGCACTCCAGACTCCGACATCGAGGAGAGCTGCGGATGCGACCACGAGTGATTCGCGATCTCGTGCCCTTCGGCAACGATGCGCTTCATGATGTCGGGAAACTCCGCGGCGCATTGTCCGACGACGAAAAATGTCGCGTGGATTTTGCGCTGCTTGAGCATGTCGAGAAGTCGCGGCGTGTTCGCTCCATGCGGGCCATCATCGAAAGTCATCGCGATGTACGGGCCTTCGACATGGCATTGGGAAAAAGTGATCTTCGGCGCACTCGCGGCGGCTGGAGACGCAGCATCCGCGGGCGCCGCGAAGCTTGGCGGGCTCGTGGAATCTGAGGCCGGCGTCGCGGGTTTTGGACTGGGCGTCGCAGGTTTGCGGCCGGGCGCGGCGATGGCGGTGGCAGTCAGACAGGCAAGTGCGGCGAGCAGGAGTAGATGCATGGCGATGAATGTCTAGTGACGATTTACAAATGACGAAAGCAGGATCGGATGGCGAACGCCAAATGCGTCTGAACAGCGTTCCGTGCGCCTCATTTCTGCACGAACCGCTCGACGATCACGCCGAGTTTTTTCACCGTCTCCGCCGGCCAGAGCTGGCGGTCGGTGACGAGCGCGCAATCGAGCGCGCGGTGTTCGGGGTAGTTTGGCTCCGCCGGGATCTGCGGAATGACGCGCGCGAGGATTTTTTTGGCGGCGTCCGCATTCGCGTGAAGATGCGCGATCACCGCGTCGGCGGTGACCGGCTCCTCCTCGACTTTCCAGCAGTCGTAGTCGGTGATCATCGCCATCGTTGCGACCGCGATCTCCGCCTCGCGGGCGAGACGGACTTCGCCGAGGTTCGTCATGCCGATGACATCGAAACCGAGCTTGCGGTGCGTCTCGGATTCAGCCCGCGTGGAAAAAGCCGGACCGTCCATGTTCACGTAGGTGCCGCCATTGTGGACGGGCAGGCCGAGTTCGCGCGCGGCGTTCGCGATGAGCTGGCGCATGGGCGAACAGGTCGGCTCGGCAAAGCTCACATGCGCGACGATGCCGCCGCCAAAAAATGTGTGCGCCGCGCCCTGGCTGGTGCGGTCGAAAAACTGCGAGGGCAGCACGATATGCCGCGGCTCGTATTGCTCCTGGAGCGAGCCGACCGCAGTCACGCAAAGCAGCCAGCGGACGTTCAGCGAACGCAGTGCATAAATGTTCGCACGGTGATTCAGCTCGTGCGGCAGAATTCGATGACCACGCGCGTGCCGCGGAAGAAAATAGACCTGCCGGCCCGCCAGCCTGCCCCCGAAGATCACGTCCGACGGCGGGCCAAACGGCGTCTCGACGGCGTGCTCAGAGACGTCCGTGAGTCCATTCATCTGATAGAGTCCGCTGCCGCCGATGATGCCGATTGCTGGTGCTTGCATGGCGCGAGAAATAGGCGGCTGGCCGGGCTTTGAAAATGGGAAACTCCGCTGCTCGCACGCAGGGCGATCTTCCGAATGGGCGACGACGCAATCTGTAGGTCATCCCGAGCGAAGTCGAGGGATCGGGAAGTGGGAAGCCGACCGCTTCGCCCCGATCCCTCGACTTCGCTCGGGATGACCATTCACCGTCTTCGCCACGGTCCCTCGACTTAGCTTGGGATGAGAATTTGTGTGATAGGACAACTGCCCTGTCCCACTTCGCCGGCACCAACCTGCGTTCCCTTCCCGCGCCCGCTACTTGACCGCGAAACCTTTTTTCAGCGCGTCGATGAATTCCTTGTGGGCCGGGGAGCGCGCGCGATTGCGCTTCGTGAGCACGCCGAGCGGACGCGACATTTTCGGGCCTTCGATTTCCACGGCACAAAGCACGCCGCTTTCGACCTCCTGTCGCACCGTATTGCCCGGCACGATTGAGACGCCGCTTTCGATTTCCACCGCGCGCTTGACCGTCTCGATGTTGTCGAATTCCATGGCGTGCTCGATCTCGACCGAGTGCTCGCGCAGGTGCCGGTCGATGACTTTGCGGGTCGGAAGATCGGGCTCGAAGGCGATGAATTTTTCGCCGGTCAATTCCTCCAGCCGGATGCGTTTCCGGGCGGCGAGTGCGTGGTTCGGATGGCAGATGAGCACCAGCCGATCTTCGCTGAAAATATCCGTCTGAAGTCCGCTGCGTTTCACCGGATAGGCGACAAGTCCGAGATCGACTTCGCCGCTCAGAACCTGCGCGTAAACCTGCTGAGAACGGCGGTAGCCGACGTGCAACTCCACGTCCGGATATTTTTCCCGAAAGGCTTTCAGAAAAGGCGGCAGTTCGTGCAAGCCGACGCTGTAAATGGAGGCGATCCGCAGCTCGCCCGCGACGACGTTTCGCAATTCGTGCAGGCGATTATCGAGGTCATTATAGACTTCCAAAATCTCGCGGCTCGCGTCCAAAAAAGCGGTGCCTTCGGCGGTCAGGGAAAAGTTGCGGCGCCCGCGCTCGACGAGTGTCACTTGAAACTTGTTTTCGAGGGCGCGAATCTGCTGGCTGACCGCGCTCTGCGTGATCGAGTTGACGACGGCGGCCTTGGAAAAGCTGCCCGTCTCGGCAAGGTCGCAGAAGACTTTAAACGTTTCGATATACATGTAACTGCCCCTTTAATGAGATAAGCACCCCTAATTCCAGTGTCAATCATCCCAATTTCTATCTAATGACATCGCAGGCCGACCGATTGCTGGATGTGCAAACCGCGATCGCCGTCTCCGCCGCGCGGGCGAATCGCCGGGCAGATGAGATCGAACTCATCGCCGTCTCGAAAACGCATCCGCCCGAGTCTGTCGTCGAGGCGATCGACGCCGGGCAGTTGCTCTTTGGCGAAAGCCGCGTGCAGGAGGCGCGCGCAAAAATTCCGCTGCTGCCGGGGCGCGCCCGCTGGCATTTCATCGGGCATTTGCAGCGCAACAAAATCCGCCACGCGCTGCCGCTCTTCGAGTTGTTTCACGGCATCGACTCGCTGGAGATTGCCCGCGATCTGAATCGCATCGCCAGCGAAGCCGGCGTCTTCCCGCGGCTGCTGCTCGAGGTCAACGTCGCGGGCGAGGCGAGCAAATTTGGCTTTTCCCCCGAAAAACTGCGCACGCAAATCGAGGATTTGCTCACGCTGGATCGGCTCCAGATCGAAGGGCTGATGACGATCGCGCCGTTCGCGCCCGAAGCAGAGTTCTCGCGCCCACACTTCGCCGCTCTGCGCGAGTTGCGGGATCAGATTCAGACGGAGTTTCGCCTTCCTCTGCCCCGGCTCTCGATGGGCATGAGCGGCGACTACGCGGTCGCGGTGGAGGAAGGCGCGACGCTGGTCCGCGTCGGGACGGCGATCTTCGGGACGCGCAGCGGGAAGGCTTGGAAACCAAATGCGGGAGCGGCATCATTCGACGATTAAAGCGATGTCCACACGGCTGACTCCCACCAATATCCAGGCGATCGGTTCCGAACTGGCCATCGCGTGGAGCGACGGTGCGGAATCCTATCTGCCATTCGAAGTGCTGCGCCGCGCTTGTCCTTGCGCCGCGTGTGGCGGCGAGCCGGATGTGCTCGGCCATGTGATTCGCCCGCAAGTTACTTACACACCGTCGAGCTTTGAACTGCGGGGCTATCAGATCGTCGGCGGCTACGCGCTCCAACCCGGTTGGAGCGACGGTCACGGCAGCGGGCTCTACACTTTTCCCTATCTCCGCCGCCTCGCGAGTGAAGCAGCGGGCGGCCCGCAACCATGAACCGCACCGCCCGCATCTGCCTGCTCGCCGCGCTCTTCGGCGTGTGCGGGTTGGCGGCGCTACTCCAAAGCGGCGTCGAGCGCCGCCGGCAAGCGACACCGCCGAGCCGGCTCTATGCGGTGGTCTGGAAACAGATCGCCGCCTTTCGCGACGACGACTACGCCGGCGCCTACCAGCAGGTCTCCGCGAGCTTCCAGGAAAAATTCAACATCGAGGCCTTCGCCGACCTCGCGCGGACCGAGTATCCAGCCCTCGTCGGAGCCACGCGCGTAGAATTCGGGGCGGTGCATTTTGAAGGCCATCACGCCATTCTCCCGGCGTATTTCTTTCTGCCCGACGGCGACATCATCCCCTGCATGTACAGCCTCGTGAATGAAGACGACTCGTGGAAGATCGACGCCGCGCACGTCCTCCGGCGCTGGCCCGCCGGGCGGCGGATGGGCGGGATGCGCTCGTAAACGACTGTCGAGAAACTCACGTTTCGAGTCATTCAGAGCCGTATCTATGCAGTTTGATTTTGATTTTAACGCAGAGACGCAGAGAAGAAGAAAAGCCGCTCCCTAACTTGTGTCCGATGAGATCCTCGTTTCGCATCCTTCTCCTTGGCGCGTTACTCCTCTTCGCTTGCAGCAAAGCTGAGGAAACGCCGTCAACGGTCCCGCCCCAACACCTCGAAGCCGCCAGACAAGCCAAAGCGAGTTTCGAGCGTGGCGACTTTCGCGAGGCGGAGCGCATTTACGAAAAGCTGCTCACGCAGTTTCCCAAAAATCTCTACGTGCTCTCCAACCTCGGCGTCACGCGCTTCCGGGCCGGAAAACTGAAACTTGCGGAGGACGCTCTGCGGCGCGCGATCGAGGTCGCACCTGCAGACGATTTTTCGCACTGCACGCTGGGCATTGTCTATTATAGCGAGGCCCACTACGATGAAGCCGTGAATGCGTTGACGAAGGCACTCGCCATTAACTCAAAGAACGCGACCGCTCACCGTTACCTCAGCATCGTCGCCGCTCAAAAAAGCTGGCAGGAAGCCGCAATCAAGGAGTTGGAAGCCGCCGAAAAACTCGACCCTTCTCCGAAAACCGAACCAAGTCTCGGCGACTTTTTCACACCGCTCGAAAAGAGCAGGCTTCAACTTCCAAACCCAGTGCGATGACGCCGAACGAAATGCACGATGCCATCCACAACCCGGATTTCTCCCGCATCGCCGTCCCGCTGACGCTGACCGTTCTGCTCGGAATCCTGGTCACCTTTTCCGGTTGTCGAAAAGGTCCAATGCCGACCGGGCCGAAGGTGCCTGATGAGATGATTCTGATTGGCGGTGACGTACCCCTCAGCGATTGGCGGTTGCAAGGCGCGCAACTGCAGGCGATTCGGAGCGGCACGACCTGGGACCTCACGAATGCGCGTTTTACACTCGCAAATCGCGACGGGCCGCTCCCGGCCGACATTGCGGCATCTGTCCTCGGCCCTGGCACCACGGCAAACCGCGTGGTTGGCGACTGGCGATTCGACGGGCAAGCGGGCGTCATGATTCTATCGAACATGGAAAGTGACGGCCGGAAGGTGGACGCAACCGTCTCATTGCCAATCCACCCGGCCGGGGCGGTGCGGGCTGATTTCGGCACGGAGCAATACAATATCATGCGACCGGCGAGGGTTCCGGACTGAACGGAGATGCCCGCTTTCCGTTGAGTTCAACGCGACCAATCAAGCTCGCACACCTGTCTGGGCGAGATGCGGTCTTACGCTCTCTCTCGTTTGAGAAGGAGCCGAATCAACTCTGCCCCGGAATCGTCGTCCGCAAGACACTGGTCCCCGGCGCGAGTGGGCGCAGTTCGCGATTCGTCGCCGTCTCGGGGAGCAGGAAAAACGCGCCGCGCGCAAACTGCCGGCCTCCGCAATCAACGCTGCCCTCGACCACCGAGAAAACCGCGAACCCCGGACCGGCACTCGTGCGCGACGCGTCCAGCGCCCATCGCTCGACGCGGAAGAATTCGCACTCGACGAGGAGATCGCCCTGCGGCTGGACGACCGTCGGTTCGATGTCGTCGAAATCGATCGATTCCAGCGACTCGGCGACGTGCAACTCGCGCGGCTGGCCATCGAGCCCGAGCCGATTCCAATCGAATACGCGATAAGTCGTGTCGCTGTTTTGCTGCACTTCGAGAATCAAATTGCCCGTCCCAATCGCATGCACGCGCCCGCTCGGGATGAACATCGCGTCGCCTGCCTTAATCGGAAATCCGTGGATTTGTTCCGCCACCTGACCGTCGTGCAATGCCCTTTCAAAAGACTCGCGCGTGGCTCCCTGCCTGAGTCCCGCGTAGAGGTTGCTATCGAGCAGGGCGTTCAGGATGTACCACATTTCCGTCTTGGGCTCGCCGCCGAGCCGGCTCGCGACGTGCGCCGGGGGATGCACCTGCACGGACAGCCGATCCTGGGCGTCGAGGATTTTGAAAAGCAACGGGAAGCGCGGCGTATCTGCGAGGCCCGATCCGAAAATCGCCGCATGTTGCTGCGTCCAGAGTTCGTTCAGCGTCAGGCCGCGCAACGGGCCTTCGTGGACGACGCTCTGCGCCTCCTCGCGATCGACCAATTCCCACGACTCACCGATGCGCACACTCGGCGGGAGTCTTTTGTGGAGCAGCGTTTCGAGGGAGCGGCCTCCCCACACGCGTTCCATCGAGAGGGGTTCGAAGACGAGGGGTTGATCCATGGGGAGGTGCGCAGATTTGAAAACGTGCCCGCCCTTGCGCGAGCAAAATAAATCTCCGCGCCTCAAAACTTCGCCCGCGCTGATTTCGCGGCACCGTCTTCTCGTATTGAAAGCCTCGGCGATCCGGCTACTATGCCGACTAATGGCCCGCGCCCAGGAAAGCCACACCCACTCGATCCACGAAGTCCTCAGTCTCGTTCTGCTCGGTTTCGGCGCGTTGCTTTTCCTCGCGCTCATCTCCTACACGCCGACGGATGTGCCGAGTTGGTTTCCGCTGAGCACGGTCGCGTCGGCGCGCGGTCCGGTCATGAATTTCGTCGGCAGCATCGGCGCCATTGTCGCGTGCAGCAGCTACGCCTTTCTCGGTGCGGCATCGTATCTCGTGGCGGCGCTGCTTCTCGGCTACGGCGGCGCGAAGCTCCTCAATCCCGATCTGCGCCTGAACTCCCGCGCCCTCTGGTGCGTCGCCTTTGTCGCGTCCGGCGCTTGTCTCGCCCACCTCCTTCCATGGTCCCTGCTCGACATGGACCGCCTGAACATTGCGGGCCCCGGCGGCTGGGTCGGCAAGTGGATCGGCGGACTGCTTTTGAAAAATCTCCTCGGGACCATCGGCTCGATCATCATTCTTTTGCTCCTCTACATTTCGAGCATCATCCTGCTGACCGGCATCCATCCGATCGCCGCCGCCCGGCAGATCGCCGCGTGGCCTTCCCTGATGATGGAAAAAAGGCACGCGCAACAAATGGCGAAGGCCGACGAGCAGGAGCGCCTCGTGCTCGAAGCCGAACGCCTCGCTCGCGAACGCCGCAGACTCGAAAAGACCCTTAGCAAGAAGGGAGCTACACCGCCGTCCGATCCCGTCGCCGAACCCGGAGCGGCACCCGCGCCGGCCCCCATCGGCGAGGCCGAACCGCCCCGACCTTTACCACAAATCATCGACAGTAACCTACCACTTCCGCCCAAAAAAAAGGAGACAAAGAAGGAGCAGTTTCAAGCGCTCACTTCGGTTGAATGCGAGGACTACGAACTCCCTTCGTTCGACCTCCTCGACCCGATCGACAGTGAGGGCCGGCAGGCCGCCGATCCCGCCGAACTTCTCGCCATTCAGGACACGGTCATCGAAACACTCGCGCAGTTCGGCATCGTTGTCTCACGCGGCGACATCACCCGCGGGCCAACGATCACTCGCTACGAGGTTTATCCCGCGAAAGGCGTGCGCGTGGATAAGATCGTGAGCCTTGAGCGCGACATCGCCCGTGCCACCCGTGCCGAGCGGATCAACATCCTCGCGCCGATTCCCGGAAAGGATACCGTCGGCATCGAAATCGCCAACTCCAAGAAACAAAAGGTTGCGTTTCGTGAGTTGCTGGAGTCAGACGATTTTCAGCACACCAAAGCTAAAATCCCCATCGCGCTCGGCAAGGACGTGTATGGGAAAACGATCATCGCGGACCTCGCCGCGATGCCGCATGGACTCGTCGCCGGCACCACCGGCTCGGGGAAAAGCGTGTGCATTAACGCCATCATCGCGAGCATCCTCTACCGCTTCACTCCGGAGCATCTGCGTTTCATCATGATCGATCCGAAGGTCGTCGAGATGCAGATTTACAACACACTGCCGCACCTCGTCATGCCCGTCGTCACCGATTCGAAAAAGGTGCTTCTCGCCATTCGCTGGGCGATCGACGAAATGGAAAAGCGTTACGCCATCTTCGCCAAGACCGGCGTGCGCAACATCGGCAGCTTCAACGAGCGTCCGCTTCCCAAGTCACAGGCCGAACTCGATGCTGCGGCCGAAGCCAAAGCCGCCCTGGCGCCGGAACCGCCGCTCGATGCCGAGCCCATCGACCCCGAGAGCCTCACCTCCGAGGAGCGCATCGAGAAGATGACCACGGTCAAAAACATCCGCGATACCGACCTCATCATTCCCAACCGGATGCCTTATATCGTCATCATCGTGGATGAGCTGGCCGACCTCATGCAGACCGCGCCGGCCGACGTGGAAAGCGCCATCGCACGCATCACGCAAAAGGCGCGCGCCGCCGGCATCCACATGATCATCGCCACGCAGACGCCGCGCGCCGACGTGATCACTGGCGTAATCAAAGCCAACGTGCCCTGCCGCATCGCCTTCCAAGTGGCCTCGGGCCTGGATTCGCGTGTCATTCTCGATGAAAACGGCGCCGAGCGGCTGCTTGGCCAGGGCGACATGCTCTACCGCCCGCCGGGCACTTCGCGTATGATCCGCTCGCAGGGCGTGCTCGTCACCGACGAGGAGATTCGCAAAGTGGTCGAACACGCCTCAGCGCAAAGCGAGCCAGCCTTTGAAAGCTCCATCACCGAGCGCCTCCAAGCCTCAGGCACTGACGATGAGCAAGAGGAAGTAAACGACGAGGACGAGGAACTCGTGGAAAAGTGTATCGAGATCATGCGCCAGGAGAAGAAAGCCTCGACCTCGCTCTTCCAGCGCCGCCTCCGCCTCGGCTACACCCGCGCCGCACGTATCCTTGACATTCTGGAGCAACGCGGATACGTCGGCCCCGGCGAAGGTGCGAAACCGCGCGACATCCTGGTCGATCTCGACGCGATCGCGTGATTTTTGCCCCAGTGCGCTACCTCCCGGCGCACAACAAACTGCCGTTCGCGGCAGGCCAAGATTTTTCATGGAAATACGGACCGCTAACAGATTGCAGAACCGAAACCTTCAAGCTCGCCCGGGCAGCGAAGTCCGGGACGAAAACTCGTGCCTGCGCGCGGCAGCGATCCGTGCTAGTTATTTTGCCCGCGGCCATCAATTCCGCGCATGACCATGGTAGAATCGATCGGAAAATTACTGAGCCAGGCGCGACACAAGCGCGGCCTGACCATCGACGAGGCGGCCCATGCCACGAAGCTGCGCCCGGATAAAATCGCTGCACTCGAAAACGACGACTACGGCCGCTTTGCCAACAACATTTACGCGCGCGGCTTCCTCCAAATCTATGGGCGCTTCCTCGGCGTCGATGTCAGCGATTTTGCCCGCACCCTCGATAACGCCAATCCGATTAGCGTCAGCGACTACCAATACCTGAACAATGCGCCCGAGGCCCGCGAACCCGTCCCCGAGAGGCGCGACCGGCAGCGTCCATCGATCGCTCCGCTGCTTTTCTTCGTCGTGCTGATGGTCCTCGGATTGGGCGGCGCGTGGCTTTACGCAAACTACCAGCGAATCGTCGGCACGCCCGCAGCGCCGGTCGCGAGCACCCCAGCACCGAGCAGTGAAATCGCCGCTTCCACTCCCGCCGCACCGCTTCAAGCCGCCGCCGCAACGACTTCGATCGTCGCCATGGTCAAGGCACCCGGCCCGACTCCCCGAGTCACAGCCTTGCCAAGGCTGGCAACCCCGGTCCCGTCCGGGCCCATCATCCTTGCGACGAAGCCCGAACCGCTCATCGGCGCGGACCACGATTTCGTCCGGTCGACGCCCGTCGTCGGCTCCGAACCTGCGACCGATGCGCCACTACCCGGCGGATTGAACGAAGTGCTCGTCGCCTCGCTGAAAAAAACCTGGGTCGTCATCCGCAAAAACGAGGCGAAGGGACCGCCAATTTTTGAGGATTACATCTATCCGGACGCCAAGCCGCTGAAGCTCAAGGGCGCGCGGTTTTTCATCGAAGCGCGCGATCCGACCGCCGTGCAGATCACGAAGAACGGCCTCCCGTTTGCATCTCACGCGCCGGGCGGGCCGGTGCAATAATCGGAGATCGGAGTTCGAAGATCGGCATTTTTGTCGGAGTTGACGCCCGAGCCATTTGCGCCGACTTACCGCCCCACTTTCGCGATGTCTGCCCCGATCTCCCATCCCCCTTCTCCGATCTCCGCCCCTCCGAAAAAGGTCGGCATGATCAGCCTCGGCTGCGCCAAAAATCTGGTCGATGCCGAGATCATGCTCGGCGGTGTGCTCGGTCGCGGGATGGAAATTACGAGCGACGCGGACGAGGCCGATGTCCTCATCGTCAATACCTGCGCCTTCATCGACTCCGCGAAGGAAGAATCCATCGAGGCCATTCTCGAAGCGCATCAGCAACGCGGCCTCCGCAAGAAGCCGGGGCAAAAACTCATCGTCAGCGGCTGCATGGCGCAGCGTTTTTCCAAGGAACTCATGCATGAGGTTCCCGAGGTCGATGCCTTCATCGGCCTCGATCAAGTCGCCGACGCCGCCGGCATCATCGAGCAAGTCCTCGCGCGCCCTCCGAACTCTCAACTCTCAACTCTCAACTCTCAACTGACGAACGCCACGTGGGAACCGCTGAACCTCGTCACCCGCAAGCCCGTCTATATCCCCGATTTCGACACGCCGCGCTTTCGCCTCACGCCGGCGCACACTGCGTTCACGAAGATCGCCGAGGGCTGCAACCATCCATGCAGCTTCTGCGTCATCCCGCAGATGCGCGGCCGGCACCGCTCGCGCACCATTGAGTCGGTCGTCGCCGAAGTGCGCGGGCTCGTCGCCGAGGGCGTGAAGGAGATCAACCTCATCAGCCAGGACACGACCTATTTCGGCATGGACTTGTGGGAGGAAAAAGCCGGGCCGCGCCAGGGGGTCGATAGCTCCCGCGGCCCAACGCTGACCAAGCTCCTCCACGCGCTCGACGAGATCGAAGGCGAGTTCTGGATTCGCCTGCTCTACACCCATCCCGCGCATTGGAGCGACGAACTCATCGCCGGCATCGCCGCGAGCCGCCATGTCTGCCGTTACATCGACATCCCGCTCCAGCATATCCACCCGCGGATGCTCGAACTCATGCGGCGCGAAACATCGAGCGAACACATCGAGACACTCATCGCCCGCATCCGCGCCGGCATTCCCGGCATCGCCATCCGCACGACCTTCATCGTCGGCTTCCCCGGCGAGACCGAGGAGGAGTTTGAGTACCTGCTCGACTTCATCGAACGCACGCGGTTCGAGCGGCTCGGCGTTTTCTGCTACTCGCAGGAGGAAGGCTCGCGCGCCGCGAAAATGGAAGGCCAGCTCCCGGCCAAGGTGAAAACCGCGCGCTACAAAAAGGCGATGAAACTCCAGCAACGCATCGCCCGCGAAATCAGCGAAGCGCAAGTTGGCAAGCGCCTCCGCGCGCTCGTCGAGCAACCGCTCATCGCCCGCGCCGCCGCCGACGCCCCAGACATCGACGGACGCATCCTGCTCACCACCCCGGCTCCGGTCGGCGAGTTCATCAACGTGGAAATCACCGGGACGCAGGTTTACGATTTGGTGGGAAAAATGGTGTGAGTGATCCCGTCGAGTCATTCTGAGCGGAGTTCCGCGCGGGCCGAGGAGGCGGAAGGGGCAAGCGGGGGTTGGTGGATGGGCGAGCAAGACGGTGCGGAACGCAGTCGAAGAGCCGAGCGCAGCGAGACAGCCGGGGGCGAAGGTGGGGCAATCCCGTTGCTTTCAAGTGCGATGATCGTTGGTGATTCGACGGGATCCTTTCACCCTCGACGAGGAGAAAGTGCTCTGCGCCGCACTTACTTCAGCCTTCCGGCGAAGGTGGAACTCGGGAAAGGTGTTGCAGATTGAGTGAAGGCTAACTAGATACGCTTGAAACTGCGCAAACCTAAAACACCTATGGCCTCAAAGAAAGCTCCCGCAAAGAAAGCTCCCGCAAAGAAAGCTCCCGCAAAGAAAGCTCCCGCAAAGAAAGCTCCCGCAAAGAAAGCAGCGAAGAAACATGGAGGGGGAGGAGGACGCTAAAAGGGGGCCGATCCGTCGGCTTCGCCCTTCCCGCCAGAACCACCACAGGTAAAGCCGGAGGCGCTGAAGCCTTCGGTGCCTTCGGAAACGCAGCCAGCAGCGCCACTTGCTTCGAGCACTCTTTTCGCAACACCGCAAGATGCGCTTAAAGGCGTCAGGGACGATTTTTTCTATTGGACGGGTAAGTTGACCGACAGCAGTTTTGCCCTGTCGCTCGCCGTAATCGGCGCTAACTGGGCTGTCTTTGGTTCCGTGGATCGTGTTGTGCAAAGTGGCTGGTCCCAATGGTCGATTGGGACTGTGATTTTTGGCCTTGGGGCGAGTTTAATTGGAAACCGCGTGATGGGTGAATTGCACCGCAAGCGGATCGACTACGCGGAGTCCGATTCTGCACGATGGAGGCAGGAATTTATCGACACTGCCGGTTGCCGGAATCCGTGGCCTTACACCGCGTCTATCGAGCGGCTTGCGGCAAGCCTGCGAGAGGCAAAGACTTGGTTGCCAGTGGTCGGAGGCCTGCTGTTCCTTGCAGCATTGGTTTTTGCCAAATCACCGTCTCCTTCCATTCCGCTGCCCATCCTTCCACCATCCGCAGCAATCAGCACTCCGCCACCTTTGCATAAAACACCGGCAACGGCTAATCCGACCCCCTAGCAGTACGGCAGATGTGTGGCCAATATTTGGCGCCACGAAAGATCATGCGCAACCGTTAACTCATCCACAAACGCGCACCTTAGTTCCACTGCGTCCTACGGATCGTCTTTTGACCGTCCACCTTGCACCTAACCCGATTGTCTTATCACCTGAGCCATCGTGCCCGGCTGAGCGGTCTTTCAACAGGGATTCCGCTGAAAATGTAGAGACACGGGGGGGCATCGGCCGATTCAAAGACTGCGTCGCGGTCGTGTTGTGGCTGTATGAGGTCCCTGCCGTGCGCATTGCGATGTAGGGCAGTGGCTGCTACTTTTCCCTCCCATGAGCATCACCGTCATCGTCGAGAACGACACGATCAAGCTGCCTGTGCATGTGCCGGACGGGACGCGGCTGGAGATCACGCTGCCGCCCGAAAGCGCGGGGCCGGACAGCGCGGCACCGGCTCCCCGGCGTACGATTGCGGAACGCTACGCGAAGTTCGTGGGGCTCGCCGATGATCTGCCGCCGGACATGGCGAAGAACCATGACCACTATCTGCACGGCGCGCCCAAGCGGCCGTGAACCCGTGTTTCGCGGATACCTTCTTTTTTCTGGCGTGGTGGAATCGGCGGGATTTCGCGCATGATCGGGTGCAAGCGTTTCTCGCCGGGTATTCCGGACGACTGCTGACGACGCGCTGGGTGCTCATGGAGGGTTCGTTGTGATGACGGACAAAGGATTGACCGAGGCGCTGACAGACGACAGGCATTTCGAGCAGGCTGGTTTCACGATGCTGCTGGCATAGCCATTTCCGTTCGTTGCCGGACTCGCGCCCTGCTTGGAGCGGGCATAGATCGGCGAGGCGCTGCTGGCGAAGGAGCATCCGGCGGACAAGGACGGCTTCGTCATGGAGCTGATGGAGAAGTTCGAGGTGGCCTTCGCGCTGGAGCGGGCCGACGCCCCGGCGGGCTGATTGCAGGGGCCGTCGCGCTGGCTGATTCCCGAGGCGCAGTCGGCGGCGTTCGAGGAGTTGTCGCTCGTTACCAAGCGAAGTCTCGTAACGAGCTAATCTCGTGGCCGGGCTGTTGAATTCGGACTCCCGGAAGCTAAACTGTAGCCCATGCGCACACTCACCGCCATTTTGCACGAAGGAGAATCGGACGAAGGAGGATTCTGGGCAACATGCCTGGAGGTGCCGGGAGCGAATGGACAAGGCGAGACGAAAGCGGAGTGCCTGAAGAACTTGGCCGACGGGGTGAAGCTCATCCTCGAACTGAACGAGGAAGAAGCGATGCGCGACGATCCAACTGCGATCAAGACGAGCTTGGCGCTTTCGTGAAGCGGCGAGAACTGGTGCGGCATCTGGAGTCGCAGGGGTGCCAGCTTTTGCGGGAGGGTGCGAGCCATTCGATCTACACGAATCCGGCCAACGGAGTGAGGGAGGCGGTTCCCCGCCACACGGAGGTCAAACGTCATCTGGCGCGGAGCATTTGTAGGAGACTGGCCGTGGCGGTGCCGAAAGGTGCTTAGGAACTGCTGCCGGAGACGCTGTTCCCGCAGGCATCGTCCCGCCATGAGCACTGTCGCTGAGATCGAAGCTGCCATCGAGCAACTGCCCCCGGAAGACTTTCGCGCGCTGCGGGATTGGATCGTCCAGCGGGCGGAGGGAACGGCGGGGCGGATGTCGTCACCAGAGGAACTGGGCGCGGCTGCGGAGCAGATGGTTGCGGAACAAGATCCTGAGGAGGCCAAGGCCATCGGGAAGCGAATCGTCGCAGGCTTCTACGGCGACGCCGGTGCCTGAAGTCCGCCGCCACAACGTACCGCGGGCGTTGACGCTCCATCTCGTGGATCGGGTGCGGGAGCGGAAAATCGGGGCGGATCAACTCACGGTCCTGGCGCGGTAGCAGGACGGTGAACCGGAGGTGCCCGTCGGACCGTGGTTCAAGCGCTTCCCGGGCATGATCGCGTGCGGCGAAGGGGAACTGATGAAGACATTCCTCCGCCTCGCGCAAGTGCCCGCAGGGCAGAAGGTGCGCTGACCAAAATGTACAGTGGCTCCCGCGCGCTGAAACCATTCTGTTTTCATCTTTGTCTCCGATCACGGCGGGCTCGACCCGGGCGTGGGCGACGCTTACCGTCCGCGTCCGTTCCATTCCTTTTTCTCCATGAAAAAATTTCCGATCGTCCTTTTGGCTTTGAGCGCCGTAGCCGCCTCGTTATCGCCGACGCTCGCGCGGGCCGCAGATCAATTGGTGGCACCGGCAAAACCGACCGCAACGCCGTGGACACCGCTCGGTGCCAGCGCGGGGTCGCGGCATCTCACGATGCGCATTCGCGTCGATGGCATGGACAATTTTACGCTGCAAGATGGGAAGCTTTCGATGGAGCACAAGTCGTGGAACAAGCCGTCGAATATCTTTGTCAACGGTGCTTCGTGGCAGCCGCTCTGGGACGGGAAGAACTCGGATGTGTTTGCGCGCTTCAATCCGTCGCTCGCGCCATTCTCAGGCGTGAAGGTCACTTTTCGGAAAACGCGCGGACGCGGTTCCGCCAACATTCTGGAGATGCCGACGGCGGCCAACGGCCAGAAGTTAAGATTCCAAATCGATGACAGCGGACCGGGCGGCGCGGACGATTACGAGGTGCATCTGAGTTGGTAACGGCGGGCGGAGCGGCGCGAATTGAGAGTTGAGGGCGGGCGTGGGGGGAACCACACTCCGCCGGAACTTTCAACTCATCTGCTTATGGAAATCGTCAAACAACTTTCCGTCTTTCTCGCCAACAAACCCGGCACTCTCGCGAATGTGTGCGATGAACTTGCCAAGGCGGGCATCAATATCATCGCGATGACGATCACCGACACGGCGGATCACTCGGTCGTGCGCCTCGTGCTCAGCGATCCGGACAAGGCGCAGGGCATCTTTGAAGAGCGCGGCGTGCTCACGGTGGGGAGCAAGGTGCTGATGATCGAGAACAGCAACAAACCCGGCTCGTTGGGAAAAATCGCGCTGCGCCTGGCCAAGGGGAAAATCAATATCGAATACGCGTATCTCGCCACCAGCCCCGGTGCCAAAAGCGGGCTGCTCATCCTGCGCGTGGACGAGACCAAGCGCGCCCTGAAGATTCTCAAGAAGATCTGAAGTCCGCGCCAGCCAGGGAAAAACAGGGAACCACATGACGCACACTCAAATCTGGCAGGGACTGCCGTATCCACTCGGGGCGACAGTGATGGACGAAGGGGTGAACTTCGCGGTCTTCTCGGAAAACGCCACCGGCGTGGATCTCTGTCTCTTCGACGGTCCCGATGCTCCGCGAGAATCCGTCCGCATCCGGATGCTCGAGCACACCGACCAAGTGTGGCATTGTTTCGTGCCGGGCATGAAGGCGGGGCAGCACTATGGCTACCGCGTGTATGGGCCGTACGAGCCGACGCAGGGGCATCGCTTTAATCCGGCGAAGCTGCTCATCGACCCGTACGCGAAAGCCATCTCGGGGGAGGTTGATTGGGGCGACGAAATGTTTGGTTACCAAACGGGCGCGGCCAAGGATGCGGACCTGACCATCGATCCGCGGGACAATGCTTTTGGCGTCCCGAAATGCGTCGTGGTGGACAACCGCTTCGACTGGGGCGGCGATCATCAACCCGCGACGCCGCTGCACCGCTCGGTGATTTACGAGGCTCATGTCAAAGGCTTCTCGCGACTCTGCCCGCACATCCCGGAAAACCAGCGCGGGACATACGCGGCGCTCGGCACGCAGTTCGCGATCGATCATTTCAAGAAGCTCGGCGTCACGGCTGTCGAACTGCTGCCCGTCCATCATTTCATCAACGACGATTTCCTTGTCCGAAAAGGGAAGCGGAACTACTGGGGTTACAACTCGATCGGCTACTTCGCGCCGCACGCGCCGTACTCGGGCAGCGGCATGAATGGCGGGCAGGTCACGGAGTTCAAGCAGATGGTGAAGAACCTGCACGCGGCGGGGATCGAGGTCATCCTCGACGTGGTCTATAACCACACCGCGGAGGGAAATCACCTTGGGCCCACGCTCTGTTTTCGCGGGGTGGACAATTCGGCGTACTACCGGCTCCTGCCGGACAACAAGCGCTTCCACATGGACTACACGGGCTGTGGAAACACGCTGAACATGATGCACCCGCGCACGCTCCAACTCATCATGGACAGCCTGCGCTACTGGGTGCTGGAGATGCACGTCGATGGCTTCCGCTTCGATCTCGCCGCGGCGCTGGCGCGCGAACTCCACGAAGTCAGCCGGCTCTCGGCATTCTTCGACATCATTCATCAGGACCCGGTGCTCTCGCAGGTGAAGCTGATCGCGGAGCCGTGGGACCTTGGCGAAGGCGGTTATCAGGTTGGAAATTTCCCGGTGCTGTGGGCGGAGTGGAATGGGAAGTATCGGGATTGCGTGCGCGGTTATTGGAAAGGCGACGAGCACATCTCGGAATTTGCGTTTCGCCTCACGGGCAGTTCCGATCTTTACCAGCGCGACAGCAAGCGGCCCTACGCGAGCATCAATTTCATCGTCGCCCACGATGGCTTCACGCTGCACGATCTCGTGAGCTACAACGACAAGCACAACGAAGCCAACGGCGAGGAAAACCGCGATGGCGACAATAACGGTCGGTCCTGGAACTGCGGGGTGGAAGGGCCGGCGGACGATGAAGAAATCAGCGCGCTCCGCCGCCGCCAGCAGCGCAATTTTCTGACGACGCTCATCCTTTCCCAAGGCGTCCCGATGCTCTGCGGCGGCGACGAATATGGGCGCACGCAAGACGGCAACAACAATGCCTACTGCCAGGACAACGAACTGAGCTGGCTCTCCTGGGAGCGCACCGAAGTGCAGCGGCAGCAGGAGGATTTCACCGCGCAGCTCATCCATTTCCGCCATGAGCATCCGATCTTCCGCCGGCCGAAATTTTTTCAGGGCCGGAAGATTCGCGGTACGGAAGCGAAGGACTTGCTGTGGTTCAATGCCGATGGCTCGGAGATGACCGATGAGCAATGGAATCGGAGCTTTATCCGCTGTCTCGGCGTGGTCCTCGTCGGCTTCGCTGAAGACGTGCGCGACTACTACGGCAAGCCCATTCACGACGACACCTTCATGCTGCTTTTTAACGCGCACCATGAGCCGGTGAAATTCCTCGTCCCTGGAAGAAGGAAAGTCATCTGGGAGCGGGTCATCGACACCGCGGACGAAGCCGGATTCATGGCCAAATCCACCGCGCACCACTCCGGCGAAGAAGTCGAACTGGTGCCGCGTTCCGTCTCGGTCTTCAAGCTGAGCGCCGGTTCGCAGGACGCCGCTCGCACCACCTCGTGGAAGCTGCGAACGCCGCCGCGGTCGGCGGCGCATTGACCCTCGGACGGTCTCGTCGCGTCAACCCGTCCCGCGGCTGGCTCCAGCCCGTTTCGCCTCGCTTTCGACGGACGTTCCCGCTTCCGTCGCGCATGCGAAAAACCAAAATCATTTGCACCCTGGGGCCGGCCACCGAGTCGGCGGATGTCTTGCAAGCAATGATCCAAGCCGGCGCGAATATCTTCCGGCTGAACATGAGTCACGCGCCTCACGACTGGGTGCGCAAAATCGTGCCGCGCATCCGCGCCATCGCCAAGGAACTCGACGTCGTCATCGGCATCCTCATGGACACGCAGGGGCCGGCCATTCGGACCGGTGACCTGCCGACCAAGCTGGACCTCAAGGTAGGCGATTCTTTCGAGTTCACCGTCCGTGGAGCGAAGAGCGAGGAGGCGTATTCGGTGGACGTGAATTACGACGGGTTGATCGACGACATTTCCGTAGGCGACACCGTCCTCGTGGACAACGGCAACCTCCATATGCAGGTGCTCGAAAAAGCCGGAAACAAAATCCGCTGCGAGGTGCTCACAGCGGGTGTCATGGGTTCGCGACGCCACATCAATCTGCCCGGCGTGAAAGTAAATCTGCCGCCGCTCACGGAGAAAGATCTGGCCGATGTCGCGGTCGGCGCCGAGATGCACGTCGATTTCGTGGCGCTCAGCTTTTGCCGGGAGCCGAGCGACGTGGATGCGCTCCGCAAAGTGCTGCGGGAGCACGACAGCTCGGCGCGGATTGTGGCGAAAATCGAGGACCAGCTCGCCATCAAGAACATCAACGAAATTATCCAGACGACCGACGTGATCATGGTCGCGCGCGGCGATCTCGGTATCGAATGTCCGATGGAAGAGCTGCCGATCATTCAGCGTCGAATCGTCAAGCGCTGCATCCACAAAGGTGTGCCCGTGATCGTGGCCACGCACATGCTCGAGTCGATGATCACCAACCCCGTGCCGACCCGCGCGGAGATCACCGACGTAGCCAATGCGGTCTTTGAGCAAGCCGACAGCATCATGCTCAGCGGCGAGACGACCGTCGGCAAATATCCCGTGAAGTGCGTGGAAGTGATGCACAAAGTCGCCGAACGCATCGAGCGGAGCGGCGGCGCCGGTTTCGCCGAAGAAGCACTGCTCGAAGACGACCGGCAGAAGGCGGTGCATTCCGCCGTGACGCTGGCTAATTCGATCCCGGGGTCGAAGCTCGTAATCTTCACCCGCCGCGGGACGATGGCCGATTTCGTTTCCAATCTGCGTCCGAACGCGCCGATCTACGCCTTCGCGCCGACCTACGAAGTTGTCCGGAAGCTAATTGTCAACTGGGGTACCTACCCGCACTACCTGTCCTTTGACCCAAATCCAAACCGGACCATCGGCTCTGCAATTAACTATCTCGTCAATCAGGGCCTCGCGAAACCCGGCGACCGCCTCGTGATCGTCAGCGACGCGCTGGCCGGCGAGGAGCGCTTCGACACGATTCAGCTTCGCGTCGTTCCGTGAGCACGAAAAAGGGCGCGTCCTCAGCGAACGCGCCCTTTCTTGATTTTTTGGGGAACCGTTTAGTTGTCGAATTCGCCGGCGTGAGCGGGCAGGAGATGGTCGATCGGCTTCTCCTTTTTTTGCAGCGCCCGGCGCAGCTTCATGAGAGCGATATTCTGCAACTGACGGATGCGCTCGCGGGTGACCCCGAACTTCTTGCCGACTTCCTCGAGCGTCTTCGCCTTGCCACCATCGAGCCCGAAGCGCGAGAAGATGATTTTCTTTTCGCGGTCGTCGAGCACGCTAAGCAGGTCGCCGACTTCATCGCGGAGATTCTTGTCGCGCAGGTTCTCGAAAGGCGTGAGCGCTTCGAGGTCGCCGACGATTTCGCCGAATTCCGTCGAATCGTCGTCGCTGATCGGAGCGTCGAGCGATGCCGGGCGGATCGAGACCGTCTTGAGTTGCGAGATTTTGCCGGATGAAAGGCCGACTTCTTCCGCCAACTCATCGTCGGTCGGTTCGCGGCCGAGTTCCTCGCTCATTTGAAGCGCGACGCGGCGCATCTTGGAGATCTTGTCCACGAGATGGACAGGCAGGCGGATCGTCTTGCTCTGGTTGGCCAGTGCACGCTTGATCGACTGCTTAATCCACCACGCGGCGTAGGTGGAAAGTTTGCCGCCCTTGGCAGGGTCGAAGCGCTCGACGGCCTTCATCAGGCCGATGTTGCCTTC
>JBBSDS010000023.1:0-26512 GCA_038240495.1 Chthoniobacterales bacterium | reverse complement strand
GACGCAACAATCCATCCGAAGAGAACATCCGCCCGATGGCGGTCTTCAATCCCATTCATTATCTCGAGCTGCCCGAACTTTTCATGGAGTTCATTTGCAGCATGACGGGCAAGTCGCCCTCGACCACGGGCGCCGGCTCGGAAGGCGCGCTGACAAAAGGTCCATTCAACGCGCTGCCGCCGATCATCGATCTCAACGCCGCGCTCGTCTCCTACCTGCTCACGGGCGACGCCGTCTTCATCACCGCCGCGGGATACGTCGGCCCGCATTTCCGCGTCGATCACGATGTCAGCCTCCTCGTTCCGGAAATCTGGTGCCGCATGACGGTCGCCGAGCGCAACCCGCAAACCCTCATCGCGGAGGGCTGCCTCGAAAAGTGCGAGGACTTCGAGCACCATGGCCGCACGGTCCTCGCCAGCCGGCTCGGCTACCGCGTCACGAAGCGCTTCATGGCGCATTTCCTCGGGCGCATTTTCAATCACCCCGGTGTCGTCTTCACCGCGGAGATGTTGCGGCCCGAGTTGCAGAGTGCGGACATTTTCGCCGAAGGCATGGAGACGATCGTCTCCACGCAGCGTCGCGTCGCGCAGCATTATTTCGACGACGGGAGCATCGTTGCCGCGAGCCCGCCGTTGCGTGCGCTGCTGCACATCATGCGCAACGATCAGCATGAGGGGAAAGGCCTCGGCGATCCCGCGATCCGGGCGCTTTTCACCCGCGAGCACATGCTGGCGAGCGACTGGTACGCCGCGCGTCTCGTGGCCAAACAGGCGATCGATTTGCGCCTCTGGGAGCAGCACGTCCACGGGCTCGAAACATTTGTGGCCAAGCCGGCTTTCGCCGCGGAAGCAGCGCGGCTTGACATCGCCAGCCGGCTCGCGCGCGCCCGGCAGCGGCTTGCCGAAATCCGTTTGCAGCAATATTTGAAAGGCCTCCACGGCACGATCGGCGCCCAGCCGCTGGCCGCTTTCACGACCCACTCATGAAACGCATCGGCATCCTCACCGCAGGCGGCGACACGCCCGCGCTAAACGCAACCATCCAAGGCGCGGTCGTCCGCGCCAATCAGCTCAAGATCGAAATCTTCGGCCTCATCAAAGGCTTCAACTGCCTCTTCAATCCGCGCGTTCCGCACGTCCACCTCAATCCGCTTTTCCACGAGATTCCAGAACTCGATCCGACAAAAGGCGGCACGCTCATCGGCTCCTCGCGCGACTACGTCGATCCGGAGAAAAAGGACGATCTCGACATGATCGCGTCGCGTCTTGAAAAGCTCGGCATCGAGGGGCTGATCTGCGTCGGTGGCGATGGCACGCTCAACGGCCTGCAACCGCTCGCCGAGCGTCTGCCCACGGTCCTTGCGCCGAAGACCATTGACAACGATCTCGGCCTCAACTACCCGAGCGAGCCCGACGAATGGGCGCGGAGCAACGACGCTGCCAGCCGCGACGGCTACCAGTACAAGCGCACGGAATCGCGGGCGGTCTTCGACCTGAACCAGATCGTCAATTACGTCACGCCGGGCTACGCGACCTCCGTCTTCGTTTCCGCGGGCGGCGTCGGCCGCATCCGCACCACCGCGGAGAGCCATCGGCGCATCGCGATCATCGAGGTCATGGGCCGGCACTCCGGCTACATCGCGCTCGGCACCGCGTATGGCCAGCCGGACATCATCCTCGTGCCCGAGCATCCGATCGACCTCGAGCGCATGGTCGATCGTGTGAAACAGATTTACGACCTCCAAAAGAACGTTGTCATTGTCTGCGGCGAAGGCATCGTGGACGAGCAGGGCCGCGAGCTCGGCTCGGAAATGAAGTCCACCGATCCTGCCGGCAACATGGTCCTCACCGGTGCGGCTGAGGCGCTGCGCTCCAAGCTTATCCAGCTCATCGGCGACAAATACTTCCAGCTCTACCGCCGCGGCGAGTCCGCGCGCGAAGCGATCTTCGTGCGTAAAGTCGGTCACACCCAGCGTGGCGGGCGTCCCATTTTGTTTGACCGTTTCTACGCCGCGCAACTCGGCGCAAAAGCCGTCGAGCTTCTCGCCGAAGGTCAAAACAACTCCGTCTCCATCCTCCAATACAACGAGACCCGCGGCTTTCATGTGGATGGCTACGACGCGAACCGTTTCCGCGATCGCTGGGGGTTGATCCACGCACGGCACATGCACTCGTCGTTCTACGACCCCGTGCTCATGAAGCCATCGCGTACCGGCATCGACTACCTGCTGCCGATCTTCCGCGATGCGATCGGTGGGGACGACATGGAGCACACGCGCCAGACCCTCTTCGCCGCCGGCAACCTGACCCAGCCCTATCGCTCGATTAACACTGACGTCAACAAACGCATCCGCTACCTCGCCTGACGGCGCCGCGGCGTGGTCTTTATCGGCGGGGCGAGGATGGGAATTGTTCTTCGGCGCCGTTGATTCCCTCCTACGCGACCGTCACATCCTTGCACAGGTAAACGTCCTGAATCGCGTTGAGAAGCTGGATGCCATTTTTTCTTGGACGCTGAAAGGCTTTGCGACCGCTGATCAGGCCGATGCCACCCGCGCGCTTGTTGATGACAGCCGTCGTCACTGCGTCAGCGAGGTCGGATGCACCTTTCGACTCTCCACCCGAGTTAATGAGCCCCATCCGGCCCGCGTAATTGTTTAAGACCTGGTAGCGGCATAGGTCGATCGGGTGGTCCGAACTCAGTTCGGTGTAAACTTTGTCGTTGGTCTTCCCGTAAGGATTTTCCTTCGACGAGATCGCTTTGAAACCGCCGTTATTCATCGGCAGCTTTTGTTTGATGATGTCAGCCTCGATGGTAACCCCCAGGTGATTAGCCTGCCCAGTAAGATCGGCAGAGACATGGTAGTCCTTGTCCTTTTTGAATTCCGGGTTGCGCAAGTAACACCACAGGATCGTCGCCATCCCGAGATCATGCGCCATTTTGAAAGCCTGGCTGACTTCGACGATCTGCCGCGCGGACTCTGCTGAGCCAAAATAGATCGTAGCTCCGACCGCCACGGCTCCCATATCCCACGCCTGTTTGATGGTCCCGAAAGCAATCTGGTCGAACTTATTCGGGTAAGTAAGAAACTCGTTGTGATTGAATTTCACAATGAAAGGAATCCTATGTGCATATTTGCGCGCCACCGAGCCGAGCACTCCGAAGGTCGAAGCGACGGCATTGCATCCTCCTTCGATGGCTAACTGCACGATGTTCTCTGAGTCAAAATACTCGGGGTTGGGAGCGAATGAAGCTCCAGCCGAGTGTTCGATCCCCTGGTCCACGGGTAAGATGGAGAGATAACCAGTCCCCCGGAGGCGGCCATGATCGAAGAGTGCCTGCAGGCTCCGCAGCGTGGGCGTGGGACGGTCTGAAAGCGCAAAGATGCGATCGACCCAGTCAGGGCCCGGCACTTTTAGCTGAGCCTTGTCCACGCGCGGCGAGTTGAATTTCAGCAGGCCGTCCGCCTGTTCACCCAGAGCCTTTTCAATGTCGTTTAGGGTCATAGAAATAACGGTCAGGGTTGGTGGTTAGAAGTGACCTGAAATCAAAGATTCTAAAAGTAACTACAAGCTGCACTCAGCGTCCCGCCTTTGGATTAGACGTGCCCGGTCTCTCCCGTCGAGTAGGTTTCCAAAAAGCGCGCCAGCTTGTGAAAGTCTTTGTTCGGATCGATGTAACGGACGACGGTCACGAGCGTCTGCGGGTCAACGATGTCCGAAAAAGGAACGTAATGCAGGTCCAATTGACCGGTGACAGAAACCATGACGCCGTTGTATCCCTTTTCCACCAAGGCTCGATAAGCGCCCACTCCGAGCTGGCTCCCCAACATCACATCGAAGGCCTGAGGCTTGGCGCAGCGGGACTCATAGCCGAGCTGGACACCGGTAATCTTCCGGCTTCGATCGGTGCGAGTCTTGTAGGCTTCCGCGACGAGCTGGGAAAACCGCTGGCCGAGATTGACCTGCGAAATCGCGATGTGGTTGTGCTCGTCCCGTTTCACGCCTTTTAAAAATTCCACCGGCAAAAATTCCGCGAGACCCTCGGCCAGAATGATGACGCCGAATTCTTTCTTTTCGTGTTCGCGAGCCATCATCATGTCCACGATCCGCGCGACCACGCGATCGAGGTTCATGATCGGTTTGGTTTTCGTTACTCCAGTCTTGGGGTCGGTCGTGGTTTCTTCTTCACGCAACTCCCCGATGATGTCCTCGACGCTTAAAACCAGGCTCGCCTCACCCGCGATCGCCACCCCATAGGCCAGCCAGCCAGCACTCCGGCCCATCGTCTCGGCGAGAAAATAAGAGCGGTTCGCTTCGGCGTCGTAGAGCAGGCTGCGGACTTCGGCCCCCAGGGTCTCCACCGCTGTGAAATAGCCGAAAGTGAAATCGATGCCGGTGTAGTCATTGTCGATCGTCTTCGGCAGGTGGACGACAGGAATTCTGTGGGCATCGGCCGGCAACCGGTCTTGAAATAACTTGAACTTGTTGGCGGTCTTCAGCGTGTCATCGCCGCCGATCGAGATCAGGGCGTCCACACCCAACGAGCACAACCCTTCGTAAACCCGCCGCAGCGGCGCCGTCCGTTCTGGATCGTCCAGATGGGCTGGGCTGGAAACGTTCTTGCCTGGATTGGTGCGTGCCGTGCCGATCAGGATGCCTTGCGAGTTGCGCGTCCGCCGTAGGGCGCTGAGATCCAGCTCGATGTAGTCGCGGCCCACTTCCAGTGGCCGCTCTGGAGAATACTCGGCCAGCGGCGAGTAACCGTACTTGATTCCCACCACGCTAATGCCATTTCGGACGAACGAGGCTGCACAGGTGGAAATCACCGCGTTTGCCGCGGGAGCTGGTCCTCCCGCAAAGAGAATGGCCACCCGGCGAAACTTACGGTCGGAATTTGAAGGGGTTGTCATGGGTAAACGATCAGGAGGAAGACACTGGCGATTACGACGTAGTGACGTAATCGCTTCTTCGGCCCGCAAACTACGCAACCTCAGTGCGGAAAAAAACAAATTTCAAATCCAAGCCTCAAACCATTCGACAATGCGGCTTCATTTTAGCTGCGATTTCGCCGCGACCGATGGCCAAACATCCGAATGAATCCTTCGACTGCGCTGCGCCCGTCTTGCCGCCTCCGCTCCGCTCCGGATGACACGCAATGTCGCAGTTTTTAAAAATACCGGCGGTCGGGGTCGAACCGACACTCCCTTGCGGGAACAAGATTTTGAGTCTAGCGCGTCTGCCAATTTCGCCACGCCGGCTTTAACTTTTACCTGCTGTATTTCAGTGATTTACAACCTTCGGTCCGACGCAAAGCAACGCAGAGCACTGACGGCCATGTCGAAAATCACGAGCCGACTTTCCAAGCAGTCTTCGATAGCCGCAAGCGAAAAGTACCAGGGCTGTGGTTGCGGGGGTCACGGTACTACGCACAGCTTCGCATTGACCTTGGCAACGGCCGCACCTCACCCCGCCGTATTGCGCTCAATGCCGACAACCTCGACCAAGCCAAGGCCGAGCTGGAGCGCACCCGCACCGAGCGCCGGGCGGGCAGTCTGCCGACGCCGGGGCACCGCCCAAAGTTTGACGACTCCGTCCGCGAGTATTTCGCCAGCGCCACGTTCGCGCAGAAAAAAACGAGCACTCAGGGCATCGAACGGCAGGCGCTCAACCGCTGGATTGCGCACCTTGGCGGCATCCGGCTCGACAGGATCACGGCACCCATGATCCACAGCTACCGCGAGCAGCGGCTCGCGCTGGGCCGCATGGCGCGCACCGTAAACCTCGACACCGTTGCCGTGCGCAATGTCCTAAAGTTCGCCGTAGCGTGCGGGCACATCGAACGGCTACCCGAAACGAAGCAGCTTCGCCAGAAACCGACGCAACGCCGCCAGCTAGTGACCGGCGCCCAATTCGCCGCCTTGCTCGCCGCATGCCGGCCCGACGTGACCAAGAACGCCGTCCTTTTCCGGCTCTACCTGCGCTTCCTCGTGCTGACCGGTGCGAGGGAAAAGGAAGCGCTCAAAGTCCGTTGGGAGGACGTGGATTTCCACCGCGAGACCGTGACGATCGGAAGTGGCGGGGTGGCAAAAAACCACAGGGCGCGTGACGTGGATTTTTCCCCAAAGCTGAAATCATTGCTTTGCGAAATGGCCGACGCGAGACCGCCGGACACCGCATGGCTCTTTCCCTCGCCCCAGCGCGGTGACCATGACATCCATGCAAAACGGCTTCGCGAATCGCTCCACCTCGTGCGCAAGGAAGGCCGCTTGCCGGGGTTTGGCTTTCAATGAAGCCGCCGACGATGTTCCTTCTGGGATGAATTCGTCACACGGGAACTTCTCGTTCGGCGAGACATGCAGCTTCCCGCTGACACCCATGTGATAGCCATGCTCGTGCAATATTTCGGCAAGAGTGGGCAAGTGTGCTTTGATTTGATTCGTGGCATAGGCACCTAGTTTGCGCTCGGCGGTCGTGATTTGGGATGCTGGCCTGAAGAGGTTCTCTGTGTTGTTGATCAGTCCGTTTCGATGCGGATAGAGCCCCGTATAAATACAGGCTTTGGAAGGCGAGCACACCGGGTAGCCGACATAACACTGCCGGAACAAAACGCCGTCTTTAGCCAGGCCATCCAGATTTGGCGTGCTCAGTCCAGGCGTTCCAAGGTAACCCAGATGCGCACCGTCGTCCTCAAGGAGGATGAGAAGGATGTTGGGTTTTGGTGCGGATGTATCGGCGGCGTGGAGCGCGGCCACTGGCGAAAACAGCAGAGCAGTGAATAGTGTGAGAATGTATTTCATGGGAGAGATTAGAACCTATCCCAAAACTTATGTTACTAAGTCAGACCCAGCCCGCCAGCCCGCTTAAACACTGGAGGCATAGCATTCTGGGCACAGGGAAAAGCGGGTTTTGGGATAGATTCTAGTGTGCGGCTTCAAAGTCCCACTGCTTCGCGGGCTTGCCTTCCAACGCATTAACACCGAGGCGACGAAGGTCGCTGATTCCCTCCGGCAGCATCAGGCGAATGTGAACGATGGCACCCTTGGCCGGGACGTTGAGTTTGACGTCGTGGAAATCAGAGGCGGCGGACGCATCTTGAAGAATCGTTTGCTCAGCGACGAAGTCCTTCTGCCCGTCGAGCCGCCAGGCGATGCCGATCTTGCCTTCCTTCTCGGTGCGAATGTTGACCGCCACCACGACCGGGCCAGGAATCATCAATCCTGAAAATGCAATAAAGGGTCGCTGCTTGCCCTTGGAATCAGGCACGATGCGTAACGCTCCGTCTTTGATCTCAGTAGTGGCATTGCGGGCGACCCAATCCTTTCCTGCCGCAGGCGCGGACATTTTGACTTTGGACTTGTCTCGATTCTTCGCCGCGGTGATCCCGGTCTCAATCACATGCACATCGTAGAACTTCTGATCCTCACCGACTATGTCACGCGCCAGCCCCGGTGGTGGCAGGGTTGCATTCCACGCCATGAGCTTCTTCTCCAAGTCAGCGGCAACGTCGGGGAACTTGGTGAGCAGATTGTTCTTCGCCAATTCGGTCTGACCGTCAGGCCCATTGAGATCAAAGAGGAACTTCTCGTCCTTGCCGAGCAGGATGAGCTTCCAATGATCCGTGCGAATCGCAGCCTGCGAACGCCAGCGCCAGAACAAGGCATCATGCGGGTTGCCTTGCTTTTCGCCAGTCATATAGGGCAGCAGGTTCACGCCATCGAGCTTCTCATCGTGCGGCAATCCCGCGATTGCCACCGCCGTTGCAGCCACATCGAGATTGATCACCGCAGGATCGTAAACCTGGCCGGCCGGGAACGTGCTTGGCCACGCGGCGACGAACGGAGTGCGAATGCCGCCATCGGTCAGCATTCCCTTCTCACCGACCAGCGGCACATTCAGAGAGCCATCCCAAGCGCCCTCTTTTAGCGGCGCGCCGTTGTCGCCGATGAAGAAAATGAGCGTGTTCTTCTCGTTGCCTTGCTCGCGCAGTTTCGCTCGCAGTCGGCCAATGCCGTCATCCATCGCGGCAATCATCGAGAGCGCCTGACGGCGTTCCTTGGGCAGGTTTGCCGGCGTCTTCGAGAACCACGGCTCTGGCGACTCCAACGGCACATGCGGCGTGAAGAAGGCGAGGTAAAGGAAGAACGGATCATGCGCGTGACGGTCCACAAACGAGATCGCCGCATCCGCCTGCCACACACAGCGGAAGCGTTTGTCCGTGAGTGTCTGCGGCGCGTTGGGTAGCTTGTTGCCATGCAAATCGTGCGACGCGATGAAGCTATTCATCGGCCCCGTGTAATATTCGTCAAAGCCCTGGCCCAGCGGCATGAAGGCCAGCGCACCTCTTCCGGCATGCGGCTTTTCTTCCTTCCCATTACCTCGCTCCGGCGGTGGTTCTAGATGCCACTTGCCCACCTGACAGGATACATAGCCCGCAGGCTTTAATCGCTCTGCAATGGTTAGCTCTTCCAGAGGTAACGGCCCCTTGGCGTTGTCCTCCACACCGAAGCGCTGCTGATAACGCCCCGTGATCACACCCGCCCGAGAAGGCACGCACTGCGGCGCGCTGACGTAGCCATGAATGAAACGCACACCGTCCCTCGCGAGTTCATCAATGTTCGGCGTGCGGATGTCTTTGTCCGAGCCGTGCACGCCGAGATCCGCCCAGCCGTGGTCATCGCTGTAGATGACGATGATGTTCGGCTTCGTTGCTGCGGCGGCGTGCTGAGCGGCCAGCGGTGCGAGCAGCAGGGCGAGGAGGAGGGTGGCTTGCTTCATTAGGTTAAAATTTCGTCCGCGTGGGAGTGCCGGTCTGGGGGGTAATTTCGATCCAGTCGATCTCGATGGGTTGCTCCTGCCGCGGCAAATACAGGCGGACAATGCCGAGCGGTCCGGTGGCTGGGATGGCAATCGATATCTCCTGCCAGTCGCCGCCGCTGAGGGAATATGGAACGCTCTGCGCCTTGTCCTGCGTGCCGCCGGGCAGCCAGTCGAAATGCGACGTGCCTGCGCCGGATTTGATGCGCACTTTCACGGTGCTCGGGCCGCTGATTTCAGCGGCGGAAAATCCGAGGAAGCTGGCGTCGGTGGGCTTGGCGATATGCACGATGCCGTCCTTCACGGAGGCCGTGCAGCCGCGGGCTTTCCAGCCTTGCAAGGGATCGGCAGGTGCGACGACTTGTGCTGAGGTAGCCTTGTAGTTAGGATTGAGCTTCGGAATCACTGCCTCCGTGTCTTTGAGGAAGCCGTCGATCAGCGCATTGAGTTCTCGTGTTATATCAAGCTTCTCGGCGGCGAGGTTCTTCTTCTCACCCAGATCTTCTTTGAGGTTGTAGAGTTCGAGCCGTTCGCTGCCGTCGTCGTTACCTGCAAAGAGGCGGATGAGTTTCCAATCGCTGCGGCGAACACTCGTCCCGGGATGCTGGCCACTGGCTGGTGTGTCGTGCGGGAAGTGCGTGAAGATTGCCTCGCGTGTGAGCGTCCCGCCTTTGATCGCGGGCACGATGCTGATGCCGTCGGGCTTGGCATCTTTCGGCAATGGAACGCCCGCGATGTCGAGTAATGTGGGCATCCAGTCGATGCTTTGAATGATGGTGTCGTTCACTGTGCCAGCCTTGGTGATGCCGGGCCACACGACGATGCACGGCTCGCGCACGCCGCCTTCGTAGAGACTGGCCTTGCCGTTGCGCAGGGGGAGATTGCTCGTGGGTGGAGCGGTCATGTCGGCTTGGAAGCGCTCGCTCTTGTGCTCCTCGTGTTTGCCTTCCGTGTCGGCGTCCTTGCCGCCCCAGCTTACCCCGCCATTGTCGGAGAAAAAGACGATGATCGTCTTGTCCATCAACCCATTATCTTCGAGTGCCGCCATGACCCGACCCACTCCGTCGTCGAGACTTTCAACCATCGCGCCATATACCGGATTGCGTTGCGGATTGTGTGGATCGGCTAGCTTCCGATACTTCGCCACGAGTTGGTCCTTCGCGTCATACGGTGCATGGACGCTGAACTGCCAGTAGTTCACATAGAAGGGGCGATCTTTATTCTCTCGGATAAAGTTCGCGACGTGAGAAGACAAGGTGTCCTCGATGTGATCACCCGGCTTGCTCTCGATCTTAAGTGTCGCTGGAAACTTCCACGGCGCCACATAACTCCCCGCCGGCCCCGGCCCCGGCCAATGCGGCCAATCCACATCGAAGCCCTGCTGCAAGGCCGAGTAAGGCTCCGGCCCGAGGTGCCATTTGCCAAAGTGCCCCGTCTTGTAACCCGCCTCATGCAATACCCTCTGCAAAGTAACGTAACTCGTCTTCTGTCGCGTTACGCTTTCGGCCACGAGCACGCGTGTCTTGGGACTTCCTTTGGACAATCCCATTTCCAAAATGACTTGCGGTAGATGACACACTGGTGTCGTGATGCCCGTGCGCGCCGGCCACAAGCCCGTCAGCACACTGCTGCGCGTGGGCGAGCACAGCGGATTCGCCGCATAAGCCTGCGTAAACTTCACCCCGCGCGCCGCGAGTTTGTCGAGGTTCGGCGTCTGATGAAACTTGCTGCCGAAGCATGCGAGGTCATGTGCGCCGAGGTCATCGGCCATGATGGAGACAATGTTGGGCTTTTCGGGCATGGCTGCCGAGGCGCTGAGGGCGAGGCTGCCCAGGAGGGCGCGAAACAGGGTCTTGAGTTTCATGAGTATCAGTCGCGGTTGGAGGGGTGCGCTTGCGGATCCGCAGATGTGGCCGAACTACGGGCCGGTGAGTTCGGCGTGTTCGCGGGAATATTTTTTCAAGAGCTCGTCCAACCGGGTGGCGAGTTGCGGCGCGGTGCCGAGGATGAGCCAGTAGCGGAAGCGGTAAACCGACTTCGGTCCCAGGCTCACGCGGTCGAGCGGCGCGACGTGCATGCAGGGGCCTGCGGTGGAATCGTCGCTGGCACCCTGGCCATGCGGGCCGAAATTCCACGGCTGCGTGGCGGCGGGGCTGAACACGGCGACGCCCTGACCGTCCGCTGTGAAGAACGCCATCGCGGTCAGCGGTGGATGCGCCTTGCCCCACGGCGGACCCGGAGGCTGCGACTCGTCGCACCATTGCCCGTCGCCGAGATAACTTTTCACCGCACTGAAGTAACACGCGGGAATCTCCTGGGCATGCTTCACGGCGGCGCCCCAGCGGTCATCGTCTGCGCGTTGCGAAACAAACTCGCAGCGGACGACGACGACATTCGGCATCGCGAGCTCGAAGGCCGTCCACTGACGCATGAGCGCGGCGGCCTCTTCGTTCGGCATGTCCCAGAGTTTCGGCACCGTCTCGGAATACAGCGCGGGCGGATCGAGACGTTTGAAATCGTTCACGCGCGCCCACGATCCAACGCCGCCGCCCTGGATGGGATTCCAACTCCACGGGCTCCACGCCGCAGACTGCCCATCTGCACGGCGATCAAGGATCTTTCCCGAATAGTAGGACTGCTGAATAAGGCGGCCTGGGTCGGCCACGTTGACCAGGTTCTTCGGATAACCTGCGGACGACAGCCAGGTAATTGCCGCGCCCTTCGTGCGGTCGATGCCTACTCTCACCGTGCCGTTGTCGAGGATCATCTGGTCTTCCGCGCTCGCAGACTTTGCCTTCGCCGGAGCGGCACCGGGCTTGTAGGCGGGATTGGGTTTGGAAATGACAGCGCCCGTGTCTTTCAGGAACTGATCGATCCGGCCCGCGAGTTGTTTTACGCGCTCCGGTTGCGCCGCGGCGAGGTCGTGCCGCTCGCCCGGATCGGCGGCTGCGTGTGAGGCGCAGCCAATACGGCGCGGTGAAGGCCGTGGTGTCCGCCGGCAACACGAGCATCGTCACCGCCGGCACCGTGCGACGCTGGGCACCGCCGGCAAACGTCTGCGACAGAAAGTAACCGCTGTCCGCAGTGCCGCCAAAGTCCGTGCCGCCACCATTCAGCGTGAACACCGTGCCGCTGCCAGTATGCGTGCCCGGTGTCACCGTCCCGCTGATACTGCTCGCCGCGCCGATGTCGCCACCAGTCCAGGCATTGCCCGGCGCTCCCTGTCCACCGAGCGCTTCGAGCAGCACGTTCGTATAGGACACCGTGGAGATTTCGTTGGCGTCATTCGCCGTGACGGCAAGTCCCCACTGCGCAGAACTCTGTATGGCAGGGATGCTCGCCGTCGTGCCCTGCTGCGTCCACGTCACTCCATCCGGGCTGCGATACGAACTGAAGTTATTCCCGATGCGCGTGACCCGCACCCAATACGGAGCGGCCAGCGAGTAGGTGGTCGGAGTCACATACGCGGCGTCTTCTTCGCGTCGCGAAAAGCGCCCGCCGCCCGCCTTGCGAACCGTCGCGGCAACTTGCAGGGATTCGCGCGTCAGGGCACCGCGCAGCATGATGCCGGCGAGCGCCTCATTGGTCGCCGCAGCATCGAAGCTCGCGACGCGCGCCGTGATGCTGCCATTGCCCGTGAGCGGCTTCCAGACGAAGCGCACCGAATCGCTCACTTCTTCAAAGCCCGCGCCTGCACCGGTGAGCGTCGCAGTGGTTCCGATGATGCTTTGGCTGCCTGCCGCCGTGACGTCGCCGAAGTCATTGCCCGTCCATGCCTGCGATGGCGTCACCGATATGGGCGACGGCGTGCCGCCCGTGTTCAGCACCTCGACAGTGATCGTGCGCGATGAGGACTGCGCACCATCCGCGGCTGCGAGATTGAAGGAATAAACGCCCGTCGCCGGGAACGACAGTCGTGCGGGCAGCGAATTGAACGGCGAAATCGCGGCGGTCGCGGGGCCACTCGTCTGCGTGATCGCCAATGTCGGAGCCGCGCCGGTGAGCGTTCCCTCGATCACCAGACCATTCCCGAAAGTCACCGCTGCACGATCTCCGGCAGGTCGCGTGACGCTGAAAGCAAGCTGTGGAGCGACGTAGCTTCCCTTAACTCTGTCAATACGCTGGCGACCGCATTGGCATCCAGAGCGCCTTTGTAGAGCCGCACTTCAGCGATGGACCCGTTCAGATAACGCGCCGTCAGCCGGCTGCCACCGAGCGTCAGCGACGCTGCATTGCGCGCGACATCCACAAACTCCGGCCCGGAACGTGTGACGACGTTGGCCGGGTCGTCCACATAGAGCCGCATGTTCTTGTCCGTCCCCACCGCATCCCCGGTGACCTCGGAACCGTCCCACGTTGCGGCGAGCACATGCCACTGGCCATCGGCGAGCGAGCTGCCGGTCGCGTAGAGCGATGAGTTTGCATTGCCGAGTCCGAGCAAGGGGCGTCCGGTGCTCGCGAGCGCCACGCCCCAGTCTTTCACGGTGCCCGTCTCGTCCGCATCAATGAGGCCCGTGTTATCAAACCAATTCGTCTGCGTGCCGGCACCCCCCGCGTTCGCCTTCAAGACCATCGCCACCGAGAATGACGTTTCTGTCGCCACGGCATTCGAGGACGCCGGCAGACCGAGACGGGAATTGGCCGCGAAGCTCACCGCCGCCCTGCCAGTGGGAGTCGCCGAATAAGCAAGCGTCGGCGCGCCCACACCGCCGTCCGCCGCATTGGTCGTCCACGCATCTGTGCCGCCTTGCCGCGTCCACGAAGTTACCGCGCCGCCATTCGCCACGCTCGCCGTGAGATCATCGGCCACCCATTTCATCTCCAGCACCGGCGCCACAGGTCGCGCCCAGGAGTGCGCGGTGATGGACTCGATCTGCGTGATCGCGGTGCTCACGCGCGCATCGCGGTAGAAGCCCGTCGCCGGACCCGTCGTCACGCCGATCACCCACCAGCGTCCATTCTCAAACATGTAGAGCGGCCCACCGGAGTCGCCAGGCGCCGTGCCACCCTCGTAAAGCGTCGTCGCACGTCCCCCGGACGGCAGAGTGGGCGGACCGTCGAAGTCGTAGTAAACGTAGTTCGCATCTACGGGAGGTGGAGGGCTGACGATGCTGTCCACGCCGATGCGATTGCTCATCGCGCGGAAGATATTGTCGCTGATATAAGCAGGCACCGTCGCGCCCGGGCCGAGCACGCCACTGCCGCCGAGCGCCACCTTCTACACAAGCCGGCCCGCCTCCGTCGTGCCCGCGTAGGGAGCCGTCATTTTTCCGGCAGTGCCGGTGAAAGCCGTGCTGAACTTTACCACGATGAGGTCATCCCCGAGCTTCGTCCAGGTGCCCGTTTTTGACTGCCCATTCCATGTGACATCCACCGATCCCGTGGTGCCAGCCGGCGATGCCATCGCCCCCACACAATGCGATGCGGAGAGCGCCACATCCGGCGCGATCAGCACCGCCGTGCAGCCGATGCTCGTCAGATATGCCTTTGAAGCGAACGGCGGCAACTGCGCCAGACTGCGCGACTTCGCGTCTCCGGTATCGCGATTGTACATCACCGCGAGCGTCCCAGTCGCCAAGGCTGCCAGCGTGACAAAGCTGAGCAGCAGCAACCGATTGAGCGCCCTCTTGCCGAGCGCAAATTGACGGATGGACTGGAACATGATCGGTGATTTCATCGTGGCGCGATGCCCCGGTTCCGGACGCCCGTCTCCGGCGATTCTTGCGATCTGGGTTGAACGTCAATGCCGTCAGTCATTGCGACGATCTGGTCGCGCGGCTGAAGCAGGGCGAAGCTCATAGTTTTGTTCCGAAGAGGTTTCGCTTCGAAGTCATCGTCGCATAGCGCTCGCGGGCATCGCTCCACGACTCGTCGTGCTCAGGCCGGATTTCCTCCACCTCGCTCGACTCCCGTGCGACGCGGCGAATGTCGGCGAGCGAGCTGAGTTCCCCGCACGCGCGCGCCTGGACGAGCACGTTGCCGAGCACCGTGGCCTCGACGGGACCCGCGAGCACGGGACGCTTGCACGCGTTGGCGGTGAATTGATTCAGCAGCCGGTTGCGCGAGCCCCCGCCGACGATGTTCACGGCCCCGCTGAAAGTGCCGGTCATCTCTGTCAGCCAATTGCGCACCGTGGCGTAGCGCAGTGCGAGGCTCTCGAGCGCGCAGCGGATGAATTCGCCTTCGGTGCCCGGCACCGGCTGTCCGGTCTCGCGACAGAACTGCGCGATCGCGGCGGGCATGTCCGCCGGACAAAGAAAGCGGGCGTCGTCCGGATCGATGAGTGAGCGGAAGGCGGGCGCTTCCTCCGCAGCGCGCACGAGTGCGGGGTAATCGCTGGCGCTGCCGCCATTCGCGAAGGACCGGCGGCACTCCTGGACGAGCCAGAGACCCATGATGTTTTTGAGCAGGCGATAAGTGCCATCCACACCGCCCTCGTTGGTAAGGTTCAATTCAAAGGCGCGGGGCGACAGCTCAGGCGCGTCCAGTTCGACACCGAGCAGCGACCAAGTACCGGAACTGATGTAGGCGAGCTTCCCGTGCCCCGCGGCTGCGGCACCGGGCACGCCCGCCACAGCCGAGCCAGTGTCGTGCGTCGCGGGCGCGATCACTTGCACGCCGGCGTGCAATCCAGTGCGTTCGCGCAACGCGGGAAGCAGCGTGCCGAGCTGTGTCCCCGGCTGCACCACCTCGGGGAGCATCGCCGTGGGCAGGCCGAGCTTTTGCAGCAGGTCCACCGACCACTGCTTTTTCGTGGGGTGAAAAAACTGCGTCGTCGTCGCATTCGTAAATTCCCCGACGCGCGCGCCGCACATCTTGAAATGCAGCCAGTCCGGAATCATCAGGAACTTGTCCGTCGAGGCGAGCAGCGCAGGGTCGCGCTCATGAGCAGCGAGGAGCTGATACAGCGTATTAATCTCCATGAACTGCACGCCACTCGCCGCAAAGATTTCCTCCAGCGACACGCGCTGCTTCACCTTCTCCAGCATCCCGCGAGTGCGCGCATCGCGATAATTCCACGGCCGCTCGATCAGTTCACCCGCCTTGTCGATCAGCACGTAGTCCACGCCCCACGTATCTGCGCCGACCGAGATGATTGACTCCCCGAAGCGCTTCGCCGCGAGTCCAAGACCGCGCTCAACTTCGCCCCAGATGCCTGTCATATCCCAGCGCATCGTTTCGCCCACGCGTGTCACTCCAGTTGGGAAACGGTGGAGTTCTTCGATGCGCATCTTCGCGCCGTCCCAGAGCCCGGCCATCACGCGGCCGCTCTCCGCGCCGCAGTCCACTGCGAGATAGATATTTTCCTTCATAGTTTGATTCAGTCGAAATGAAATATCTCGCGGAGCGGCCTGGTCACCGGGGAATTGTCCGGATTCACCTCCATCAGTGGAACCATGCTCGCCCACCACTTCTGCACGACGGGGTGGCTCGGGAGGTCATCGGCTGTGCTGTTGTCCATTCGCTTCTGCACGGCAAAAATAGCGCGCGTCTCCTCATCCAGGAAGATCGAGTAGTCGCGGATGCCCGCATTTCGCAACACCTCCGCGAGTTCCGGCCACAAGGCATCGTGCCGACGCTGATACTCGGCTTCAAAACCGGGCTTCAGTTTCATCTTGAAAGCGACGCGCATCATGGCTGCCAGTTCACATCGGGAAAACTAACGTGATCCCAGTTGCAGAATCTCGTCCGCCCGCTTGCGGACGTCACGGAATAGGTCGGCATTCGCCGGCAGCTTGATGTCCACGTCGTAGGTCGGGATCATCTCCTTCATCCGCTTGTGCCCCTCGGGACTCGCGAGCAGATTCGGGAAGCACTTCTTGATCACCTCGAGCACGATGTTCACCGAGACCGACGCTCCGGGCGACGCGCCGAGCAGCGCGGAAATGGTGCATGCCGCGTCGGTGATGACCTCCGTGCCGTAGTGAACGATGCCCGCCTCGCCGTCCGTCTTTTTGATCGCCTGCACGCGGATGCCCGCATCAATCAGCTTCCAATCCTCGGCCTTCGCCGCTGGATAGAAAACGTGCAGCACTTTCATGCGCGCCTTCATGCTCTGCGTGCCCTGCTGCACGAGGTAGCGGACGAGATCGAGGTTGTGGATGCCGATCTTGATGAGCGTGGCGATGTTGTCCGGGCGCACGGAAAACGGCAGGTCCGTGATGCTGCCTTTCTTGTGCAGGAACTTCGTCGTCCACGCCGCGAACGGACCGAAGAGCAGCGTCTTCTTTCCATCAAGAATCCGCGTATCGAGATGCGGCACCGCCATCGTCGGCGCGGCATCGAGCGCCTGCCCGTACACTTTCGCCTGATGCTTCGCGACGATCTCTGGGTTGTCGCAGATGAGCCACTGCCCCCCGATCGGAAATCCTCCGAGGCCCTTGGCTTCCGGGATGCCCGACTTTTGCAGCAGCGGCAGACTCCCACCGCCAGCGCCGACGAAAACGAATTTCGCACGGCTCGTTCGCACTGTGCCGGTCGCCAGTTCCTTCGCGCGCACTTCCCAGCCCGTACTGATCTTTTTCAGCCCGACCACGCGATGCCCCGGCGCAATGCCGCAGCCCTCCTGCTGTCCAAGCCACCGCAGCAGCTTGCGCGAAATCTCGCCGAAATTCACATCCGTCCCCGCGTCCATTTTCGTCGCGGCGATCGGCACATCGCCGCGGCCTTCGAGCAGCAGCGGAGCCCAGCCCGCTATCTTCGCGCGGTCCGTCGTGTATTCCATCTCGCGGAAAAAGTGATGCGCCGCCATGCCGGCGTGCCGCGCCTTCAAAAAGTCCACCTGCTCCACGCCATGCACGAAACTGATGTGCTGCACGGGATTGATGAACTCCTTCGGCTGATCCGCCATGCCGCTCGCGACCGCATAGCTCCAGAACTGCTTCGAGTGCTCGAACTGCTCAAAGATCTCGATGACCTTGTCCACGTTCACCGAACCATCCGCCTCGCGCTTCGGCGTGTAGCTCAGCTCGCAGATGCCCGCGTGCCCAGTGCCCGCATTGTTCCAGCCGTCCGAACTCTCCTGCGAGAGACCTTCGGTCACTTCATAGAGCTGGATGCGAATGCGCGGATCGAGGCGCTTCAGCAGCGCGCCGAGATTGGAAGACATGATCCCGCTGCCGATGAGGACGACATCAGGGTTTTCGATGTGTGTGGAGGCGATCATGAGAGGCGGCGGGGATGCTGGGCGGTGGGCGAAGAGAGACGCGGGACTGTCACCGCAGGAACGCCTCGTGCAAGCCGCCATCGACGGTGAGGATCTGGCCGGTGGATTTGCTCAGGCGGTTGCTCACCCACATGAAATAGGCTTCCGCCTGATCAGCCGGCGTGATCGGCTCTTTGGTCAGCGTGCGGTCGGCGTAGAACTGCGCCAGCTTGCTGACCAGCGACTCGGTCGCCTCGTCGTTGGTATAGGGAATGTCGTATTTGGCCAGCGAGCCGATCACGCGGTCGCGCGGGAACATGGCGCTGCCCTGCACGACGGTCGCCGGCGCGACGCCATTGACGCGGACCAGCGGGGCCAGCTCGATGGCGAGTTCCCGGATGAGGTGATTGGCGGCGGCTTTGGACGTATCGTAGGCGAGGCTGCCTTTCTTCGCGACGGCGGCATTGGCGCTCGTCGTCAAAACGAGGTTGCCGCGCAAACCCTGTTCTTTCCAAGTCTTGAACGCTTCATCCGCGACGAGGTAGCTGCCGGTCACATTGATGCTGAAGGTAAGTGCCCACTTGTCATCGGGAATGTGGCCGGTCGTATCACTCGCCACGAAAATCCCGGCGGTGACTTCGATGGAATCAAACCCGCCATAGGCGAGCGCGACTTCATTAAGCATCGCCCGGATGCTGGCGCGCTCGGTGATATTTGCCGCCATGCCCACAGCGGGGCCGCAGCCGGAAATGCCGGTACCGGCCACCCCGATTCCCACGCCGTATTTGCTCTCGATCTCGCGCGCCGTGGCTTGCGCTGATGCTGCATTCAAATCCACGGCAACAATGTGTGCGCCTTCCTTGACGAGGCGGTGTGCAGTCTCCTTGCCAATGCCGCTGCCTGCGCCGATGACGATATGCACCTGCCGCGCGAGTTCCTTCTCCGCCGGCATGCGCTGAAGCTTGGCCTCTTCGAGGAGCCAGTATTCGATGTCGAATGCCTCCTGTTGCGGCAGCGCGATGTATTCATCAATGGCCTCCGCACCGCGCATGACTTCCACCGCGCAGTTGTAAAATTCAGCGGTGACGCGCGACTCCGATTTGTCCTTGCCCCACGCGACCATCCCCAAGCCCGGAATAAGCACGACCGTCGGATTCGGATCGCGCATGGCCGGCGAGTTCGCGTGTTTGCTCTTCTCGTAATATTTCGCGTAGTCTTTCCGGTAATCTTCTAGTCCGCTTGCCAGCAGTTTTTTTAACTCCGCGGCGTCGTCCTTCTGCGGATTCCAATCGACATAGAGCGGCTTGATTTTCGTGCGCAAAAAATGATCCGGGCAGCTCGTGCCCAGTTCGGCGAGGCGCTCCGCGTCTTTTGAATTCACGAAGCGCAGAATTTTTTCGTCGCTCTGCACCGTGCCGATGAAACGCTTCTGCTGACTCACCTGTCCGCGCAGCCAAGGCAGGATTTGGGCGAAAATTTCATTCCGCTTCAGTTCATCGAGCGACTGGTATTTCGCGCCGCCAAACGCTTTCGCGTCGCCGCCTTTGGCCTGATACTTCTGCTCGATGTATTCCGCCGCGCGCTCGATGAAATCCAGCGTGTGTGTGTAGCAGGTCTTGTCATCGTCATCCCACGAGATGAAGCCGTGCTGGCCCATCATGATCGCCTTGGTCTGCGGGTTCCTTTTCACGATCTCCTGCATTGCCAGGCCCAACTCAAAGCCCGGCCGCATCCACTCCACGTATTCCATTTCGCCGCCGAAAATTTCCTTGGTCAGCTCCTGGCAGCGCTTGCTCGCGGCGACCGCGATGATCGCATTCGGGTGCATGTGATCGACATGCTTGCCGGGGATGAAGCTGTGCAGCGGGGTATCGATGGAAGACGGCCGCGGGTTCAGGTTGAAGGTCGTGTGAAAATACATGGCGACCATGTCGTCCTCGGCCTGCGATTTGATGCCCTTCTCCCCGCGCGCGGCATAAACCCTCTGCAGTGCGACGAGCTTGTCCTGATAGAGCGAAGAGAAGTTCTCGCGCTTCGCCGTGCGCAAATCGCCGCCGCTTCCTTTCACCCACAGCGCCTCCACCGGCTCGCCCGTGAGTGGGTCCGTTTCCATGATCTTCGAGGACGTGTTTCCGCCGCCGGTATTCGTGATCCGCTGGTCGGAGCCGAGCAGGTTCGAGCGATAAATGAGGCGGGCGACGGGATCGAGCGACGAGGCCTTCGCGTCATCCCACAGGTGGTTCACATGTTTGTAGTTGGTCATAGTGTTGGGGTCTATTGAAGTGAAGTGATCAACGGCGGGATCAGCGTTTTGATGCAAAGCGGTAGGTGCCGGATTCGACCGCGAAAACGGCGCGATCATTTTCGTAGCGCAGCAATTTCACCCCGGCGACATCGCCGAGCGGCTTGCCGCCTTCGGTCACGCTGGCCGCATCTTTTGCGGGGAGGAAAATGGTCGCCGTCGTGTTCGGCGGGATCGTCGTTTGCAGTTCAAAGTCCGCACCGTTCGCACGCCACTCGCTCGCGATGCGACCGTGGATCGAATCGTAGCGCGCCTTCACCCAGTCAATCGGCTTCGCCTCGCCCGCCGCGGCCGTCGCGCCGGCGGAGGGCGGGTTCGGGCGGATGATGATGCGCTGGTAGCCCGGGCCGTCGGTGTCGATTCCGGCGAGAGTCTGGAATGCCCACTGAATCACCGCGCCGAACGAATAGTGGCTGAAGGAATTCATCGCCGCGTTGTTCGAGCCGGTCGCGCCGTCGAAGCCGTGCTCCTTCGTGAAACTGTCCCAGCGCTCCCACACGCTCGTTGCGCCCTGCTCGACTTCGTAGCCCCACGACGGAAAACGGCGGCTCTGAAAAAGTCGCATCGCGAGATCGGTCTGTCCGTTCGCCGTGAGCGTGAGCAGCAGCGGCTTCGTGCCGAGGAATCCGGTGGCCATGCGCGTATCGTTGCGCGCGATTTTTTCCGCGAGACGCACGGCGGCGGCGCGGGCTTCGTCAGGCTCGGCGAAAAAGCGGCCTTCCAGCGCGAGCACATACGCCGTCTGCGTGTCCACGCTCAGACTTCCGTCCGGTTTCACAAATTGGGTGCGAAACGACTTCGCGAGCGCGTCCGCGGTTTCGCGATACTTTGCGGCCTCGTCGCGCTTGCCGAGCGCATCGGCCATCGCGCTCATCAGCAGCGCGCTGAGTCGGTGGTAGCAGAGGTCCACATACTCGATCGGCGTCGCCTCGTTCACATTCAGCCAGTCGCCCCAGGTGTTGCCGATGCTCACGCCTTTCAATTCCGGATCAGCTTTGCGACGCCACTCCATGAACTTCGTCATCGAGGCCCAATGGCGTTCCAGCACCCGGTTGTCCGCATACACTTTCCAAATCGTGTAAGGCACGATCACGCCCGCATCCGTCCACGCCGTGCCGTGCGTCGCACCGGGCTTGCCGTGCGCGAAGGGATACGGCGCGTAGTCGGGATACGCGCCGGACTCCCGCTGCGCTTCCTCGAGATCGTCGAGCCACTTGGTGAAAAATGCGGAGACATCCGCATTGTAGCTCGCGGTGCGGACGTAGATCTGCGCGTCGCCCATCCAGCCGAGTCGCTCGTCGCGCTGCGGGCAGTCGGTCGGCAGTTCGATGAAGTTTGCACGCTGCGTACGCACGGTGTTTTTCCAAAATTGCGTCATCACCGGATCGCTGCACGCGAACTCGCTGGCGGCGGGCGTGTCGTTGCTCAGGACGAGTCCGGTGACGGCGTCGAGCGCGGGCTTCTCCGCGAGGCCGGTGAGTTCGACGAATTGGAATCCGTGATACGTGAATCGCGGCTGCCACGTCTCGCCATTCGCGTCGCCGCGCAGTGTATAGAAATCCGTCGCTCGCGCCTTGCGCAGATTCTCCGTCATGAGCCGACCATCCTTGTGGAGCATCTCGCCGTAGCGAATCTGCACCGCGGTCCCGGCTGCGCCTTTCACCTTCAGGCGGATCACGCCCGCAATGTTTTCTCCGAGATCAAAAATGTAAGCGCCCGGCTTTGGCTCGGTGATTTTCTTTGCTGCAAGCTCCTCGACGACACGAATCGGCGGCGCGGTATAGGTCATGAGCTTCGCCGGCTTTTGAAATCCGAGATCGACCTCATGCGAACTGCCGACCTCGAAGAACTTCGCCTTCGAGCTGCCGTTCTCCTCGGCGCGAATCGCCGGCGTCCACTTCCACGCTGACTCATCAGCCTTTCGCGCATCGTAGTTTTCACCCATGAGCAAGTCCGCCTCGCGGATCGGCCCGTCGCCGCTCGTCTCCCACGTCGCATCCGTGCCGACTGTTTCGCGCGAGCCGTCGGCATATTCGATCTCGAGTTGCGCCAGCAACGCGGGCGTCTTGCCGTAAATGTTGCGCCCCGTCTTATCCGGCCCGCGGCCAACGAGCAACCCGTAGCCGACGTAGCCTGCATACCAGCCATCAGCCACGGTCGCGCCGAGACGGTTGCCGCCTTGCTTCACCAGCGCGGTCACATCGTGCGTGCGGTAGTACGCGCGCTTCGCGTAGTCGGCCCAGCCGCTTTCAAAATACGCGTCGCCGACTTTGCTTCCGTTGAGTTGCAGCTCTGCGATGCCTAGCGCGGAGAAATAGAGTGTCGCGCGCTTCACTTCGCCCGGTGACTCGAAATTCTTTCGGTAATACCGCGCCGGAGGCAGTTGCAACTTCCCGCGCTCAGAGGGCAGCGGCGACTCGTCCTTGAATGAAATCCACTGCGCCTTCCAATCCTCCGGCTTCAGCAGCCCCATGCTCCACTTCGCAGGTTCGCTCCACTTCGACGCCGCGCAGGTCTTGTCCCACGTCTGCACTTTCCAAAAACACTGCTGCCCCGACGCAAGCGGTTTGCCGGCGTACGCAATCTGCGAAGTCGCATCGCTCATCACTTTGCCGGTGTCCCAAAGATCGCCATTATCCTGCGCAAGTGTCTCCGCAGCACTGGCGACGAGAATACGATACGCAGTCTGCCTCTGCCCGCGCTCGGCGGATTCGACGCGCCATTGCAGACGCGGATGCGTGGTCTCGATGCCGTCAGGATTGACGAGATATTCAGTGCGAAGGGCGACGCAGAGCAGGATGGCGAGGAAGTTCATGGTGAGAGAAGGGCAGTGGTTCAGCGTTCGATGGGGATCCCGGCAGGCGCTCGGATGCCCGGTTTCACGCTGTCGTCAGATTGGCGTTCGTGGGGCACTTTAATCGCGAACTCGCAGGAGAAAATGCGCTTCATAAAATGCAAAACAGAGAACCGCTAATCGTCGCTAATGCAGATTCTGAAATTAGCGGGGTTAAGCGCAGCTTAGCGGTTCACTCCGTCAGAAGTTGAAGCCGTCAATGTTGTCCTTGTTAAAGACGAACGGCTTTCCGAGCAGGATGTTGTCGCCCTGGATTTCAAACTCGCCGAGCGCACCGGCTTTGAACGTCTTGTCGCCCGCCTTGAGCTTGCCCGTCGCGAGCGCGTGCGCGGCGCGGATCGTGAGCGCGCCGAGGTCGGTCGTCTTCCAGAGGATCACACTCTGCGTCACGCCTTCCTTCACGTTTTTTTTGTTTTCACTCGGAAGACCGAGGCCGATGACTTTCACCGCGCCAGTCTTGCCAGCCTGCTTCACGGCTTCCGCCGCTCCGGGGACGGCGGGCGAGCAGATCGCCATGATGAGTTTCAGATTCGGATTCGCGCTGAGGAGCGTGGTGGCTTCGGCCTGCGCCTTGTCCTTCAAGTCGTCGCACGGACGCAGCGCGACCATTTTCATCTTCGGATATTTCGACGCGCGGCGCGCTTCGATGTGCCTCTGCCACTCGTTCATATTCGCTGCCGTGAGGCTCGCGGTGATGATGGCGAATTCTCCGTCCTCCCCGCACAGTCGCGCGGCCTCATCCATCAGGCCGAAGCCGATGCCTTCGGGCGTCGCCTGATTCACGAAAAACGAACGCGCATCGGTCGCCGCATCGGAATCATACGTGACGACCTTGATGCCCTTCTGCTGCGCCTTGCGGAGCGCGGTGGAAATGCCGTCCTTGTTTTCGCAAGCCACCGCGATCACGTCCACGCCGAGCGTGATCCAGTTCTCGATGATTTCATTCTGCTTCGCAGGATCGGGCGTCGTCGGGCCGTCGAAGATGAGTTCCGCGCCGAGTTCCTTCGCAGCGGCCTCCGCGCCTTCCTTGCACGAGACAAAGTAGGCGTTGCCCTTGGACTTCGGCATGAGCGCGATGGTGACTTTCTTGCCGCCATCGGAGCCACCGGTGGATGCGGATTTGTCGCAGCCCGCGACGAGGGCCAGCACGAATGCGGCGAGGATTGATGCGATGTGTTTCATGTCAGTTTGGGTTGTGGTAGGGTTGGTCGGTGTGTGCGCCGCGAGGCGAGAAATTTTGGCAGCAGTCCGCCCGCAAGAGCGAGCAAGAGCAGTGCGCCGGTGAGCATGCCGGAAAGTTCGCTGGCGATATTCATGAGGCCGGGCACGCGCGTGAGGCCGTTGCTCAAGACCGCCACCGCCGCCACGCCGAGCAGCGTCCCATGCACCGAGCCCACGCCGCCGAAAATACTCGTGCCACCGAGGACCACCGCAGTGATCGCAAAAAGTTCGTATCCGGTTCCCGCGTCGGCCTTCGCCGTGCCGAAGCGCGCGGTGTAAGTCAGCGCCGCAATTCCCGCGACCACGCCCGCGAGCACGTAGGCCATCGCGAGCCGACGCTGCACCGGCAGCCCCGCGTAGCGCGCGCCTTCCGGCGCAAAGCCGATCGCGCGGAACGAACGACCGAACGTCGTCCGATGCACGAGCAGCCACACACCAACGGCGGCAATGATGAGGATCCATGCCTGCGTCGGCAGCCCTGCGAGTTGGCCAGTGCCGAGGAAAAGAAACGACTGCGGGAAATTCGTAAACGCATCCACGCCCTGAGTGATTGCCTCGGCGAGGCCGCGGAAGAGCGAGAATGTTCCCAGCGTGACGATGAGCGGCGGCAATCCGAGGCGCGTGATGAGCAGCGCATTGAACCCGCCGCACAGTCCGCCGATGCCGAGCGTGCAGACTCCCGCGAGCCAAGGATCAAGGCCCGCGTCGCGCCACAGTTTGCCGAAGAGCACTGCGCACAATCCGAGGATCGAGCCCACCGAGAGATCGATGCCAGCCGTGAGAATGATGGGCGTCATCACCAGCGCGAGCAGGCCGATCTCCACCGAGTGCCGCACGATGTTCGTCACGTTGTCCGCCGTGCCGAAGCGGCGACCGAAGGCGTGGAAGTAGATCACCTCGGCGATGAGCAGCAGCACGAGGATCATCTCGTGCCGGAGCAGCGCCGCTTTGAATCCGTGTTTACCCGCGCTCATCAAATGTTTCCTCCTTTACGGTTTCGCAGCCCGTCGGCCACCACGGCCAGCAGGATGATCGCGCCTTGGATTGCCTTTTCCCAATACGGCTTCACGCCGACGTAAGTGAGCGCCGGGCCGATGCACACGAGCAGCAGCAGCCCCGCGAGAACACCCCACAGCCGTCCGCGACCACCGCTCACTGCGACGCCGCCGACCACCGCGGCGGCGATGGCTTCGAGTTCGAGCCCGCGTCCGCTGTTTGGGTCCACTTGCGGGGATTGCACCATGTTCAGCACAGCGGCGAGTCCCGTCAGCGCGCCCATGAAGACGAAGACGAGAAAGGTCGTGAGCTGCGGACGAATGCCTGCGAGCCGCGCGGCCTCCGCGTCGGAACCGACGGCATACACGAATCGCCCGGCAGAAAGATTTTTCATCGCGAACGCCATCACCACGAGCAAGCCGAATGCAATGCCGCAGACGGTGAATTGCCCCGCGGTCATCGGCAGACCGAACCATTGCGCGCCGTCGGGCAGATTGATGAACACGCCCTGCTGTTTGAGCCGCAGCGCCTCGCGCATCGTCACCATCGTGGCGAGCGTCACGACGATGCTCGGCAAACGCAGCGCGGCCACGAGCACTCCATTGATCGCGCCACCGATCGCGCCCACGCACACCGCTGCGAGCATGGCGACGGGCCACGGAAAATTGGCGGCGGCGATGAGTCCCGCGCACGTTCCGCACACGGCGAACAGCGAGCCGATGGAAATATCGATCTGCCGCGCGATGATCACGAGTGCGACGCCGCACGCGAGCACGAGCTTCGGCGCGGCGGCGGTGAGGCGAGAGAGCAGCGGCTGCGGCGAAAAAAAGTTCGGCGCGAAGACGGCGAGCAAAAGAAGCATCACGCAAAGCGCGGCGGCGACGGAGAGTTCGCGGAAGTAGCGTTTCATTGTGCGCCTCCTTTTTCCGTCTGTCCGAGCGCCGCGGCCATCACATCGTGCGCGTCGCTCTTGCCGGGGAGCATCGCGGTGATCGTGCCGCCACGCATGACGGCGATGCGATCGCTCATGCCGAGCACCTCGGGCAGGTCGCTGGAAATCATCAGCACGGCCAGCCCGTCCTTCGCGAGGCGGCGGATGATTTTGTGGATTTCACTTTTCGCGCCGACATCCACGCCCTGCGTCGGCTCGTCGAGGATGAGCAGCTTCGGCTTCGTCG
>JBBSDS010000022.1:0-26931 GCA_038240495.1 Chthoniobacterales bacterium | reverse complement strand
CGGCGACAGCGCACAAGATAGCCGTCATCTTCTACACGATGGTGAGCAAACAGGTCGAGTATGATGCATCGCTCTGGGCGCAACGTGATCAGATGCGCGAGAAACGACTCGAGGCGAGGCTCCAAAAACAAGCGGCCCAGCGCGGCTACAAACTTGTGCCCTTGGAGCCTGCTGCGTAAATCGTTGACAACTCAGCCTCGCGGTAGAGGTTCCTCAAAAGTGGGGTGCCGCGATGCGGCTCCATACGGTCGAGGAACTTGGCTTCGGTTCTGCAGCATGGCAATCTGGTGAAGCGACAAGCAGCGGAAGTAGGCCGATCTGTCAGTGGTGCTGTTGTCTAAGCCCGGTTAGGAGCATGGTCCCAAGTTTCGTGCGCCATACATTGGTTAACGATCGGAGCGGTAATTCCAAAGAGTACCTTTTTGCGCGATTTGGCCGTTGCTTGCAGCAGAAAGGAAACAGCAATTGCCAAGTAAACCGAACCAACCTAAGGCTCAGAAACAGGCCCAGACCAAAGTCAAGAGTGAGTTCAACAGGCGGAAGAAACGGAAAGGGATGTGTTTGGAGGACCGGCCAATTCTGGAGGCTAATGCAGGCGGCATCGATATTGGAGCCCGAGAGATCTATGTGGCCGTACCTTCAGATCGGGATGAGGATCCGGTGCGCGTGTACCAAACCTTCACGGAAGATCTCGAGAAAATTGGCGGATTGGCTCGTGCGCTGCGGAATCACCACAGTGGCGATGGAATCGCGAGGGGTGAAATCGTGTCTAGTGAATGCGCGCCACATGAAGAATGTGCCGGGGCGGCGGACGGACTGGTATGAATGCCAGTGGTTACAGTTTCTCCATTCGGTGGGGCTGCTGCGACCGGCCTTTCGACCAGAGGCGGATGTCACATCCGTGCGGACCGTCATGCGGCACCGGAATGATCTGGTGCAGATGGCGAGCCAACACGTGCAGCACATGCAAAAAGCGCTGACGCAAATGAATCTGCAGATCCAGCACGTGATCAGTGACATCACGGGAACAACGGGTTTGGCCATTGTGGATGCAATTCTAGATGGGCGACGAGATCCGGCCGAATTGGCCAAGCTGCGTGACCCGCGCATCCGGGCCAGTGAGGAGACGATCCAGAAATCGCTGGTGGGCAACTGTACCGGGCCTATCAGCAGCAGATTGTCAAGTGCGATCAAGAAATCGAGAAGCGGATCGGAGGATTTGAGCCATGGGTGGACCCGACGGAAACGCCCTTACCGCCGGACGGCAAGCGTAACCGCGGGGCCAAGAAGAAACGGAAGAAAAGCGGCAAGCCGGAAATAGTATTCGATCTTCGTACCGAAACGTGTAAGTTATTCGGTGTGGATGTCACGCAGATTCCGGGGCTGGAGACGCTGGTGTTGCCGCTGTTTGGGGAAGTTGGCCGGAATATGTCTAAGTGGACGACCGCAGCCCACTTTGTTTCCGGGCTGGGGCTATGCCCCGACAACGATATCAGTGGGAGCCGTGTGCTCTGGAAGGGGACACGCAAGGTACAAAACCGGGCCGGACAAATGTTTCGCATGGCCGCTTATGGCTTGCATCACAGTCTTACCCCCATGGGAGATTATCTGCGGCGAATGAAATTCAAGCTCGGGCCAAAAGCCGCCACGACAGCTACGGCGCATAATATCGCCGTGATCTTTTATACGATGGTGAAAGACAAAATCGAATACAACGAGAGCATTTGGGCAGAGCGGGATGCAAAACGCCAAGGCCGGTTTGAGGCCAAGGTCAAACGCCAAGCCAAACAGCTCGGCTATGAACTGGTTCCGGTCGAGAAAAAGCCAGCGGCGTAAAAGGCCAGAAACCCCCATCACATCCGACATCACGCTGCTGAGTTTCAGGTTGGCGTCCTCCAGTACCTTCCGAATCCGGTTCCCGATTCGCACCTGCTCCTGCTTCAGCGTGGTCCGGCTCCGCGTCAGATCCCCCATTTGTTGAATAGGCTGCGGCGGTACGAAGCTGCCTTGCAGCAGACCGTGTTGCAGGAAATCCACAATCCGCTCGCCATCCTTCAGATCGGTCTTCCTGCCCCGCAGAGCCTGCACTTGCGTTGGATTGGCCAGCAGCAACTCGAACTGCCCCTCCGATACGTGCCACACCGGTTTCCAGTACACGCCTGTGGCTTCCATTGCCACGTGGGTCACTTGATAGCCATGCAGCCAGTCGGAAAGCCGCAAAAGCTCCGCAGTAGTGGTCCCACAGCGCAGCTTGTGCTTGTCGCTTTTACCTCCTTCTTTAATCGTGACGCACACAGCCAGACTCGCCTGATGCACGTCGATTCCACAACAGCGCGCGTGAATAACTTCCATATCGCCTCCTTTGCCTGCGCTCTGGAAGACGCTCAAAAAAGTAATCTCTCCTGCGTGCTTCGGCTTACCTTGGCGGCAAACTTCTACGACAATTCGGTGTGCAGATCGGCGTCTGGACCAAACTACTTTTCGGGCTTTGACAGCGCCACTGAAACGTACGGCCTCCATCCAAAGCGCATACTCCCTCGTACCGCCTGTCCTACCCTCTTGTCAATTTTCATTTTTCGTTGTCTGCCGAAGGCGGGTGTCCAACTACTTTGCCTCGACAACCTGTTCCCTAATCCGCCGGTAAGGATTTTGGGATGACCGGAAGTGAGGGGAATCCGGTGATCGGCTGTTGGAATTGGCAGTGGTTATGAGAAACCTGGGGAAGTCAGGCGAGCAAAGGTGAGGGATAGTCGCTCGCAGATTCTGTGGAACCGAATGTTGGTCCGGCGAACGGAGTTCGGACGCGCCTCTTCCAAGAGTGCTCTGCAAATCCGCCGGTAAGGAACTGCCGAAATCAGATCCAGGCGGGGAGCAATCGCAGTGCGAAAAGAAGCTCTGCCAGTCGCGCCGTGCTCATAGCCAGCCGCAACAGCGTCTTGCGCGCGTGCTGCACCAACCGGCCTGCAGTATTGAAAAACAGAAATCGCAGACGTTTCGGCCGGGCTTGCAGCAGTTCGGCGGGCAGGGCCAGGCGCTTCAACCCAGTCAGCGTGTTGTACGTCAGCACCGCCAGGCGAAGCCATGCCGCATTGGCCCCGAATCTCCGACGAGTTTCGAGATGGCAACGTGCCCGCAGCGTATCAAGGCAAGAAAGAGCGAGGGGTGATCCGCGCATATCTAGAGAAGATGACCGGCCTATCGGTGTCGCAGATGACGCGGCTGATCGAACAGTATCGATGTCTGCAAATACTCCCACTTCACCATTTCCTTTTGTACCCAGCCATAGATCTCGGTTTGGTTCTTGCCCGCGAACTCCCATCCGCCGCTGGACGCCAGAAAACCGCCCAGTTCCTCAATGTTCCTGTTTTCGACATCCCGCATTGTGATTTGCATGCACTTGCAGTATGCAGACACCGCCCCAGCTTCGAACCGCTTTCATGCTCATCTTGCATTGGAAACCGATCCGCGCTTCATGCTCATCCTGCATTGGACAACTCTTGGCCTTGACAAATACGGGGTCCTACCATAGAATCCTGCAAGGTCGTGAAATCGCTTGCGGCCTAATTCGCGAGCCTTCTGGACGGATGACTAAGGGTCCTGGAAGGCCAAATTCGCGGTGCGAAATGACTGTAGAAAACTCCGGCCCCCTGGTTTGGGCCCAACCTCAGACGGGAGTTGTTGTGACCAAACAAGTGCGATTGCTTTCTCAAATCACCTTTGCCGGGCTAATGGCGATTTGCGCGAATGATCAGGCGTTCGCCCAAGTCACCACTACTGGTGAGATCCACGGCCCGGTACTCGATCCGCGAGCGCCGTCATGCCTGACGTCAAACTCCGGTTGGAGGACGAATCCACCGGAATCGTGAGGGAGACGCTATCCGGCAAGGACGGCGGCTTCGTATTCGTTACTCTGCCCGCTGGATCCTACAAACTGACCGTGAGCGCCCCGGGCTTCCGTACCGCGGTCTTCACCGGCGTGATTGTGGAGACGGCGCGCACTCGCGACGTGGCGGTACAGTTGGCGACCGGCGAGACCTCCAGTTCGGTGGGAAGCATTATTCGGGTGCAGCCCGGGCGGCCGTTCAAACTGGTGAGCAACCGCGATACCGTGAACCAGTACGATTCCGGGGTGGTCCTCACCGGTGTCACGGCCAGTCAGATGCAAATCCCGCTGACGCTGCGGCCAGGCCCGAACCGCAACATCTCCTTCGTCGATCCCTCGCTGTTGGGGGGCGACGGCCGCGCCAACCCGCAACTCCTTCCGCCGGCTACCACCGCTGGCAGTTCGGGCAATTCGTCTACCTATACGGACCGAAATACGTGCAGGCCGACGTGTCCCTGATCAAGAACATTCCCATTCGTGAGCCGATCCGGATGCGGCTGGCGCTGGAAGCGCTCAATGCCTTCAATCACCCGGTATTTCAGGTCGGCGGCAACGCCGCCCGCATCATTATCACCTCCCCCACGTTCGGGCAGACCACCTCAACCGCAGTGGCACTGCGCAATCTGCAGATTCGCGCGCAAGTCTGGTTATGATGGAACCCGTGGTTTCCCCTTATCGCGGCGCGACCTCTTAAAGGCTGCGCCGCTGGCGGCCAGCATAATAGTCCGGCCGCCCGCCTCCGCCGCTCCTCGCACCCCAGGCAAGCCGGAACCGGCCATCAATTCCGCAGCGCGGCCTCCAGATTTTGATCCGGAAATCCGCCCCGATAGAGTTTTGGCGAGCGACACCTTAGCGACGGACGGAGTTTTTGCGGACCCCAACACCTGTTCCTATCCTCGAACCTTGCGCATGTCGTCCCAAGGCAGCACTCTACACCGGTCGGCCCAATTCCGCCATCGATCCGCCATGGCGTTGACCTGATCGGATCTCTCAGGCGCGAGGTCGCGCATTTCCGTTCTATCCGCCTCCATGTCGTAGAGTTCCCAATGGTCCGGGTACTGCGAAACCAGCTTCCACCTGCCCTCTCGAATCGCGCGGTTACCTTCATGCTCCCAGCAGATCGACGGATGCCCTGATCGGTGGCCCTTTTCGAAGACGGGCAAAAGACTCAACCCTTCCAATGGCTGAATGTGGTTGCCCTGATATTCCGACGGGTATTTGGCGCCGGCGACATCGGTACAGGTGGCCATGATGTCGATGAAGTGGCCGGTCTCCTTTGTGAGCGTATTCGCTGCCTTGATGCGGGCGGGCCAACGGGCGATCAGTGGAGTGGAGATGCCGCCCTCGTGGATCCAGTGTTTATAAAGCCGGAAGGGCGTGTTGCTGGCGTTGGCCCACGGCACACCGTAGCTCTGATAGGTATCCTCGGGGCCCGGCATGACCGTCGGGTTATTGCCCAGCCGCACCGGCCTTCCGTCGCGCGTGGTTTCGGGAATGAAGCGGTATTTCCAACTGGTGGTCAGTTCCTCGGCGCAGCCGCCATTGTCCGAGAGGAACATCACTAGCGTGTCGTTCTCCGCTCCGGTCTCCCGCAGTTTCGTGAGGATTCGCCCGATATTGCGATCCAGCCGGTCGACCTGCGCCGCGTAAACGGCCATCCGGTGCATCTCCCAGTCCTTGTTCGGTGCATCCTTCCAGGCGGAAACACGTGGATCCCTCGGTGTGAGGGGCCACTTCGCATCCACGATTCCCATCTGCACCTGGCGCTGGTGGCGCTCCGCGCGCAACGCGTCCCATCCGCCGCGATATCGTTTCTGATACTTGGCGATATCGTGGGGTTCGGCATGCAGCGGCCAATGGGGCGCCGTAAAAGCCGTATAGAGAAAGAAAGGCTCGGTCTTCGCGGCGTATTCGCCGATGAAGTTGACGGCATGGTCGGCGATGGCGTCGGTATAGTAGAACTTCTTGCGGTCGGACTGAATCGGCTCATTGTCGTTCGTGAGCATGGCCGGGTCGTAGTAGCTGCCCGCACCGATGATGGTGCCGTAGTAATGTTCGAAGCCGCGCTGCAGCGGCCAGTCATGTTTGTCGTTGTCGTGCGCCTTGTCACTGTGGCAAACGTGCCACTTGCCGCACATGAGAGTGTGGTAGCCGGCTGGCCGGAGGGCTTCGGCCAGCGTGACGCACTCCTTGTTGAGTTCACCACGGTAACCCGGTTGATGCTGATCGCCTTCCATGTTGCCGATTCCTGTCTGGTGCGGGTACAGGCCGGTCAGGATGGAGGCTCGCGAGGGGCAGCAGCGCGCATTGTTGTAGAACTGGGTGAAACGCACGCCGGCGTGGGCCAGGCTGTCGATATGGGGCGTCGAGATCTCGGATCCGTAGCAGCCCAGGTCGGAGAAGCCCATGTCGTCCGCAAGAATGACGATGATATTCGGACGCTTCGGAGCGGGCGGCCACGCATCGGATCGGGCGGCTAAGGAACCGCCGGCAAGGGCCCGCAGGAATGTTCGTCGATGCATGTGGATATCGGTCATTGGTCACCAGTATATTCTTGTCGCAGCTTCAGAACGAGATGCGCGCCGCAAGCTGGATGTACCTTGGATTGAGGCTGTGGTCACCTTTCCAAACGTACGCGCGTTGGCAAGACGGTTCCCCATGGGGCCCAGGTTCGGCCGGTTGAAGAGGCTAAAGAACTGGCCGCGCAGTTCGAGAGCGGCGCCTTCCTTGATCGCGGGCTGTGGTCCCACGAAACCGTTTGGTTCTCCCGCTACGGCACTCTTCTGTCCATGGTAGAAGCCTTCGTCTTGGCCTCTCCCAATGGCTACCACGCCCCGGAACTTGCCGATGTACTGCATGCCGGGGTTCAGGAGCCTTCGCGGCACCTGGTCCAACGAGAGCGGCTGAGCCGGATTCAAGTCGACGGGTCAGTTCCCAGGCCGGCGGACCACAGCATCTGCGAGGTCAAGGTACCCAGGGAGACGATTGACGGAAAGGGTTTCATGTAAGCGCTCTCAGACGGTTCCCATTGTTCCCCGAGTTCAGATGGAAGTACACCCGCGGCCAGGACCACGCGATCGTCCTCGATGAGCCTAGCTGTATCGGCAATTAGAGTTTTCAGTGCCGCACTGCGGCGGCCTGTGCTGTGGTGTGCTGTGGCAGCGGCAGTGCTGAGGCAGTGGCAGTGGCCTTGACAAATACGGGGTCCTACCATAGAATCCTACAAAGTCGTGAAATCGCTTACTGCCCAATTCGCGAGCCTTCCGGACGGATCACCCAGGGTCCTGGAAGGCCAAATTCGCGGTGCGAAATGACTGTAGAAACTCCGGCCCCTAGGTTTGGGCCAGACCTCAGAGGGGAGTTGTTGTGACCAAACAAGTGCGATTGCTTTCTCTAATCACCTTTGCCGGGCTAAGCAACCTGCAGATTCGCGCGCAGATCTGGTTCTGATGGCACGCCCCACTCCCTCGCTATCGCGACGCGACATGTTGAAGGCGGCGCCGCTAGCGGCCGGCATGCTGAGCCTACCTGCGGCCGGCGCGCCGTCCGGAGCAAAGAACGTGATCGAAGCCTTCGATTACCGGAACGTCCAACTGCGCGATAGCCGCTGGCGCAGGCAAATGCTGGCGGCGCGCGAGTTCTACCTCGGCCTGCCCGACGAGGACATCCTGCACGGGTTCCGCCGGGCCGCGGAATTGCCGGCGCCGGGAAAGCCGCTGGGCGGCTGGTGCAAGGACGATAGTTCCACCGTTCTCGGACAGTGGCTCAGTGGGATGGCACGGCTGTATCGGGCGACGGACGATACGGAAGTTCGTGACAAGGCCGCGCGACTCATGACCGGGTGGGCGGCAACCATCAAACCCGATGGCGATTGCCGCATGCGGCACTACCCGTTCGACAAGATGGTATGCGGCCTGGTCGATATGAAGAGGTACGCCGGCCACCCTGATGCAACAGGCCTGTTGGACAAGGTCACCGGCTTCGCGCGCCGGAATTTCGAGCAGGAAAACATGGTGGTTGAGCCGAGCCACAATACCAGGTACTACGGCCTGCCGCAGGAATGGTACACGCTTTCGGAGAATCTCTACCGCGCCTACCAACTCACCGGCGACGAGAGTTACAAGGCTTTCGCCGCAGTCTGGCTCTACCCGCGGTACTGGAACAAGTTCGCAAATACCTCCGCGGCTGTGGGCGCCCAGGGCGTTCACGCCTACAGTCACGTAAACTCCTTCAGTAGCGCCGCTATGGCCTACGCGGTTACCAGCGACCCGGCTTACCTGCGGATCATCCGCAATGCCTACGACTATCTGCAGAAGACCCAGTGCTACGCCACCGGCGGCTTCGGCCCCAACGAGCGGCTGATGAACCCCGGAGGCAGCCTGGGCAAGGCACTGGAGACGCGCTCCGATACCTTCGAGACGATCTGCGGATCCTGGGCGGGATTCAAGCTCTCCCGCTACCTGATGCAGTTCACCGGAGAGGCTCGCTACGGGGATTGGATCGAGCGGCTCTTCTACAACGGCGTTGGCGCGTCGCTGCCCCTGCGCCCGGGCGGCAGGAATTTCTACTACTCGGACTACCGGATCAGCGGCGGCATGAAAGTGGACTACTGGGAGAACTTCACCTGCTGCTCCGGCACGTACATACAGAACATGGTCGACTACCACAACCTGATCTACTACCGGGATGAAGGCGGCCTGTATGTGAATCTGTTCGTTCCCTCCGAAGTGACGTGGCGGGGATCGCAGGGCGAGGTCAAGGTGGTGCAGGAGACGAGTTATCCGGAGGCGGAGACCAGCACACTGACGGTGGACGCGGTTCCCGAGGCGGCTTTCTCTCTGAGCTTCCGCGTACCTGCGTGGTCGGTCGATATGTCGATCCGGGTCAACGGAGCGGACTCGGGGGTTGCTTGCAAGGCAGGTGAGTGGGCCGTGGGTAAGCGTTCGTGGCGAAAAGGCGACCGTGTGGAGATCCAGATTCCGCTGCGGTTCCGGATGGAAGCGGTGGACCGGCAGCATCCTGATCGCGTGGCCATAATGAGAGGCCCCGTGGTCTTCGCGCTGGACTACAACTATCACGACCCCGCGTTCGAACTGCCCAAGACCGACGCGGAGGTCAATCAATGGTTGGTAGCGGACGACGCACCCGCCGTCTTCCGCGTGCGGCGTCCGGACGGACGGCCGGTGCGGCTGAAACTCCGGCCGTTCTACGATTTTGCCGAGCAGTTCCCCTATCTGATGTATTTCGATCGGAAAGCCCCAGCCTACGCACTTTGGTAAGGAGATCCCGTGCCCCGATACTTGCGTTCTGTGATTTTCGGCTTGGCCGCGCTGGCGGCGGCGCGCGCCGCCGAACCGGTTGACGCTTCGAAGCTGGCAGGCTTGCGCTGGCGCTCAGTGGGTCCGGCGATGTTCGCCGGAAGAGTGGACGACGTGGCCGGCGTACCGGGCAACCGTGACATCCTCTACGCGGCCGGGTCCACCGCGGGTCTTTTCAAATCGACCAACGGCGGCGTCACATTTACGAGCGTGTTCAACGACGGCAACACGCTTTCGGTCGGCGCGGTAGCGATCGCGCCGGACAACCCGGAAGTGGTCTACATCGGCACGGGCGAGGGTTTTTCCACGGAATAGCACGTCCGTGGGCGACGGCATCTACAAGACCGCGGACGGCGGGCGGACCTGGCGGCACCTGGGGCTGAGAGACAGCGAGCGTTTTTCTCGAATTATCGTCAGTCCCAAGGATTCGCGCATCGTGTTCGCCGCTGCCATGGGGCACGAATGGGGTCCCAACCAGGAGCGTGGAGTTTTCCGCTCCACCGATGGCGGCGCGACGTGGAAGCGCGTGCTTTACGTGAATCCAACCACCGGCGCCAGCGACATCTGCTTCGAGGCCGGCAACCCGAACGTGGTCTATGCCGGCATGTTCGACTACCTTCGGCAACCGTGGCACTTCCGCAGCGGCGGCCCCGGCAGCGGCCTCTACCGCTCCGGCGACGGCGGCGAAACCTGGGTGCGGCTGACCGATCCGGGCCTCCGCAATGGACTTCCCGGCGCGAAGTTGCTCGGGCGGATCGGCGTCAGCGCCAGCCGCTCCAATCCGGCGGTGGTGTACGCCATGATGGAGGCGCAGGAAGACGGCGTCCTGTGGCGCAGCGACGACCACGGCAAGACCTGGCGCGTCACCACCAACAATCGCAGCATCAACAACCGCCCCTTCTACTACACACAAATCCGCGTGGACCCGAACGACGAAAACCGGGTCTACGCACTCGCGGGCAACCAGTACGTTTCCACCGATGGCGGCCGCAACTTCCGGCCGGTGGGCGGCAACATGTTCGGCGATCACCACGCGCTGTGGATCGATCCCACCAATTCCAGGCGCCTGCTCGGAGGCAGCGACGGCGGCTTCTTCATTTCCAACGACCAGGGCGAGCACTGGGACTTTGTCAACAACATGCCGATGGCGCAGGCCTACCACGTGGGCGTGGATATGGCCGAGCCCTACAACATCATGGGCGGCTTTCAGGACCACGAGATCTGGCGCGGACCTAACGAGCGCTGGAACCAGGTAGGCGTTCGCGAGGGCGATTGGCGCCGCTTACGCAACATGGCCGACGGCATGTACGCCTTCGCCGATCCGCGGGACCCGAACATCGTTTACTATAACGGCCATTTCGGCGACCTGACCAGAGTGGACATGCGCACCACAGAGGAACGCTTCATCCACCCCTATCCCGTTGGACCCGCGGGAGCCGGCGCCAACATGGAGAAGTACCGCTTCAACTGGAATTCTCCCGCCATCATGTCCCCGACGAATCCGGAAGTGCTTTATTACGGCGGCAACGTGCTTTTCCGCAGCGGCGACGGCGGGGAGACGTGGAGCATCATCAGCCCCGATCTCACTACCAACGATCCGGAGAAGATCAAGCTCAGCGGCGGCGAGATTTCGCTGGATAACACCCGCGCCGAATTTCACTGCACCATCACCGCGATCGCGGAAAGTCCGGTGGATGCGAAGGTGATCTGGACGGGCACGGACGATGGCAACGTGCAGGTCTCCAGGGATGGAGGCGCCGCCTGGACCAATGTGGTTCGCAACATCGGTGCCCCGCCCAACTCCTGGGTTCCCGCCATCAAGGCGTCGTGGCGGGACTCAGGTACCGCTTATCTGGCCATGGACCGCCATCAGAACGACGATTTCCGGCCGTACGCATTCCTGACCACCGACTACGGGAAGACGTGGAAGAGCATCGCCGCCGGTCTGAACGGCTACGTACACATCGTCATGGAGGATCCGAAGACTCCGAACCTGCTTTACGCCGGTACCGAGTTCGGCGTGTTCGCGTCCTTCGACCGGGGCGATCACTGGACCGACCTGCGTCTCGGACTGCCGCGCCTGTCCGTGGTCGATATGGTGGCCCACCCGCGCGACAACGATCTGATCATCGCCACGCACGCGCGAGGCTTCTACATTCTGGACGATGTCACGCCGCTCCAGCAGTTGAGTAAGTTCTCTCAGCCGGAAAATCACGGTGTTCAGGCCCGCCGCCGCCACGCGTTACACGCCCGCCAGCGACACCAGCGTGCTCGGAGACCGCGTGTGGGTGGCTCCCAACAAGCCGTACGGTTCAATCATCTCCTATTCCCTGGCTGCCCGCCCCGCGGAGGGCGTCGCGCGCATCACCATACTGGACGCAAGCGGCCGCATTCTGCAAACTATGAACGGGCCCGCGGAGGCGGGTCTGAATCGTGCGGTGTGGGGATTGCGGGAGAACGTCTGCGAGGCAACGCCGGCGGCCGGGCGCCGCGGTGGCCGCGGTTCCGGAATCGGCCCCCGCGTGCTCCCCGGGCAGTACCGGGTTCGCGTGGAGGCGCTTGGCGAGAGGGAAGAGGAGTCGCTGACGGTCCGCATGGACCCGCGTGTGCACGCCAGCGTCGCGGACCTTGACGCCTACTACACCGAGGTCAAGCGCCTCTACGGAATGCAGTGTTCGATCAACGGTGCCCTGGCCAAGATCGGGAGCGTCAATTCGCAGATTGGAGCCGTTGCGCCGCAAATCACGGCCGAGGACGTGAAGGCTCTAGCCGCGAACCTCCGCAAGCAACTGGATGAGATCGAAGCAGACTTGGAGCCGCGCCCCAACGATCCGGAGCATCAGAACTTGCGCCGGCGCCTGAACTGGCTGGTGGACCAGGTACAGGACTACAGCGGGCGCCCGACAGCGGCACAGGTCGAGTGGATCGGCATCTTCGAGTCACGCCTGAATAAGGTGCTGCTGGAACTGAATACGCTGGTGGAAGAACGCCTGCCGGTCCTGAACCAACGGCTGAAGGCGGCACGCCCAGAGGCAATGCCTCCCCAGCAATAGCGCCCGGTGGGCCCGCAGTCCATGCACGACTACCGCATCGCCCTGCTTGGTCATGCGCTTCAGCAGCGTGCGCACCCAACGGTCAATGACGCCCATCTTCTGGGCAGCCTCGCGCTGGCTGATACTTCCCTCCTTGGCTCGTTTGAGCCAATCCAAGTCGTCTCGTTCCTTCCGGCTCATCGCGATTCGTTCCATCCTTCAGCCTTACTGCTGTCAAGAGGAACCTTCTACTTGGCCGGAACCGGAACTCTTCATTTGGCTGCGACAAAAAGTTCGACGCAGGACTCACTGTCTGGCGTCAATCTGATATGCTAATGGGCAACAGTAAGCGCTTACAAGCGGAGGCAATGGGATGCGACATGTGATTTTACTCCTTCTGATCGCTGGGTTACCTGGCACAGCAGCCTCCTCCGACATATTCGAGAGGAATGTGCGGCCGATCCTGGTCCGCAATTGCTACGCCTGCCATACCGATTCGAAACTGGGCGGATTGCGGCTCGATTCCCGCGACGCGCTCCTCAAAGGCGGCAAGCGCGGACCTGCGATCGAACCCGGCAAGCCCGATTCCAGTCTGCTCATCAAGGCCCTCACCCACGAAATGCCAGATTTGAAAATGCCCATGGGTTCCCGCCTGCCGGACGCCGACATTCGCGAACTCCGGCAATGGATCGCCGATGGGGCGATCTGGCCCGAAACACCCGCCGCTGCCCCTCCAGTTGTCGGCGGCAGCAAGAAAGTGGTCACTCCGGAGCAACTCGCCTTCTGGTCCTTCCAACCCCTCGCCAAGGTGTCACCCCCCGAGGTGAAGGATGGTGCCTGGGTCAAACAGCCAGTGGACCGTTTCATTCTGGCGCGACTGGAAGCGAAGGGCCTGCATCCCGTGCAGCCGGCCCACAAGCGGACCCTCATCCGGCGCGCATCGCTTGACTTGACGGGACTCCCGCCCACGCCCGAGGAACTCCAAGCCTTTCTCGACGATCGCTCGAATGACGCCTACCCCAAGTTGATCGACCGCCTGCTGGCCTCGCCCCGGTACGGGGAACGCTGGGCGCGCCACTGGGAGGACGTCGTCCGCTACGCCGATAGCGATTCCAGCGGCGAGCGCAGCATCTTCGCCAACGCCTGGAGATATCGCGACTGGCTGGTGCAGGCGCTAAACCAGGATCTGCCTTACGACACCTTCGTCAAAGCCCAACTGGCGGCGGATCTGATGCCGGGCGAGAAATCGAAGGACCTGCTCCCCGCGCTCGGCTTCCTGGGGATGGCCCCCTGGAAGTACAGCGCGGAGCGGGACATCCTGGCCGAAGAGCGGGACGACCGCGTGGATGTGGTCAGCCGCGGGCTGCTTGGCCTCACGGTGGCGTGCGCCCGCTGCCACGACCATAAGTACGATCCCCTGGCGACGGAAGACTACTACGCCCTGGCCGGTGTCTTCGCCAATACCATTTATCACGAGTACGAACTCGCGCCAAATGACGTGGTGCAGGCGTGGGAGCAACAGGACGAGCGGATCAAGAAAGCGCAGGCCGCCGTGAACTCCTTCCTGGGGGATCAGACCCGCCAACTCGGCGAGATCCTGGCGTACCAGACGGCTCGCTACATGACCGCGGCATGGCCGGTCTTGCGCGGCGAGACCAACGATGTGGCCGCCGTGGCGAAAGCCGGTGAGTTGGATCAGTCGACCCTGGAGCGGTGGATCAAATACCTGAAGCGCGGCGAACGCCTGCATACCCAACTCGACAAGTGGGACGTGCTGGTGAAGAAGGGCGGCACCCCGGATGAAGTCCAGCGCACCGCACAGGAGTTCCAGACCGAAGTACTGCGCATAGTGAACAAGCGCAAGGCCAACGAGGAAGAGAACAAGATCGCGCGCGCCCTGCACAAGCCGCGCAAGGACGCGCGCACCTATATGTTCCCCAACGGCGTGACGGCGATCGAAGGCTTTGTCGGCACAAGCGATCTGGCGGTGAAGCCCTTGGAGCGGGAAGAGTATGTCATCAACCGCGACCTGTTCCTCTCCACGCGCGGCCAGTTCGATTACGTGGACGAAGATGCCGCGGTCATGGAGTATCGCGAGCGCGATGTGGTGCGCTTTCTGGCGCCGCAGTGGAAGGCGCATCTGGCCACGCTCGACGCCGGGGTCGCGGCGCTGAAGAAGGCGCAGCCCAGCCAGTATCCGTTTCTGATGGGCGTGACCGATGTAGCCAAGCCCGAGGATCTTCGCGTGCATATCCGCGGCAGCGCCGAGAATTTGGGGGATTCGGTCCCGCGGGCATTTCCAGCCGTATTGGACGGCGGACACCGAAGGCCCTTCACCGGCGCCAGCGGGCGGCTGGAACTCGCCGAACGGATCGTCGCCCATCCACTTACTGCCCGCGTGATGGTAAACCGTGTCTGGCTGGAACACTTCGGCAGCGGCCTGGTGGATACCCCGAGCAACTTCGGGCAGGCCGGCGAACGCCCCACCCACCCGGAATTGCTCGAGTACCTCGCAACGCGGTTCCGCGACTCCGGCTGGTCCCTCAAGCAACTGCACCGCGACATCATGCTCTCCGCCACCTACCAGTCGAGTACCCACGAGGATCCGGCCGGCACGGCCGAGGATCCGGCCAATCGCCTGTACTGGCGCGCCAATCGCCGCAGGCTCGAGGTGGAGCCGCTGCGCGATTCCATGCTGTTCATGGCGGGTACGCTCGATCCCAAGATCGGCGGTCCTTCGGAGGTCCTGAGCGAGAAGAACAACCGCCGCACGCTGTATGCGCACATTACCCGCGGCAAGTCGGACCCCTTGCTCTCTCTGTTCGATTTCCCGGACCCCTCGCTGCATTCGGAGAAACGCGTCACCACCAACGTGCCTTCGCAGCGGTTGTTCTTTTTGAACAGCGAGATTGTGGGCGTTCAGGCGGAAGCGCTGGCCAAGCGGCTGCAAGACTCCGCTACCACGGACGCGGGTAGAGTCGAGTTCGCCTACCGCCTGCTCTTCAGCCGGGAACCAACGGCGAGCGAGCGGGAGGCAGGCCTGGAGTTTCTGTCCGGCGCCGGTAACCCGGCGGATGGCTGGCGTCAATATGCGCAGACGCTGCTGAGCGTCGACGAATTTTATTATGTGAATTGAGCAAGGAGGATACTATGTTCGGCTGCGACAACATTGCGAGAGTGAGCACGCGCCGGGAGGCGCTCCGCCGCATCGGCGGCGGCTTTGGAACACTCGGCCTGGCGGCTGCCATCGGCGGAAGCGCCCATGCTGATACGGTCGGCGAGACCAACCCCATGGCGCCCAAGCAACCGCATTTTCCCGGTAAGGCCAAGCATGTCATTTTTCTTTATCTGAATGGCGGTCTCTCGCAGATCGATTCCTTCGACCGGAAGACCGCGCTCGACAAGTTCGATGGCAAGCCCCTGCCCTACGAAGTGCCGAAGACAGAGTTCGCCACCGGCAACCTGATGCGCTCTCCGTTCACCTGGAAAAAGTACGGTCACAACGGACTCGAAGTGAGCGAGATTTTCCCCAAGATCGGCGAAAAGATCGACGAGTTCTGCGTCGTGCGCTCCATGTACACCGATATTCCCAATCACGCGCCTTCGATGATGATGATGAACAGCGGCCACAGCCAGCAGCCGCGGCCGTGCCTGGGATCGTGGATCGTGTATGGGCTGGGTACCGAGAATCAGAACCTGCCGGGCTTCGTGGTGCTTTGTCCGGGCACTCCGGTTGGGGGACCCTCCCTGTGGAGTTCCGCGTTCCTGCCCGCGATCTACCAGGGAACCTATATTCGCAACGACGAAACCGATCCGGCCAAGCTGATCAAGTTCCTGCAAAGCCGCAGCCCGGCCCCGGTCCAGCGCCGCCAGGTCGATCTCCTGGAAAAGCTGAACCGCGAGCGGATGCGGGAGCAGAGCCAGGCCGCACCCGAGTTGGAGGCATCCATCCGCTCCATGGAAGTCGCCTTCCGCATGCAGACGGAGGCTCCTGAGGTGTTCGACATCAGCAAGGAGCCCGAGCATATCCGTTCCCGCTACGGCAATAGTGAATTCGGACGGGGCTGCCTGACCGCTTTACGGCTGGTGGAAAAGGGTGTCCGCGTGGTGCAGGTGTATTTCGGCAACAACAACATCTGGGACCACCACATTGACATCATGGGGCACAAACGCCTCGCCAAGGATACCGACGGCCCGGTGGTGGCGCTCCTGGAAGATCTGAAATCGCGCGGTCTGCTGGATGAGACGCTGTTGGTGCTGGGCACCGAATTCGGCCGCACCCCGGTGGTGCACACCGGCGGAGCCGCCGCCGTGCAGGCGGGCCGCGACCACAACACGCAGTGCTTCACCGTGCTGCTGGCGGGCGGCGGCGTGAAAACCGGACAGGTCTATGGCGTCACCGATGATTTCGGTTTCAAGATCGTGGAGAACCCGGTTCACGTACATGACCTGCACGCCACCATGATGCACACCCTGGGCTTCGACCACGAGCGCCTCACCTATCGCTATAGCGGCAGGGATTTCCGGCTGACGGACGTGCACGGCAGAGTGGTTAAAACGCTCCTCGCCTGACCCGTATGGCCGGCAAACTCGATCTGTCTGTACACTGGCTGTAATGAGCACGCGCGAGCGGAATCGGTGGCTGGCTTGGCGCGCTGGACTGCTGGGCGGAGCAGTCGCCTGCCTGACCGCGCTATTCGGCAGCCCGGCTGCGGGCACGGTGGCGTTTGTGGATGTCACGCGGGCGGCGGGCATAACGTTCCGGCACGTGAACGCGGCTACACCCCAGAAATACCTCATCGAAACCATGGGTGCGGGCTGCGCCTGGCTCGACTACAATCGCGACGGACTGGCCGACTTGTACCTGGTGAACGGTGCGGAAACCAAGGTCTTCAAACCGAATCCGGCGCCGCGAGGTGCACTCTACCGCAATAACGGAGACGGCACTTTTACCGACGTGACGCAGGAGGCGCACGCCGGTGCCGAGGGGTTGTTTGGGATGGGCGTGGCGGTGGGCGATTACGACAACGACGGGTATCCCGACCTAATGGTGTTGGGCTACGCGAGATCGGTCCTCTACCACAACAACAAGGACGGCACGTTCACCGACGTCACGGCGCGAGCCGGCGTGGCCAACGCGGGGAAGTGGGCTTCGAGCGCGGCATGGTTCGACTACGATAACGACGGGCGGCTGGACTTGGTAATCGCCAACTATGTCGATTGGGCGCCGGAGCGCAACTATTACTGCGGCGATAAGGGCGAAGGGATGCGCAGCTATTGCCATCCCAACGATTATCACGGCGTGGCGCCCACCCTCTACCACAACAACGGCGACGGTACGTTCTCCGATGCTAGCCGTTCCTCGGGTCTGGCGAAGTGTCCAGGCAACGGCCTGGGCATCATCACCCTGGACTACGACGACGATGGCCGGCAGGACATTTTCATCGCCAACGATTCGATGGCGAACTCGCTCTTCCACAATAATGGCGATGGCAGTTTCACCGAATCCGGGTATGAATCCGGCGTCGCGGTGAGCGAGGACGGGGCGGCGGAAGCGGGCATGGGAATCGATGCCGCCGATGCCAGCGGCACGGGCCGCATGGACTTCATGGTCACGCATCTGGATCAGCAGCAGGCGCGGTTCTACAGCAACCTGGGGCGCGGTATTTTTCAGGACGCCACGTCGGCGGCCAAGCTGGGCTACGCGACCTTCAAGGTGAGCGGCTTCGGGGTCCGGTTCATGGACTACGACAACGACGGTTGGCCGGATATCTTCATGGCGAACGGCCATGTGCTGGACAACATCGCCCGCTACCACGCAGGCGTGACTTGGGCCGAGCCGAAACTGCTGTTCCGCAATACCGGGCACGGGACGTTCACCGGCGTCACCCAGCAGGCGGGCACCGCTTTGGAAGCGCCCGCCGTGAGCCGGGGACTGGCGGTGGGCGACTACGACAACGATGGCGACCTGGATGTGCTGGTGAGCAACAACGGCGGTCCGCCACAACTGCTGCGCAACGACGGCGGCAATACCAATCACTGGCTGGAGGTCCAGCTGATCGGAACGCGGTCCAATCGCGACGGCGTGGGAGCGCGCCTGAAACTCACGGTGGGCGACCGGACACTCCAGGAGCAGCGCAAGGGCGGCATGAGCTATCAATCGGCGCAGGAGGAGCGGCTGCACTTCGGTCTGGGAACGCAGACGCGAGCCGATGCGCTAGAGATCCGCTGGCCGGGCGGCACGGTGACCCGGTTGTCCGGGCTGGAGGCCGACCAGATCGTGACTGTCCAGGAAGGCGCCGGGGTGGTGAAGCGATCTTTCCCGCGTCTGAAATCGCCGGCGGAAAAGCGATAATCAGCCGGGCCCTTACCGCTGCGGCATCTTGTCGCCGGTGGGTTTCCCGCTGACGTAGCCGGCGCGGCCCCCGTTGGCCGCCCCGGTACGCGAGGCGTCCTCGCGATTGAGTTCGGCGAGCGCCGCCAGAGCCTCGCGGGCCTTTTTCGGCTGGCCGGCGCTCCGGTAGGCCGCGGCAAGGGGCGGGTATACCGCCTTGTTGCGCGGGTCGAGCCGGCGGCCTGTTTCGAGTTGTCCGATACCCTCGTCTTTCCTTCCGAGCGCAAGATATACCCGGCCCAACGCGACGTGGGAACTGAAATAGCCCGGCTGCACGGCGACTGCTTTCTCCAGTGCCGCCCGCGCCTCGCGGAATTCCGCGGGCGTGGCCGGAGTCGCGCCGGCCCGCAGGAGCGCTTCGCCCAACAGCGTCAGCAGAAGATAGTGGGAATGGCCGGCCTCAATGCCGGAGCGGGCGGAGCGGATGCAATCCTGTATGCGGCCCTCGATCAACGCCTGCTCGGCGGCCGCGATGGATGCGATCTCAGACCCGGGGGCCGATGCCTGGGCGCGCTGGAACTCCCGCGCGGCTTGTTGGTTGTCGTCCTGTTGAGCGTAGAAGATGCCGCGCTGAAAGTGCAGGCGCGCGGAACCGGGGAGGTTTCGCAAGCCGGTTTCGAGCACCTGCCCTGCCAGTTCGCCAAAGCCCTCGTCGAGACATGCCTGCGCCACCAGCAGATACAGTTTCTCGTTTTGCGGTGCCAGCGACGCCGCCTGCTGGAACGCCTTCCAGGCGGCGTCCACCTGGCGATCCCCTACCAGTGCCTGGGTCAGAAGGTTCTGAACATCGGCCGCCCGCGCGCCCCGTGGGATCGCCGAGAGGATGGGTATGGCATCCCGAAACCTGCGTGTGCCGACGTAGCACAGCGCCAGGTTGAACTCCAGAGCGAACGCATCGGCCACGCGGCCGCGCGCGGCTAGAAAACGCGGGATGGCCTGATCGAACTCGCCGCGGCTGGTGAAGGCGATGCCTGCCCGGAGGTCCGTTTCGGCGCTTGGCTCCGGCCGCACCGGCGTCCCCTGGGCGCACGCTGCGGCGCCAAACCCCGCCAGGGCCAGAAGGACCAGAGCGATCCGGCCTGCCGGGCGGGCTACTTCCATTTGCCCTCTCCTTCGACAATGGTGATGTAGCGATCGGCCGGGAGGTCTTGAAAGCGTTCCACCGCTCCGCCGGGCCGCGGCCATTGTACTTCCAGCCAATCGACCTTGGCCGCGGCGCCCAAGCCCAGCACGATCCGCGGATCGTGCGCGGAGAGGAAACTGCCGCCGCCGGGTTTGATCACGCGGCGCTTGAGGCTGCCCGCCTGATAGCTGACCACCGCGCCCACGGCGTCGATGTTAGACCGGCGGCCGATCAGGCGCAAGCCCAGCCAGTGATTGCGCCGCCCGGCGTGGTTGCGCAGGAGAATCGGCGGTCCGTCGTTCACCATGACCAGCGCGTCCATGGCGCCGTCGTTGTTGAAATCGCCCAGCGCCAGCCCGCGGCCGGCGATCAGCCGCTGGAAAGCCGGCCCGGCCTGCGCGCTCACGTTCCTGAACCCCTTGCCCGTTCCCTGCAGCAGCAACATGGGCATGCGGTACTCGACGGTGGATGTGCGGGTGTTCACCATCGTATCCGGATGCCCGTTGGCAATGATGAGGTCCAGCGTGCCATCGTTGTCGAAATCGCAGAATTTAAGGCCCCAACCACTCAGCAACCGGGTGGCGTTCGCGATGCCCGTCTCGAGCGCCAAGTCCTGGAATTCCTCCTTGCCCTGATTGTGATAAATCGAGTAGTCCTCGTGGTCGATATTGGCGACGAAGAGATCGGCCTTACCGTCGGAATCGTAGTCGGCCGCATCCACGCCCATACCGGAGCGCGCGGCCCCGAAGGAATTTAAGGCGACGCCGGCAACCAGGCCGTCCTCCTCGAATTTGCCGCCGTGATTGACCAGCAGGAAGTTCTCCAGCCCGTCGTTGGCGACGAACAAATCCATCCACCCGTCGTTATTGATGTCGGCCGCTACCACCCCCCAGGCGCGCGAGGGGAGCGCGGCGATGCCGGTTTCCTTGCTCACGTCAGTGAACGTGCCGTCGCCATTGTTGTGAAACAGCCACGAGCTCTCCGGCTTGACCACCTTGGGGCTGCAGTAATAGTGCGCGCCGGTGTCGCGGTTTCCGCAGAAGACGGCGCTGGCTTTGGAGAATTGGCCGAAGCGGCAGACGAACAGGTCCAGCCGGCCGTCGTTGTCGTAGTCGAACCAGACCGCGCTGCTGCTCCAGCCGGGCGCTGCCACTCCAGCTTCCTCGGTGACGTCGGTAAAGGTGCCGTCGCCGTTGTTGCGATAGAGAATGCTGCGAGGATATTGGGTGACATACATGTCGGGCAAACCGTCGCGATTGTAGTCGCCCACGGCAACGCCCATCCCGTAGGCATTGCCGCGCACACCGGCTTTTTCGGTCACGTCGGTGAACGTGCCGTCCCGGTTGTTGCGATAGAGGGCATTGCTCAGCGGCTTGGCCGGCTGGTAGAAGTCGCAGGGGCCGCTATTGACCAGGTAGATGTCCATCCACCCATCGTTGTCGTAGTCGAGGAAGGCTCCACCGGGACCGACGGTCTCCGGCAGGTACATCTCGGGGGAAAGGCCGCCGACATGCGCCCAATGAATGCCGCTCGCCGAGGGCGCGACTTCTTCGAAGAATGTTGGCGAGGGCTGCCTGGTTTGTGGAGCACCCCAGGCGCGGGAGAAGGCGGCCCCGCCGACGAACCGACCCATCTGTTGCAGGAAACGGCGGCGACCCCGGGGTCGCATCAGCGAGCTACGCGGCTGGGCGCCGCCGGCTGCCGTTTCGCCGCCGCGGCTTTCTGTGCCGCCGATTCGCGCAGCGCGCCCTCGCGGTTGCCGGTTCTGCCATAGGCAATGGCGAGCTGGTAGTGGCCCCCCGGATCCTCGGGCTGCATTTTCACGTAGGTTTCCAAGGGACTCACGGCATCGGCGAATTTCCCGCTGGATGCCAGCGACGCTCCGAGGGCCAGGTACGCTTCGGAAAAGCCGGCATCCATCTGGGCGGCGCGCGTGAAGTGGCCCGCGGCCTCATCCCATTTTCCGGCGCGGCGCGACAGTTCGCCCAGGACGAACTCGGCCGCCGAGTTGCGCGGATCGATGGCGAGTTCCTTCTCGAACTCCGCCCGCGCCTCGTCCGCCGGGCCGGAATCGCCGGCCTTCGTAATCAGGATCTGGCCCAGACGGTAGTGGACGCCGGGCTCTTTGGGATTCTGCTCGAGGATGCCCTGGTAGATGCCGCTCGCTTCGTCCCATTTGCCTCGCGACTCGAAGGCTTCGGCTTCCAGGCGGCGCGCCTGGAACGATGTGGGCGCTTTGGCCGCCAGTTCCTGCGAGGTCCGGATGGCCAGTTGCGAGAAGTAGTGCACGCAGACGAACAGGACCTCGGGATCGTTGGGGAACTCGCGCTTGAGCAGCATCAGCGCCTCAACGGCCGCAGGGGTATCCTCTTGCGCCATGGCGCAACGCGCCTGACCCATCCCGGCGCGGTAAAGAAGCTGTTTATCGGCGATGCGAGGGGTGGCGCGTTTCAGTATCGGCAGCGCTTCCTTGCAGCGGCCCTCTTCGGCCAGCGTGAGAGCGTATTGCGCCGAAGCGGCGGGATCGGGACCTTTTTTTGCGGTTTGAGCGGCCAGGGTGGCCACCGCCGGAAACATCAGAAGCAGTGCCAGATTGCAGATCGGTAATCTCCAGGTCTGCGCCATCTTCATCCTGATACCAGAGTAATCCAGGCGAGCTCGGTGGGGGGCGAACTGCCTGGCTGTCATTCCGTCAGAAACGTTTAGTCAGATTCCTCTTATCAGAAGATGATGTTCCCGCGGAATTCAATCTGCCGGGGTCCCGCCCCGGACGGTGAGCCGGTTCCAAACGTAGTCGACTGGATCGCGCTGCCGCGCCAGCCGAACGTCGGATGGTTGAAGACGTTGAGCATTTCCGTCTGGAACGAGAAACGGATTTTCTCCGTAATCGGGAACACTTTGGAAATGGCGGTGTCGTTGAAGGTCTGGTGGGGTCCGTAGAGATAAATGGTCTGGCCGATTGTGCCCGGGGTGTCGTTCACTTTGATGTAGGCGCTATTGGCGCCGCCACCCGTCCGGCTCACCATGTATTTGGGATCGATCAGATCGACGTAGCCGCCTCGCGCCTCGGGCACATAGTGGACTCCGATCGACTTCTGAAGGTCTTTGGCCGTGATGCCGTTGAGAATCACGCCGCTATCGCCGTAGTCGTTGAACGTCTGGTTCCCCCCGGTCAGCGCCCTGGGAGCGCCGGTCTGGAAAGTATAGATGTTGCCGATGCTCCAGCCGCCGAAGACGTGATCCACGATTCCGCCGCGGTTGAGCCACCGCTTGCCCTTGCCGAATGGCAGGTCCATGGTCACGGCCGCGTGCACTACGTGGCGTAGATCGAACAGCGTGGGTCCGTAGCTGAGACGCAAATCGCGCAGCGTGTACTGGGCGGAAGCGGCCTCCCAATCGTTCGGCGTGGCGAGTCCCAGCGTATGGCTCCAGGTGTAGTTGGCGTCGAACTGCAGGCCGTGCCACGGCTGTTGCCGCAGGTCGATCTGCAGGGCATGGTAGTTCGAATAGCCATCGGCATCCATGTACTGGACCTGCGCTCCGGCGGAGTACGGATTGGCCTGGAAGTAGTTGATCGGGTACCCCGCGCCGGCGCCCTTATAGCCGGCGTTGGTGGCGCAGGGAGTAAAGCTGGAGCCCACCAGGTTGCAGTAATAGGGGACCGGGCCGCCGATACCGGACAACACGTTCGCCATCGCCCCGGCCTGTCCCGTTCGGAGGTAGTTGAGGAATGACGTATTGGCGTAGTCCACCTGGGGTACGCCATTTCCGCCCGCTTTCTCGCCGGCGAAGGCTGCCTGGAAGACCGGCAGAGCCGTCTGACCGGCATAGCCGTTGTTGGCGAAGGACGTGATGCCACGCTGTTGATTGATCGCCAGGTTATTCTGAGCGGCTTTGAACTGGTCCAGGAACCCGTTCTCAAAAATGTTGACCTCGTTGATGTTCTTAGAGAGCCATTGGCGGCGGGAGCGGTTGCCGTTGTAGCGGACCTCCAACACGCGGGATGGGCCGATTTCCCGCTGAATCCCAAAATTCCATGATTGGGTATACGGTTGGGCAATGTTCGGATTCATTCCGTTCACGACGTTGCCCAGATACGTAAGCGATGTGAAGGTGTATTCCGCGAGCGGAGCGACCTCCTGATACGTGTCGTGGGGAGAGTAGCCGAAGGCCGGCAGTTTATCGCCCAAGACCAGGGAGCCGGGGACGAAGGTGCCCGGGACTCCGCTGGCGTTCGCATTGAGATAATACTGCTGGTAATACAAGGAACCATAGTTAGTCGCCTGATTCCAGAAGTACTGCTGCGGCTCGGTGTAACGCCGGATCGAAAACCCGGTGCGAATGACGGTGCGATTCCCCATTAACTTGCCCAACAATCCGTCCTTGAAACCCGGCTTCCACGCGATGCCGACCTGGGGCTGCGGAGAGACGTTCCATCCGTTGTAGGCGTGCGCCCGCGCCACGATCGTGGGATTCATTTCGCCGCCGAGTTTGCCGGGCTGGAAAAGATTTCCGATCCCGGAGGGACCGTAGATGTCCTTGGGCAGGGCATTGTGGTAGGCCCCCGTCAAATCGTGATTGTCGCCCGTGAAATCCCAACGCAGGCCGAAGTTGATGGTAAGACCCGGCCGCAGCCGCCAGGAATCTTGTGCGGACAGGCCCACGGAACGCACCAGTTCATTCAGATTGTAATTACTCCCCGGTGTTTGTTTGTATTTCTTGGTCGCCGGATCCAGGCCGAATTGACCGTTGACGCTGGAAATTCGTCCCACTAGCAGGGCGTATAGCTGCTGGGCTTCCGCGAGCTGGGTCGAGTTCGATGCCGGAAAGGCGCTAGAGGTGAAGGCGCCGAGCGCCGGATCGCCGTTCGCCAGCCCCATCTTGTATCCGGTGATCCCGGCTGGAGCGTTCCAGTAGAGGTCATGCTCCTGCCAGCCGGAGAACCCGAACTTCATCTGGTGGCTCCCCTTCTGCCAAGTCACGGAATCGGAAATGGTGATTACGGGGTAGAGGTTGGAGATGGGCAGCGTATAACTTTGTCCAGAAGTAGCCAAGCCCCAGTTGACCGTTCCGACCGAATTCGCCCACAGCGGCGGACCCTGATACCACGGATTCCAAACAGGGTTGTAGAGGTAACCCACGCGGAACTGGTTTACGATGGTCGGGCTTGCGGTCCAGTCGATGCCCAGCGAAGCGGTCGCGGCCACGCTCTTATACCCGGCCGCCTGGCTGGCGAAGTCCGCCGAGGGGAAAAGCGGCGCTCGCGAGGTGGGCTGGACGTTCTTGCGCTCGTTAAACGAAAAGTGAAAGCGCAGGCTGGCCTTGGAATTGTAATCGACGCGCGCGGAAGGGTAATAGTTGGTGATGGGAGAAGAGACCAGCCAGTCGAGGCTGCTGAGGATGGGGTCGTTGGTCGGCGTGAGCACTCCGCCGGATAGCGAGTTATTGATGGCCGCTTGCTGCTGGCTGACGATGGGATTGATCGAGCCCGGCAATGAGGTGTTGAAGGCCTTCACCAGATTCAGGACATTCACGGTGCGCCTGGCACCATCGGTCCCGACGTAGGTGAAGTTTCCGCTCTGCGCCGCCGGCGTGAGAACCGTTGTGGAAGCGGTAATACTACCTGGCTGCTTGGACATCCCAAAGCTGCCGAAGAAGAATAGCTTGTCCCTGATAATCGGCCCGCCGATGGAGCCCCCGAAATCGTTGAGGATGAGCGGAGGCCGCGCCAATCCCCGTCCATTGTTACTCCAGGAATTTGCGTTCAGCGCTGCGTTACGGAAATCCTCGTAGAGGCGTCCATGGAACCGGTTCGTCCCGGCGCGCGTGGTGAAACTGAGTTGCATGGTCGCCTGGCCGAATCCCTGGTCGACATCGAGATGGTCGGTCTGCACGGTCATCTCCTCGATATTTTCGAGGCGCGGTGAAATCGAGGGATTGGAATTGCCGGTGAACTTCATGCGGCTGGCGCTGGAGATTACACCGTCGACGTTGTTGCCTTGAGCGACCGATGGAGCCCCATTCCAGGTGCCGTTATAGCCCGCGGAAAGGCGCGACAACTGGGTGATGTCGCGGCCGCCGAGCGGAAGGGTCTCCAGCTGTTTCACGTCGATGGTGGTCCCCAGCATGTTGGAGGTGGTCTCCAGCGCCGTTAGCCCACCGGTAGTGACCTCCACGGTCGAACTGGTTGTGCCCAGCTTCAGTTCGACCGAAACATCGGTGACGCGCGCAGCCTGAACCACAACGGGATCGAGAACTGCCTTGGCGAAGCCCGTTTTGGTGATGGTTAGCACGTAATTGCCGATATTCAGGCCGACAAAACGAAAAGTCCCGCTTTCCCGCGATCGCCCGGTACGGAGGTCGTTGGTGGCTGACGCTTTCAATTCCAGCCCAGCGTCCGGGATAACGGCGCCGGCCGGGTCGATCACTGTGATGCTGACGGTTCCCTGAACAGATTGTGCCCTTAGACTGGGAACGGCGATGGAAGTAAGGCTTGCGACAAGAACGCAAAGCGCGAGCGGCGATATGCGAAGCGACCCGATCATGAACAGCACCCCATCGAATCTATTGGTATTTTTAATCTGCGGCGACGACATGTCCAGCTTCTCCCCTGCCTGTACAGAATTCCCCGTATGTAAGCGCCTACAATCTTCGGCTATGAGAGGAAGTTTAATCGATCTGTCACGGCGAGTCAAGGAAAACTTACTGCCGAAAACTTACTGCCGAAACAGCGGTTTCGGCAGTGCGGCGGGATAAGGATCGGTGCGGTGGCAGAGAACGGAGTTGTCGTCGTAGCGGGCCGGCAGCAACTGCCAGCCTTCGTGGCGTCGGCTCAGGATGAAGGCCTCGCCCGCCTCGCGCTGCGCGTCGAGCGAGTTGAATTCCTGTTGCAGACCCTTTTCGGCGGACTTCCGGGTGTAGATCGCGCAACGGATCTGTTTTTCTACCAGGATCCGGGTTTTGTTGCACCTTGGTTTAGGGTTCACTCAGAATGAGAACATGCGAAAGCACGGAACTGGCCGTAATCCATTGTTTAGGAAACGATGGTGCTCCGACGTATTTGCGGTTCAAGCTGAGCTACCGCGATCTTGCCTCGATAGCGGCGGAGTTGGGAGTTGCGGTTGCGCCCTCGACGATTCTCCGCTGGGTGGTTCGATACACGGGCGAGTTTGTTCGCTGTT
>JBBSDS010000021.1:0-26936 GCA_038240495.1 Chthoniobacterales bacterium | reverse complement strand
GGAGCGGACGCTGCGGGGGAGAAACTCTGTTTCGTGGTCGGGGCGGACTCAGAGACGCTCCGTGCCGGACACGCCACCCTTCCCGCGAAGCAGAGCTTCCCCAGTATGATGCGTTACCAAGCCCTCAGCTTGGCAACGAGGAAGACATTCATCCGCTGGCCATCCATCGCCGCAACCATCTGGTGCTCACGCTCATTCTGCTCGGCCATCTGGAGGAAGCCCGCCAGACTCTCGCCGCGAACTGGCGTCTGAACGCTCCACTGCACGCCAACACCACCCCACGCCTCGCCTTCCTCCGCCACCTCCTCGCCCTGCTCGAATCGGGACAGTGTTCAAAATTGCGGACGGGGTCCCGGTTATTTCCGGGCGAAGGCCGCGTCCAGCTTGTCGAGGATGGCGAGGCCCTTTTTGACTGAGCCGCGCGCGGCGAGGGTGCGGAAGCGGGTCTCGGCGTCGAACTCGGCAATGCTGATCGTGGCCAGTTCCTCCATCAGCTTGTTGATGCTGATGGATCGGTGCGCGGCCAGCTTGCGGAGGCGGAGATGCTTGTCGTCAGGGAGTCGGATGGTGAGCGTGCTCATGGTGTCAGATGGTTTTGAGGAATTCGCGAGGCGTGAGGATTTGCAGTTGAGGGAAAGACAGTTCACCGCGCCGGACATCGCGGACATTGTGGGTGACGATGATGTCCGCCCCACCGGCGAGGGCGAGTTCAATGAGATGATTGTCCGCTTCGTCCGGCAGATTGGGCCGCCAGAGGAAATAGATGCGCACCCACTCGCAGACGGAGACGGGGTTGGCGCAAGCGCAGCCGCCTGAAGGCGGAACTCCGAACACGCGGCTCGCCTTCCTCCGCCACCTCATCGCCCTGCTCGAAGCGCAACCGGATTTCCCCGGCCAACACAAATGATTCCCACTTGTCCGCCGGTTGAAACGAGGAATTGACGAGCACAGGAAAGACTTTACGCTGCGCATATGAAAACTCTCTCCGTGACCGAAGGCCGTCAGAACTTGGGAGCGTGGCTCAAGCGTGCATTGCACGGCGAGGACGTGGGGTTCGTGGTGGATGGCCGCGTGGTGGCGTTGAGGCCGGTGGAGGTTCACTCGGATGATTATGCGCTGCACGAATACGGCGTGAGCGAGAAGCAGGCGGAACGCGCCTTCCAAGCCGTGAAAGCCGACGTGCGAAAGGTGCGAGCCTCAGGTCAGACGAAGGCTTTCACCGGCAAGCTGTGAAAATCGATCTTCATCTCCGCCTGCGGAAGCGGGTGGAGAAGTTGAGCGCCGCCGAGCGGGGACAAATCGCGGAATCCCTGCGGGCGCTGGGCGACGGCTTCGGTCGGCCGCACCTGCACGCCGGTATCGGCATCCGGCGGCTGCGGAAGGATTTGTTCGAGTGCCGCGCCGGGCGGCACTTGCGGATCGTATTTTTCGCCGAGAAAGGTCTGCTCACCGCCTACGACGTGATGACGCACGACGAACTCAAAGCGTGGCTGCGAAACTTCTGAGTGGAGTGCCCTCGGCACAGGCCGCATCCATCCGCTGGCCATCCCTCGCCGCAACCATCTGGTGCTCACCCTCATCCTGCCCGGCAAGCTGGAGGAAGCCCGCCAGATTCTCGCCGCGAACTGGCGTCTGAACGCTCCACCCTCCCCGCCACGCCTTCCTCCGCCACCTCATCGCCCTGCTCGAATCGGGCGCGATTGGAATATCGACTCGCCGTTCAAATGGGGAGAGTTTCACGCATCACCAGCCGGGCGCGGCAGCAGGAAGGAAAAGGGCGGAGAGCCTGATCATTTTTTCCGCATAAGATCGCGCATCTGGCGAGATTGACGCAGCGTTCTCTTCCTACAAAGTAACCGCCCGCTCATGAACCCTCGCTCGCTTTTCGTCCCTCTGCTTTGCCTCTGCGCAGTTGCGTTTCCAGTCGCCGCACAAAACTCCGCGCCGCCGCCGAAGCCTCCGCTGGTCAGTGATCCAGCGCTGCGAATCGAAGTCGTCGTGAGCTATCCGGACGTCGAGACGCCGACGACTGTCGCCGTCGCGCCGGACGGCGCGATCTATATTGGCAACGATCCGCGCGATTCGCGGCTCAGCACGAAAAGCCCCGAATGCACGATCGTCCGCTATTCCAGCATGCGGGCTGATCGGAAGCGCACGGTCTTCGCTGACAAGCTCTACTCGCCCGCCGGCAGCCTTTGGTTCGATGGCTGGCTTTACGTCATTCACGATCCGCTGCTTACGCGTTTCAAGGACACCGATGGAGACGGTGTGGCGGACGTGCGCGAAGACCTCGTCAGCAACCTCGGCATCCCGCCGAACGAGGGGCTCAACGATCACGTTGTGAGCGGCTTCACGCTCGGCATGGATGGCTTTTTCTACATCAGCGTCGGCGACCGCGGGATTTATCAGGCGAAGAGCGCGAAGGATGGTTCCGAGGTCACGCTGCAAGGCGGCGGCATCGTGCGCTGCCGGCCTGATGGCTCGCAGCTCGAGATATTTTCCGGCGGCACGCGCAACCATCTCGAAGTCGATCTCGATGCGTTCGACCGCGCCTTTACTCGCGACAATACCGACGACGGCAATGGCTGGTGGACGCGCGTCACGCATCACATCGAAGGCGGCTACTACGGCTACCCATTTTATTTCAAAGAAGACACGACCAATGGCCTCCTCGCACCCGGTCCGCAGAAGCCGCAATTCACTGCGACCGCCGTCGCGTCGAACGAGCGTTTTCTGCCGGCGATGACGGACTTCGGCGGCGGCTCGCCGACCGGCGGCCTTGTGTACATGAGCGACGGATTGCCGGAGCAGTACCGCGGCGTGCCGTTTTTTGCGGAGTGGGGCAAGAGCGGCGTGTTCGCGACGGAGTTGGTCCGAGAGGGAGCGACATTCAAGGTCGCGAAAGACACCGCGGTCGCGCAGGCGGACAAAGGCGCCGACTTCCGCCCGATGCAACTTTACGTCGCGACCGATGGCTCGCTGCTCATTGCCGATTGGGGCTTCGGCGGGTGGAAATCGCCGAAGCCCGTCGGCACGGTCTGGCGGCTTTCGTGGCCGGAAGCGAAGCCTTCGCCGCGCGTGCCGGATACTGCGCCAGTGCCCGAACTCATCGCCGCACTCGCGCATGTCGATCGCGATCAGCGCCTGCGCGCGCAGTGGGCACTCATTCACAAAGGCGAGAAAGTGCTTCCCGCGCTCATCGAAGTCCTGCACGACGGCGCGGCGCCGCCGTTAAAAAAAGCGCACGCACTTTGGGCGCTCGATTTGATCGGCGACGCGTCGCCGGAAACGCGCAGCAAAGTGACTGGTCTCATTCGCCAGGTGCTCGCCGATACCGCGCCCGAAGTGCGAGCGCAGGCGATTCGCGAACTGGCGATTCGCAATGTCTCCGCGGCGACGGACGAAATCGTGAAGTTGCTCAAAGACACGGACCCGGAAGTGCGGCTCCAGTCGGCCATCGCGCTTGGTCGCATCGGTGCAAAGAGCGCCGTGCCCGCGCTGCTCGCGGCCCTTGGGGAAGAGGATCGGTGGATCCGTTTTTCCGCGCGAGTGGCGCTGGAAAAAATCGCCGACTGGCCGCAGGTCGCGCCCGCTCTGCAGACGCAAGACTCGCGGGTGCGCGAGCAGGCATGGCTCGCTTTCGATAGCGTCTTCGATCCGGGCGCGACCGCCGTTCTTGTCAGACTCGCCAGCGATCCAGACGCGGCCACACGTGCTCGCGCCGCCGCAGCGCTGGCGCGCTCGGCCTACATGCCCGCGGCCTATGAAGGCCATTGGTGGGCAACGCAACCGGTGAAGAATCCGCCGCCGCTCTGCACAGTTGCGTGGGCCGGAACATCGAAAGCGCTCGAGGCGCTTTCGGCAGCACTGGCTGATTCCGATGCGACGGTGCGGCTCGCTGCGGCAAAAGCGTTCACGCAATTTCGGGAGAGCGAGGCTCCTGACGCGCACAAATTGCCCGGAGGCAAGACGGGGCTCGCGGGGACGCTCGCCCTCCCGACTTTGCGCGCGCGAATGACTGCGGAAACCGATGCCGGCGTCCGCCGTCAACTCATCGAATCGCTCGGCGTGCAAAAGGATCCGCAGGCGATGGATGTGTTCATGAAAATTGCGGTCGATGAAAAAGCCGACGCGGAGTTTCGCGAGACGGCGATCGGCGCAGTGGTGAACATCGGTGGCGATGCCGCAAAGAAAACCATCGCGCAGCTTGCGGATGCGAAACTTTCGCCAGCCGCGACGCGGAAAATCATCCAGGCGGCGGGCGAACTGAAAGTGCTCGAAGCTGCGCCCGCCTTGATCGCGCACCTCAAGGACGAAAATGCGGGCAATCGCGAGTTCTCCGCGAAATCACTCCAGCAGCTTGGGTCGAAAGCGAATGCGGGAGCGGCACTCATCGGAGCGCTGGCCGACAAGGACAATAAGGTGGTGGCGGCCGCGATCGAAGCGCTCGGGAGCATGCGCGAGAAGTCCGCGCTGCCGGCGTTGATCGCGCTCGCGGAAAAGAAAAAGTTTTCCAAGGAAACGATCCAGGCGATTTCCAACATGCCTGACGGGAGCGCGATTCCCGTGCTCGTGGAAACGCTGCGCGACAAGAACACCGGCGTCCGCCGCAATGCGCTCAAGGCGCTCAAGACGATGCGCGAAAAGGCCTGGCCGCTCGTGCAGGAGCTGATCGCCAGCGGTCGCGTGCCCGAGGAACTCGTGCCCGAAATTCGCAACTATTTCCAAAGCGGCGCAATCACTAAATGGAAAGTCATCGGTCCGTTTGAGAATGTCTGGGGTGCGGTGCATCCGCCCGAATCCGAGGCGCTCGCCGCTGGCGGAAAGCCGGACCTTTCCGCGAAGCATCACAACGCTGAAGGCAAGGATGTCGGCTGGCAGGAAGTCACCGGCGACGCCGACACGGGCAAAGTGAATCTCGAAGCGTTTTTCAAAAGCAACGCGATGGTGTGCGCCTACGCCTTTGCCGAAATCGAAGCGCCGGAGGAAGCCGACGCGAAAATTTTGTGCGGCGGTGACGATCAGATTGCCATCTGGCTCAACGGCAAAAAAATTCACGACCGCGGTGAGTCGCGGGGCTTTGATCCGGATAGCGACGAGGTGCCAATTCATTTTGCCGCGGGCTCGAATCTGGTCTTCGTGAAGATCGGCAACCTTGGCGGTTCGTGGGTTTTTTCGGCACGCGTGCCGGGGCTCGACGGGCTGAAGTTCGTAAAGTCGAAAGAGCCGACGCCGGAGGAAAAGCAGACCGCCTTTGCACTCGCCGCCAAGCCTGACGGCTCGTGGGTGCATCCGGGTGATGCTGCGAAAGGTGAGAAGGTTTACCGCGATCCGACCGGTCCGCTCGGCGGTATCTGTGCAACGTGTCACGCCATCGCCGGGAAGGGCGGACAGATCGGTCCTGACCTCGGCGCCATTGCGGCGAATTACAAACGCGCCGATCTCATCACGTCGATTCTCGAACCGTCGAAAACCATCGCGCTCGGATTCGAGCAAGTGATGATCGAGACGGCGGCGGGGGATTCATTCTTCGGAGCGTTGCGCGCCGAGACGGCGGACTCGCTCAAGGTCGTCGGAGCCGATGGCGTTCCGCATGACATCAAGCGCGCCGATGTGAAGAAACGGACCGACATGAAGACTTCGCTCATGCCGCAAGGCCTGACGCTGGCGATCAAGCCGGAAGACTTCACCGACCTCATCGCCTATCTCGAAACGCTGAAGGGTAAGTAACGCTGCGACTGAGTCATGGCTTGGCGCGGTGCCGGTTGTGCGCGACGATGACGCATGCCCGATTCGGCCAGGCGAACATCCGTAAAATCTCTCACGCTCCAGGAAATGAGCGAGCGGATGAGCGCGCTCGAACAGCCGGCATACCGCGGCAAACAAGTCCTGCAATGGATTTACGGGAAACGAGTCCCGTCGTTCGCGAACATGAGCGACCTGCCGGCGGCGCTTCGCCAGCAACTCGCGGACGAACTCGCCTTCACGAGCCTCGAACCGATCCGCACGCTTGGCTCGAAGGATACAACGCTAAAATATCTCTTCCGGCTCGACGACGGCGCGCTCATCGAATCCGTGCTCATTCCCGCTTCGCCCGCGCTTTACGGCGAAGCCAGCGACCGCCGCACGCTTTGCGTTTCCACGCAGGTCGGATGCGCCTACGGCTGCAAGTTTTGCGCGAGCGGACTGGACGGCTGGAGCCGCAATCTCGAGCCGGGCGAGATCGTCGATCAGGTGCTGCGCGCGGAGGAACTCAGCGGCGAGAATGTCAACAACATCGTCTTCATGGGCATGGGCGAACCGCTCGCCAATTTCGCCAACTTGATGAAGGCGATCACGATCATCAATGCGCCGTGGGGCGGCGGGCTCGGAGCCCGGCACATCACCATCTCCACGAGTGGTCTGGCGCCACAGATCAAGCAACTCGCCGACCAACCGCTCCAAGTTCGTCTCGCCATTTCACTGCACGGGGCGACGGACGAAGTGCGCCAGGAGATCATGCCCGTGAACCGCAAGTACCCGCTCGCGGCGTTGCTCGAAGCCTGCGCCTACTACGTTCAGCGGAAAAAGCAGTGGCTGACCTTCGAGTACATCCTGATCGCGGGCGTGAACGACCGCCCAGAAGACGCCGCCGCGCTCGTCCGCGTGGCCCGGCAGATCAAGGCCAAGGTGAATTGCATTCCCTACAACGCAGTCGAAGGCCTGTCGTGGGAGCGACCGAACGAAGCGCGGCAGGACGCGTTTATGGCGATCCTCGAAGCGGCGCGTATTCCAGCGACCATTCGGCGGGAAAAAGGGCACGACATTGCCGCAGCCTGCGGTCAACTCCGGCGGCAGTCTCTGCCAGAATCTGATAAAATCTCTTTGCAGACGCCCGTGGTGCAAGATAACTAACCGACATATGGCCGAGCCAGAAGAGCCGGATAATATTTGGGACGAATACGACTGGGAGCGTTTCCTCCAGCAACAGGATCGCAAGACCGAGAAGTATATGGAGCTTCTCGAGCGCTACATCGACGACCCAAATCGCGACCAGATCATCGCTCGGGAGATGGGCTGGAATCATCTGCTGGACAAGGATGGGCGCGAATGGGCGGAAAATGTCGATTCGCTTTTTGACGAGCAGCTTGCTGCGAACGAAGCCGCGGAATTCGAGGAAACGGCGGGAGCGGACGACGAGGACGGCTTTGAAGTGCATCCGCTCTACAAGGCTTCGTTTGCGCTGACGGTCTGGATCGATCAGCTCTTTGAGGAAATCGGCGACGTCCAGAATCAGCCATTGGCAGTCAAGCTCTCTACGAATGCGGCCATCGCCAGCGCCAAGCTCGCTGCCGCACTGAGCGACGACGACGTGGATGAAATCGGGATGACGATCGCCTACCTGAAGCGGGCGCTGAAGGCGGCGATGACGGGCATCGATGCCGCCATGCAGCTTCGGAAAGATGGGGTGATCGATGGCGAACGCTTCGGCATCCTCAATCAGCGGCTTTTCCAGATTCGGGACGGGATTATCCAACTCATGGGTGAATACCGAATCGAATGGCGCCGGCGCTACGATCCGGAGTAGCTTTGGACGCTTGGAAAAATTCCGATATGTTCGGTGAATGAACTGATGGCTGCGCCGTCCAAAAATGTGTCTGTGGAGGCGACGGATGCCATCAGTGGACCTGACGATCTCGAATTGGTCGCCCGGTCGCAAGCTGGTGACACCACGGCCTTCAATGAACTCGTCACCCGTTACCGCACCCGCGCTTTTTCCATGATCTACAATATGGTCCGCAACGAACAGGATGCCTGGGATCTTGCCCAGGACGGCTTCCTGAAGGCGTGGAAATCCATCGGCAAATTTCGCGGTCAGTCGTCGTTCTACACGTGGCTTTATCGCATCGTCATGAATGTGACGATCGATTCGCTGCGGCGAAAGCACATCGAGAGCGGCACGGAATTCGACGACCAGATCGGCCTGCGGAACATCGCGCCCGGCGCCACGACCGCGCCGAAAAGCGAAATGCAGCCGGCGGAGAAAATTTCCGACAAAGAAATCCGCCAGCGAATCGATGAAGCTATCTCGAAGCTCTCGCCCGAGCACCGCACAGCCATCGTGATGCGCGAGATCGACGGCCTCGAATATTCCGAAATCGCCGAGCAGATGGAGTGTTCCATCGGCACGGTGATGTCCCGACTTTTTTACGCGCGCAAGAAACTTCAAAGCATGCTGAAAGACGTTTATGAAACCATTTGAAGAACAGTTCACTGCCTGGGTGGATGACAAGCTGAACGACGCCGAACTGGCCGAGTTTGAAAAAGAACTCACGACGCATCCCGAAGCGGCTGCCGAGAAAGCGGAGGCGCTGAAGCTTGGAGAATTTCTACGCGAACATCCGACCACGCCGCGGCTCACCAATCCGGACTTTTTTAATCATCAACTCATGCAACGCATCGCCGCCGAGACGCCGCGGGCGGCGGAGAAAAAACGCGCCTTGTTTTGGTCGGTGCCGCGGCTCGCATGGGCTGGTGCGTTTTCATTGTTGGTAAGTTTCGGACTTTTCAAAGCGTTGATTCCGACCGGTCATATCGAGCCGTCGAAATACTTTGCGCAAGTCGTTGAGGCGTGGCCGTCCGATCCGAGCATCTCGGCGACGACCGTTTACAGCCCCGAAGACAATGTCACCGTCGTCTGGCTCGATGGGCTCGAGTATATCCCGGCGACCTACGCGCTGAAGTAACCGCCCATGCCCACCTGCGCCGCTCTCACCCTTCTCGCCGTCCTCAGCGGCGGCGCGCTGGCCTTCGCGGAGCCGCAAGCGATCAAGACATCCGCAACCGGGCCGACGCCTGCGCCTGCAAGCAACCCGGACAAAATCTGGAGTGCACTCGTGGTCGCGACGAACGCCGATTCGCCGAAAGATGCGCCACACGAATTGCGGGAGTTCGCGCCGCGGCTGAAGCGCATCTTCGGTTACAACCAATTCGAACTCGCCGGCAGCGCGACGGAGATCATCGATGAAAAAACGGAGAATTGGCTCGTCCCCAGCCAGATCTTTTTCTTCGAAGTCAAAGCGCGGCGGGCTGCGTCAAAGGAAGCGCGCGGCGGCTATCTGCTGAACCTCCAACTTTTCCAGGACAAGCGTCCGCTCGTGAATACGGAAGCGAAGCTCGCGCCCGGCAGTCCGCTCTTCATCCGCGGTCCGCAGTATGGCAAGGGGCAGCTCATCATCGTGCTGCAGGTGCAGCATTGATGCGGCTCGGAGCGTTCTCCGAGACGCTTTCTTAAATGTTCGGCGCACGACACTCAACCTGCGCAGGCGATGACCATCACCGACCACGAATTCGTTGATCTCGAAACGCCGAGCGGTCCGATGCGGACGTTTATTTTCCGTCCGACGGCGCCGGGCAGGTATCCCGGACTGCTGCTTTTCTCGGAGATTTTTCAAGTGACAGGACCGATCCGCCGCACCGCTGCACTGCTCGCTGGAAATGGTTTCATCGTCGCGGTGCCGGAGATTTACCACGAGTACGAACCAGCCGGGACGGCGCTGGCCTATGACACTGCAGGCGCAGATCGAGGGAACGCACTCAAGACTACGAAGCCGCTCGCGGCTTACGACGCCGACGCGCGCGCCGTCTTGCGATATCTCGCCGAACATCCGGCATCGACTGGAAAGCTCGGCGTGATGGGCATCTGCATCGGCGGACATCTCGCATTCCGCGCGGCCATGAATCCCGAAGTTCTCGCGACGACCTGCTTTTATGCGACCGACATCCACAAGCGCAGCCTTGGCGCAGGAATGAACGACGACACGCTCGATCGCATACCGGAACTCCATGGCGAGATGCTCATGATTTGGGGCCGGCAGGATCCGCACGTCCCGCTGGAAGGTCGGCTAAAGATTCACGCGGCGATGGAAGCCGCAGGCACTTTTTTCCAATGGCACGAAGTCAACGGCGCCCACGCTTTCATCCGCGATGAAGGTCCGCGCTACAATCCCGTCCTCGCACAGCAGTGCTACGGTCTGGCACTGGAAATGTACAAGCGCCGACTGGGCGAAGGTGATCTTATCGCTGCCAAGTCCGCGAGCGGAGCGGGGGAGGCGCGACACTAGACTTTTGGCGTAGAAATCGCGCGCAAACCCACGCGCGCCTTGCGCTTACTGCTTTGTCGCAAACGCGATTTTTCCGGCGCCCGAAAGGCGGAAGTGAGTCTCCACGGCACCCTGCTCGAGATGGCGCCAAAAGGATGGAGTCACTTGAGCTTTTTCTGCGCCCGCTTTGGTTTCGAGTAATACGAGACAATCGGCAGCGTCCGCTTCCAGATAAGGAGACTGGATTCGCGAGGTGACGACCGTGCCGAGTTGCGATGCCGTGAGGCCGGCAAGGTGGCGAATTTCTTCGCCCTGCACCACATTTTGCAAGCCGCCAAACGAACGGTAAACGGCAGCCAGCTTCAACATCTGGCCGAGCTTCCCGGCCGCTTCGCTCACACAGCCTGTTCGCGCCAGCGCCTTGGCTTCCGAGGCGTAATCGCGCCAGGCTACCCGCGTGTCCGGAAGCACCTCGCCCTCGTAGGAGGCACAGCGCAGGTCGGTATGTTGCACGTTGGCCAGGAAGGCGTCCATCTTCCGGGTATCGGCGATCCAGAAAAGATCTGCGGAAACTTTACCCGCAGCGGGAGCGGCCGTGCCGTGGAAAGCACCCGAAATCACCGGTGATTCCGCGCAAAGTTGTCCGACGCAAAATGGAAGGATCGTCAATAGGATGGGCAATGTTTTCATAGGAAGGACGGCGAGAGATGCGTTATGGCACTTATGTTAAGCACAACAAATGCCACGCATGAGACCGTGACGCCGCGCCATTTTTGACCGCGTCAACTTCCTCGAATTCCGCGAATCAGCCGAACGGCGCTTTAGACGTTGAACCGAAACTCCACCACATCGCCGTCCTTGACGACATACTCCTTGCCCTCAATCCGCAGCTTGCCGGCTTCACGAGCTTTGGCGTGAGATCCGAGTTGAATGAGGTCGTCGAAATGCACGGTCTCGGCGGCGATGAAGCCACGCTCGAAATCGCTGTGGATGACACCAGCGGCGGCGGGCGCTTTGTCGCCGGCGCGGATCGTCCAGGCGCGCGTTTCCTGTTCGCCAGTGGTGAGGTAAGTGCGCAAGCCGAGCAGATGATAGACGGCGCGGATGAGCGAACCGACACCGCTCGAGGCGACCCCGATGCCGGCGAGATACTCCGCGGCTTCGTCGTCGGATAGGCTCGCGAGTTCGCTCTCGATTTGTGCGCTGATGACCACGGCCTCGGTGCCGAAATGCGAACGCGCGTAATCCTGGACCGCGGTGACGAAACGCGCGGCGTCGGTCATTTCGACATTGTCGCGCGGCGGCACGCCTTCGTTATCACGCGCGGCTTCGACGATGGCGGCAACGTTCGCCAGATCGGCTTCGGCGACGTTGCAGGCAAAGATCGTCGGCTTTCCCGAGAGCAGGAAAAATTCCCGCAGAAGTTTCGTCTCGTCGTCGCTCAACGAAAGCGTGGTCGCGGGTTTGCCAGCGTCGAGATGAGGCAGGAGCTTTTCGCAAAGCGCGACCTCGGCTTTGGCGGTTTTGTCGTTCAGCTTCGCCGCCTTCTGCTGGCGGTCCTTGCGCTTCTGCACGGCGGCGAGGTCGGCGAGGATCAGCTCGGTATTGATGATCTCGATGTCGCGCACGGGATCGACGGTGCCGCTGACGTGATGGATATCCGCGTCCTCGAAACAGCGGACGACCTGCACGAGCGCGTGGACCTCGCGGATGTGGCTGAGGAACTGGTTGCCCAGCCCTTCGCCCGCACTCACGCCTTTCACCAGCCCCGCGATATCGACAAACTCAATCGCGGCCGGAACGACTTTCTTCGAGTGCGAAAGTTTCGAGAGCACTGCGAGCCGCGGGTCGGGCACAGTCACGATGCCAACATTCGGGTCGATGGTGCAAAACGGGTAATTGGCCGCCTGCGCTTTCTGCGTCTTGGTGACGGCGTTGAAGAGCGTTGATTTGCCGACGTTTGGGAGACCGACGATGCCTGCGGATAACATAGGGCGCGGAGGGTAGGGGAATTTGCGAAATGCGAAACAGTTTTCGAGCGGCGCGGTGCGGCGGTTGGAAAAAAACTGCCGTCATTCTGAACGGAGTTCCGGGAGGCTTTGGCGACCGGAACGCAGTGAAGAACCGCTGACTCTAAACGGGCGGAGGCGGTAGGAGTGAGCACGCGCCATCGCCCGCGGCGAAACCACCGTTCTGGATGACGCCCGTTTTTTCCGCTCTACCCGCGCGTGTGATGATGCAGAGCGCGGTCGTCCAGCCAATAGACGTGCATCATTACACCCGCCCAATACAAAGGCAGGAGCAACAAGCCCCAGCCAGCACTCGCCGTCGCAGCGACGACGCACGCGAACAGCGCAAATCCGCTGCCAAGCATGAGCAAGGCACCGAGAAGCCGATGCCCCTTGTACATGTGACCCAGCCCTGGGATGACGCTCAGACAGACCGCGACCCGGTCGCGGAAACCAGCGTTGGGTGACCGCTGCTCGGTATCAAAAACCCAATCGCATTTCGTGCAGGCGTTTGGATTAGTGAGGTCGAGCGGCACGTTGCAAAGCGGACATGTGCGCTGATCGATGCGCACCAAATTGGCTTCAGTTGTGTGCATGTTTTGATCTGGATAAGGAATTCAAATTGCCCTGTCTTTGCCCTGCACGGAAGATTAGCCGGAATTATCCTGCTAATCAATCCACAAAGTTTGCGCTTATGCCATCACTCAGCAATTTCGTGACCTATCTCGATCGCTACCTGGATCACGCCAACATCACAGATTACTCCGGCGCCTGGAATGGTTTGCAGGTCGAAAATTCTGGTGCCGTCCGCAAGGTCGGCGCGGCTGTTGATGCTTGTGCGTGGACCATCCAGCGCGCCGTGGAAAAGGGCATCTCGCTGCTGCTCGTGCATCACGGATTGTACTGGGCGGGCGTGCAGCCGATGACTAGCGCGGTTCGGCAGAAATTCAAAGCTGCACTCGACGGCGATCTGGCCATCTATAGCTCGCACCTGCCGCTGGATCGGCATGCCACCGTCGGCAACAATGTGCTACTCAGCCGAGCGCTCGGATTCAGAAAGTGCGCGCCATTTTTCATGGCTAAAGGACAGGCGATCGGCCTCCAAACAAAAGCCGCGCTGACCCGCGACGAGCTGGCCCGGCGCTTGGAAAAGGCGCTTGGCGTCCGGCCACATCTTTGTCCCGGAGGTCCGGCGAAAACCGCGCGCATCGGCATCGTCACGGGAGGTGCCGGTGGCGAGATCGCCCAGGCAGCCGCGGAAGGCGTGGACACCTTCATCACCGGCGAAGGTCCGCATCATTCGTTCACTGCCGCCGAAGAACTCGGCGTGAACCTTTTCTACGGCGGACATTACGCCACCGAGACCTTCGGCGTGAAGGCGCTCGCCGGGCATGTCGCGAAGCGCTTCCGCGTGCCGTGGGAATACATCGATCATCCCACCGGCCTCTGATCCGCGGAATCCCGTCATGCTCGACCGCAGCTTCTTCATGCGCGATCCGGTCACATGCGCCCGTGAATTGATCGGTTGCGAACTGCGCTGGAAAAGTTGCGCGGGGATCATCGTCGAAACCGAAGCGTATGCCGCCATTGGGGACGAAGCGTGTCACACCTTCGCGCGTCCGTCGGCGCGGGCCTTCATCGCCGGGCACGAGGCCGGCGCCGCTTACGTCTATTTCAATTACGGCATGTATTGGCTGCTCAATGTGCTCGTGAAAGGTGGCCCCGAAGACGGTTTCGTGCTCATCCGCGCCCTCGAACCGACCCGCGGCATCCACCTCATGAAACGCCGCCGTTTTCCTGCAAAGACTTCCGATGTCCCACCACTCGAGGCGCTGTGTTCCGGCCCCGGCAAACTCGCCATGGCCTTGGCCGTCGATGGCCGCGACCATGGTCGGGATTTGTGCAAAACCGGGCCAATCGGCTTCGATCAACCTGATACGCGTCCAAAACTAGTAAGCGATTCTCGAATCGGAATCTCCAAAGCAGTGCAACTCCCGTGGCGTTTCCTGGCTGAAGGCAGCAAATTCGTCAGCGTAAAACCAAGTCGATAGCGCGAGCGGTGAATAAGTTGCACAGACTAAACGCAACTAATCCGCCACGGTGGCCTGCCCCCGGACGGTCGTTCCGTCCCAGGCCTCGGCCCATCCGATCCACGAGAGTTCATCCGAAGCCCGGTCAGCGAAAACGGGGCGTGACCCCACTGCAGCGCACGGGCTTTCGGCGGTTCGCCTTCTGTCGGAATTGGTTTTCCAGTTCTCTCAAAAGACATCCACAACGCGGCCCCGCCGTCTGTCGATTTCATTCACACCCACATACCCTCAGCGAGCTGCTCCGGGCGTCACGGTAGCTGCTTCCGGCCTCCGCCTTTCCACCCACCATGCAGGTGCCGCGCCGCCCTGCGCGGTCGCTGAGCTTGGGGTCGTTAGATACTCTCTTGAGGAGCAAGCGATAAGTTAGGGTGTTGATAAGTGAGGAAGAGGAGAGGCATGGAGGCGTTGGGGGTTGAAGTCCCGTTGGTGATGGAGCATGCCCCAGATCGCATGGAGCAGCCGGCGCATGAGGGCGATGATGGCGACTTTCTTTTTCTTGCCGCGGGCGAGCATCTCTTCGTAGGCGGCTTTGATCTCGGGGCTGCGCGGGATGGCGACCAGGGCGGGCATGAAGAGGGCGCAGCGCAGGTGCCGGTTGCCGGTGCGGCTGATGTGGCGCGGGGCGTCGGTGGCTCCGCTCTGGCGAGGACGGGAATCGAGGCCGGCGTGCGCGCCCCATTGTTTGGCCTTGAGCTCTTTGGGCAACACCAGCAACTCGCCGCGCAGCCGCAGGGCGCTGACCTGGCCGATGCCGGGCACGCTGCACAGCCGCTCGACTTGGACGGCCAGTTCGGGCTCACGGGCCGCGAGTTCCGCCGCCGACTGCTGGAGAGCTTCGATCCGTTTTTGGAGCCCGCGTGGGTTCGAGGGTGTCGTCGCGGCGTAGCGCAATGACCAGTTCGGTGGGCGCGGCGGGGTGAAGTCCCCGCCGCGACCGCGGATTGACGACCATGACTTCCACGCGTTCGGCTCGGTGGCGCCGACTCGATCCCCACGCGGACCTGCGGGGCTGATTTTACGGGTTGTTTCATCGGATGGTTTTGGGTTTAGTGTGGAGCCTTCGGGAACCCGACTCTGCCCAATACCCCCGCCGACCATCGCCAACTCCTCAAGCTGCTGACCCGCCGCGGTGCTGGTGCCCGCGTGATTTTGGAAGCGACGGGCGTTTACAGCCTGCGCCTGGCGCTCGCGCTGCCGCGCGCGCGAGTTCACTTCCGCCTGCCTGAACGGAATTTACCAAATGACCGCAACGCCTGACCAAGCGCTGCAGCGCCTATGAAGGATTGTCAAGGAGTTAGGTAGAAGCGACAGCGTTGAGGCGGAGCTTCGGGGTAAGTAAGGAGGGTAGATATGGCCCTTTATGTCCCCCCCGAACCGAGACTATCGGAGCGCGGCGTGGCCATCGTGGGAGTAATGGGTAGGTTAGAACATGGGACAGGACAGAAGGTGGAGGGTGGGGCGTTGGGCCATGCGGACGGCCTTGGGTCGGTGCACGGAGTCCGAGGACTTCCCAGCTCCTATGCGGGCAGCAGGGTGGCCGCCACCCCGCGGGCGCCGCACGAGGCGGGGCGGCGGGTGGGGCTCTGCGCCCAGTCAGGGAATCCGAGGTCTTTGGTCCTGGATGGACCGAAGACAGTAAGCTCCGACCACTCCAAACTGTCGACGGACGCGGAGGCAGCCTGTATCTTCGCCTGCAAGGTTCGCTCGAATTCTGACCGACTAACTCCCGAGCACCAGGCCGACCCCGATGGTCACGAGGACGATGCTCACGATCAGCCGGGGAGTTAGTTTCTCGCGGAGAAAGATGACCGCACCGAGGGCGATCACCACCGTGTTGAGGCTCCGCAGCGGATAGAGAAAACTCAACGGCTTCTCCGCGAGAAGTCCCAGCCAAAGGACGAATGAGCCGGCGATGCCTGCGCAGCCGCCGAGAAACGGGGGAAGAAAGCGACGCCAGGGAGTTCGCACGCCGTGGGTATGATTCATGGCCGCCTTAAACAGGAGCTCGCCCATCACGTAGAGAATCTGCGAGGCGAGCGCGAGGAGCAGGATGGTCTGTGGCGCGTTCACGTCTGCTCCTCGATTTTGGCGAGCGGCTTCGCGATGCACATGATGCTGGCGAGCACGAAGATCGTTCCCAGCCAGCGTTGCGGACTAATGCTTTCCCCGAGAAACAACCAGCAACACGCGGGCACGGTGACATAGACGACGTTGGAATGCAGAAACGCGACGCTGAGCGGAACGCGCCGAAGCGCGGCGAGCCAGGCGACCATGCTGATGATTCCAAGAATGACCCCTGCCCAAACCCACGGTGACTCCAGTCCGACGATTCCGATCCAGGAGGTGGTAGGATTGACGAGGGCAGTTTTGTCTACGCCGATTTTCAGAGCTAGTTCCGAAAGGGTGACAAAAAAAGCGCTGACGTAGATTTGCGCGATCGGATGTCCGCGCTTGAGCCAGGCCATCGGCATCGTCCGGGTCAGAGTTCGTTGAAGTTACTAAAGGGACTTAGAGTCTCGTCGCCGGTGGTGGGCCCCATGACTTTGGCTAGCCGAGTATAGACGAAGTTCAACAATGCAGAGGTATGCCGCACATACAAGTCTAGGGGGACGAGGTGGAAGCCCAGGTGCAGCTTGGGGAAGTAGCTCAGCGGCGTGCTGAAGTACTCGCGGATTCCATGGGCGGCCGCCCACGAGTACAGGTCGCGAAAGCTGACAAAGTAAAGATGCAGATCCAGCGCGACGGCGTAATCCAAGCCGATATAGTCATCGTAAAGAATCCCCTCGTAAAGAAAGCATAGCTTGAACGCAACGACGCGGCCGTCGAGCCTCCAGAGAAACCAGCGGACGCGGTCAGGAAGAACTTCGGCGAGGCGGACAAAGTAACTGCGGGTAAGTCGCTCGAAGTGGAGTTCGGAGCGTTCGAATACTTGCAGGTAGAGCGCGTAAAGTTCATCCACGAGTTCCGGCGAGAGTTGCACGATCACCTCCATTTGCGCGGAGCCGCCCGCGGCGCTTTCGCGGAACTTTCGCCGCAGGTCTTTCCGAGTGGAAGCCGTAAGGTGCTCGAGGTGCTTTTCGAAGCTGGCAAAAGCGACGGGCATCCAGACTGAGGGATAGCTAGGCACGCGGGCATAACCTCTCTCGAGCAGTCCTTGCAGCGTGTCGCGAGTGGCTGCGGGGAATTCTTTGAAGGTAATCAGCCCGGCGCCGCAGTGATGGGCGAAGACTTCTACCCCTTCCTGCAAAGCAGCAATCGCAAGGTCGCTCCGGCTGCGATCGATGGCGAGCTGACCTTCGCCGGCGAGAGAACCGACCATCAGCATCCGCGGCTGCAGGAAATTCGGCCAAAGCGAGCGCACCCACCGAATCGCTCGGGTCAGCAACGCCGGCGTGCCGAGGGCGAGATCTTGGCGAATGACAAAAACGGGTTGGATCGCGAGCGTTTCACCGTGCGCATCTTGGACGACGAGGCAGGCGTGCCCGATCCCGTCGTAGAGGGTTTCTTCGGCGAGTTGCTGGAAGCGATGATCCTTCCAGTGTGCGTGGAAAAAGCGCGCCCATTGGTCTGCCGGAATGTCGGCGGCCGCGGGATATGCGATGAGTTGCCCGAAGGAAGTCTTTGCCGAGAAACTCGGTGCCGCCTGTCGGGAGTTGGTCGGTTTGATCGCGTCCGGCATCGCGGAGACGCCCGTCATGCGCGAGCGCGGGCGCGGAGTTCGCTGCTCGCGTAGTTGCTTTCCAAAAAGGCGAGGACGGCGCTGAGGTCCGTGATCGGTTCGCACGGATGGCCTTGGGCGGTGAGGTCGCGAAGAAGCGTGTCTTTGGCGAACACGAGATCGGCGACGAGCGCGGGGCAGACGTCGGAGCGGCCGTCGCCGACGTAGATGCGGAATTTCTCCGGGTGCGCCTGGAGATGCAGGCGCTTGCAGTGAGCGCAGCTGGGGTGCTTGGGATTCGAATGGGGGAATGATGGGATCGCGCCGCCGTCCTCGAGCCTGAGTTCGTTGGCATGCACGGGAATGTCGGCGATGCCGTGCTGCGCAAGTATTTCCGCGAGGATCACAGTGAAATTATCACTGACGATGTGGTGCTCGATTTCCTCGGCGCGGAGGAATTCCAGGATCGGCCGAAAGGCTGGATCGAGTTCCACGCTGCGCAGGTGCTCGCGCAGTTCGGGCCAAGTCAGTCGCAGCGAGCGGAGTTGGCCGTCCAGGCAATCGCGCGTGCTGATCCGGCCTGCCTGCCAGTCGCGCTCAAGTTCGATCCAGCGGTCGTCGATGGCGAAACGTTCGATGATCGAGTCGAGCACATCGACCGTGGAGATCGTGTTGTCGAAGTCGAAGAATACGACCGGCGGGCGCCCGGTCATATCGGCTGAGCGTCCCGCTCGCGGAGCGGCGCGAGCGCGGCTGGCGTCCGGCGATCGAGCACGCGCTGGCAGAAGGCGGCGATGTTTTCCGCGACGGTTTCGCGCTCCTGGTCGGCGGTAATGATGTGGTAGGAGTTGTGCAAGAGGACGAGTTCCTTCATCGGAGAACCGATTTTTTTGTAGATGAATTCGGAGTTTCGCGGGCTGGTGATGTCGTCCTCGACCGCCTGCTGGATTTGCACCGGAGTGGTGATGGTCGGCAGACGGCGGGTGAAATGCCGGATCAGCTTCCGCATTTCACAGTAGAGAGTAACGGGGTAAAACGGGTAGCCATTGCGCGCAAAATCGCCGTCGCCATCAAGCCGGGCATCGCCATAGCTCGCATGAATGCGCCGGCGCACGCCTTCGCTTTTGATGCCGTAGGGCGACTCTTCCTTGAAATAAAAGAAGCGACCGATCGGCGTGGCGTAAGCCAGGGGCAGGAGTCGATGTGTCCACGGCACGTTCCAGCCGTCGTAGAAAAGGGTGGGGGAGAGACAGGCCACGCCGGCGATGTCGGTGGGGAAAGCTTCGGCGAGGAGAAGCGCGAGCAGGGCACCAGCGGACAGGCCGCCGACAAAGAGCGGCACGTCGGGACCGAGCTGCTCCCGAAAGGTAACGAACGCCCGCCGCATCGAGTCGAAGCAGTCCTCCCAGATCGTCGCCTTGAGCACCGCGAGCGAACGCCCGTGATTCGCCAGCCGCGGGCAGCTCACGGTGAAGCCCTGGCGATTGAGGTGCCGGGCGACGAAACCCATTTCGTAAGGTGAGCCAGTGAGCCCGTGGATGAGCATGATCGCAGAGCCGCCGCGCCCTGGAAGCGCGATGAATTGATCCGCCGCCGCTGAGTTGTCTTTGGCGCGTGGAGTGCGGAGAGCGAAATGGAGTGGCATTGGCTGGGCGCGACCAAAACGGAGCCGCGAGCGGGAGGTGCCATTACCAGTGCGCGGGAAAACTGCAAGCGCTCAACCCAATTGTGACACTTTGTTCACGTTGATAACGAGGCGTTGCTCTCCGCCTCATTCTCGACGAGAAAAGCCGCGTTCAATTTGCCATGAGCGGGAAAATTACCTGCCCGCGGCCGACGAGAAAACTTTATGCAAAATCATCATCCCCAATCCGAGTCGCGAGGTTCCGTCGATCATCAGGAGAGCATCTTGCTGGAAAAGGAAAGGCGCGTTTGTTCCCACGGAGACACGGTGCACTACGCTGAGGAACCGAAGTTTTTCGAGCGCTGCGAAGGCAGCTACCTCTACGATCTGCACGGCCGCCAGTATCTGGACCTGCAGATGTGGTACTCCGCGGTGAATCTGGGCTACGCCAACCAGCGCGTCTCGAATGCGCTCAAAGCGCAGATCGATCGGCTGCCGCAACTGGCCTGCCAGTATTTGCACCGTGAGAAGATCGAGCTGGCGGAGATGATCGTGGACAGCGTGCAGCGGGGCTTTGGCATGAAGGGACGCGTGCATTTCAACGTCGGCGGCTCGCAGGCGGTGGAGGACGCGCTGAAGCTGGTGCGCAAGCACACCGGACGGCAGCGCATGCTCGCCTTTGAAGGTGGCTACCACGGACGGACGCTCGGCGCGTCGGCGATCACCTCTTCGTATCGCTACCGCGAAGCTTTCGGCAATTTTTCCGATCGCGCGGAATTTGTTCCTTACCCATATACGTTCCGGTACGGCTTTCGCGGCGACGCCAAGGCATGTGAGGATCACGCGATCGCGCAGTTCGAGCAGAAGTTCGCTCACGAATACACCGGCGCCTGGAATCCGAAGACGGGCAAGACGGAGTTCGGCGCGTTCTTCGTCGAGGCGGTGCAAGGCACGGGCGGCTACGTCATTCCGCCGAAAGGATACTTCAAGCGTCTCGAAAAAATCTGCCGCGATCACGGCATCCTCATTGTCGATGACGAAATCCAGATGGGCTTCTATCGCACCGGGAAGATGTGGGCGCTCGAGCACTTTGAAGTTCAACCGGACATCATCGTCTTCGGCAAAGCACTGACCAACGGCATGAACCCGCTCTCCGGCATTTGGGCGCGCGAGGAACTCATCAATCCCGCGGTCTTCCCTCCGGGTTCGACGCACTCGACCTTCTCGTCCAACAGCCTTGGCACCGCGTGCGGCCTCGAGGTGTGCAAGATCCTCGCCGAGGGCGGCTATGACCGCAGCGTGATGGAAAAGGGCGCCTACTTTGTTGGATTGCTCCGGCAGCTCAAGACGCGGCATCCCGAGATCGGCGACGTGGATGGCCTCGGGCTCGCGATGCGCATGGAGATGTGCGAGAGCGATGGCTTCACGCCGAATCGCGCGCTGGCCGACCGGATGTTTCAACTCGGCCTCGTCGGCGACCTGCGCGGACTTTCCGGCCCGATCGGCGCCGTTCTCGACATCGGTGGATACTACAAGAACGTCGTCACGCTGGCACCCTCCCTCGAGATCACCAAAGTCGAGATGGATCTTGCCGTCGATCTTCTCGATCAGTTGATTACGCTCGCAAAACAAGTCATCGCCGACACCGCCGTCTTGCTCGAAATCGAGCCCGAAGGTGAAGCCACCGAGCGTGCCGATCTGCCCAGCGAAGCCCTTACATGAATCCGACTTCCCAACCCCTCGTCGGCGACCGACAGGACGATATCAAACAAGCTCTGAAGCGTTGCAAACCTGAGGCCATTGCCGCAGCACTCCGCTTTCAGCAGACCCGCAGCATTGCCGATGTGCAGCCTGTTATACTCGGTCTGATCGAGCGCGAAATGCCTGAGGATGCAGCGACGGACATCGCCACTGCGCCGGGCGAAACGCGCCTGATCGAAGATCTTGGCCTCGATTCATTGGGGCTCATGGAAGCGGTCATGGCCGCTGAGGACGTCTTTGGCATCACCATTGAGAATCAGGATTTGCGGCGGATCGCGACGCTCGACGAATTGAACGGTTTCGTCGCATCCAAGCTCGCCACCGCCGCTTGAGTCAGCCTGCCGCCGCGAGCTCGGTGCCCTGTGCGGCAGATCATCGGCACTCTTAGGAATGTTTCGCGTTGTCATCACGGGCCTCGGCTTCACCACCAGCATCGGTAACGACCATGCCGCAGTTTTGCGCAGCCTGCGGGAAACGCGCACGGGCATCGAACTCTTTGCGCCGCTCGTGGACAGCGACTGCCCCGCCAAGCTCGCGGGGACGGTGAAGGGATTCGACTTTCCGAATCCCGATCCCTTCGACTGGATTTATCCGGAGAAGATCAGACTTAAGCGCGCCGAGCTGCGCACGATGACGCCCAACGCGATCTTCGCCTACGCCGCCGCGCAGGAGGCGATCGCAGATGCCGGGCTCACGCCCGATCATGTCTCGAACCGGGACACGGGCTTTTACTGCGCCTCCGCCGGTTCACCGTGGCTGATTCACTCGTGCCTCTCGACGGTTCTGGAACGCGGAGCCAGCCGCGCCGTCCCGCCGGCCGTGATCGCGTCGATGCCCAACTCTCTGCACCTCAACCTGACCGCGCGCCTGCGCATTAAGGGCGCCTCGTTAAGCTTCTCGAGCGCGTGCGCCTCATCGGCCCACGCCCTCGGCTCAGCCTTCGATCTGATCAAACACGGTCGGCAAAAAACGATGATCGTCGCCGGCGCGGAAGATTGTCATTTCTACAATGTCCTGCCCTTCGCCGCGCTCCGTGCGCTCAGCGTGCAGACGGATCCCGCGCTCGCGCCGTGCGCCTTCGATGTGGCTCGGGACGGCTTTGTCGTCACCGGCGGAGGCGCGGTGCTGATTCTCGAGGAAGCCTCGCAGGCCGAGCGGCGCGGTGCGAAGATCTACGCGGAGATGACCGGCTGGGGGCAGACCACCGATGGCTACGATGTCGTGGCGCCAGATCCTTCCGGCGACGGCCTCGCCGCGGCGATGCAGAGCGCGCTGCAGGAAGCGGGGACTGCGCCGCAGGACGTGGACTACATCAATGCCCACGCAACCTCGACGATCGCGGGCGACCTCGCCGAACTCAACGCCGTGCGCCAGGTCTTCAAAATCGGAAAGTGCCCGTGGATCAGCAGCACCAAGAGTCTCACCGGCCACGGCCTTTCGCTCGCGGGCGCGATGGAGGCAGCCTTTTGTTGCCTCGCGTTGGACGAAGGCTTCATGCCTGTCTCCGCCAATATCCGTGAGCTCGATCCCGCCTGCGCGGACCTGCCGATTATCACCACGCCGGTCGACGCCAAACCGCGGATCGCGTTGAGCAACTCCAGCGGATTCGGCGGCGCGAACGTGGCGCTCGTCTTTGCCAAGCCAGGGGAGCACTAGCTCTCGCCGCGGTCAGATGCTTTTGAATCCAGGCGACGGTCTCACTGCCCCGCGCGCTCACTTCGTGACGCGGTAGTATTTCTTCGGCGTGTTCGGATTATTAGAACGCCGGGGTCGGTCCAGACCCCCTCACTCCCCGGCACCGCCCAACGCCTGGCACCGTTTCCGGCGCGGCGCGGTAAAAGCGAATTCCTTGTAGCGATTGACAAGATGATGTGCTGGCTCGACCGACCCCGAATCGACCGCCGGAGTGCCTTGCGCGCTCCTGATTGCCAGCCGCGGCGGGATCGTTCATCAATGCGGCGTCCCGAATCGCATCCCAATGAACTTCCGGAAAATCCTCCTCACACTGCATCTCGTCGTCGGCCTCATCGCAGCGGTCTTTCTCATCCTGCTCGGCGGGAGCGGCGCGCTTCTCGTTTTCGAAGGGGAGATCGATCGCGTCCTCAATCCGCGGCTCACCGTCGTGCAACCGGTAGGTGAGCGCCTCTCGCTCAATGCGCTGGCAGCCCGTCTGGAGGAGACGCATCCGGGAGGAAAGGTCGCTTCCCTCCACCTCCCGGCGCGCGATGATCTCGCAGTGAAGACGAGTCTGCGGCAGGGTCCGGCGACGGTCTCGCTGGCGGTGAATCCTTACACCGGCGAGGAACTAGGCTCGCTCGCCAGCGCGAATCCTTTCCCGCGGACGCTGCATCAGTTTCACACCAATCTCCTCCTCGGCCCGGCGGGCAAACTCATCACCGCGACGGCGGCAATCTTTCTCCTCGGCCTTTCACTCAGCGGGCTCGTGCTGTGGTGGCCGCGCCGGCTTTGGAAAATGAGCAGCTCGAAAGCGGGACGCCAAACGAACTTTGAGCTGCATAACGTCGCCGGGCTCTATGCCTCGGTCTTCATGCTGCTCTTCGCGCTCACGGCAATCGTAATCCATTGGGACGACCCGGCGCGCCAAATGGTCAATCGCCTGGCGGGACAAAGCGATGCGCCACCCGCGGCGAAGGTGGACCCTGCGACGGGCAACGCGCCACTTCTTAGCCCGGATGAACTTTGCGCAAAGGCAGCCAATGCAGTTCCCGGCGCGCGAGTGACCGGGCTGCTGAATCTCAACGTCCGACAAAATCCGGTGCGTGTGGCGATGAAGTTTCCCGAGGACCGCACGCCGCTCGGTCGCACGAATCTCTATCTCGATCCGGTAAGCGGCCGCGTGCTTTCCGCGCAGACTTCGCGCACCGGTTCGCTCGGGCTGCGCTTGGTGAAACTCTGGAACCGCGAAATTCACACCGGGGATATCGCCGGCTGGCCCACGCGGCTGCTCGCCTGCGCTGCGAGTCTTTCTCTACCGTTGCTGGCCATTACCGGTCCGCTCATTTGGTGGAGAAGAATGCGGCGCCGGAAGGGTACTGGCTGAAGCGGGCTTGCCTTTTGCGCGCTACAGGCCGGTCCCATCGGCCTGCGTCTCCTCTTCACGGCGCCCTCATTGTCGCCAACTGCTGCCTCCCTCCCTTGGCCACCGAACAGGAACTTTCACTCCTCGGCACCGTTCGCCACTCGGCCCGTTTCCGATGCGGCGCGGTGAAAAGCGAATTCCTTGGGGGATTACGAGCGCTATTTCCAGGCCAGTGGCGTGCCCTCGGGCAACATCCGGACAGCCCGGGCAATGTCCCAGTTGGTCAGTCGCAGTCCGCCAAGACTTTCCTGGGTCTTCATGCGGTTGGGAATGCCGGTGCCGTGCAGCCCATATGGCAGCGGTGTCGTGCTGTCGGCCTTCGCCAGGTCAATCCAATAAACGCCCACCGGATTTCTCGGTCCGGCCGCGAGAATTTGGTCCGCGGCAAGTGACGTTGCGCGTGGCGGTGGTTCCGAGGAAGGGACGGCCACTCCAGGCTCAGTTGTCGCCTTGGGGGCGGTCGTTGGTTCCTGGCGGGTGCTGAGCCGCGGTCCCGCGATGGCGCCTAAAATCGTCCAGCTTCCGCGCCCGTGCAGACCAGGCCTGGCGATCGACATCGGCATGGACGCGATGAGCCGGTCGCTCTGACGGATTTCCAAGCGTGTGAATTCGACAATCGTTGCCGTGATGGGTTTCTCCGGATCGGCCTTCGGTCGCAACGGAGAATCAAAGCACTTTTCGACTTCAAATGGCGACACATTCGGAACCTTGAAGGAAGTCTCCGCCGTTGGGACAGTTTTGATGTTGGGATTGAGCCGGCGCAAAAAGATCTCATCACAATGGAATCTTTCGGCCACAAACTCCCACGGCGTCCGATAGGCGGAATAGCTGGCCGCCAGCAGGTCTTCGTAGCTCACCGCCGGTCGAGAGGGTGCTGTCGGGAGGACCGGCGTGGGCTTTGCCCCGGCGGCTTTGGAATGCGCAACCACCGGCGGACTGGCCGGCTTCGGAATCGTGGTCGCCTTGGGAGGCGAAATGAAACGGAAATCGGATGGTTGCAACTTGTAGGTGGTGTAGGGCTCTCCCACGACGGTGACCGCCTTGGCCCGCAACCCGTCGGGCGTCTGTAAATCCGGGTGAGCGCTGAGGTAAATCCCGGACAATCTCTGCCAGGCAGCGCTTTCGATTCCATCAATGGGACCACTCGAAAAATTCTCCCGGTCCAGGAAAGCCTGGATCAGCGTGGCGTCGGCAAACTCGTCGATCTCCGGTTTCGCCGGCGCCTTCTCCGGGGATTTCTTGCGCTTTCCCGGCGTCGGCTGAGCTGCAGGTGCCGGTGTGACCGGGGCGGGGACTGGCGGAGCAAGGGCCAGCAATTCGTCCGCGGTTGGAATTTTGAGGCTCTGCCCAATGCGGATGGTGTCGTTGGTCAGTGCATTAAAAAGTTTGAGCTTGCTGACTGAAACTCCCGATTTTCGGGCGATAATCGCGAGCGCGTCGCCTCGTTTGACCTCGTAAATTCCCGGGGCAATCGAGGGTCCCGCTGGCACCGCCGGATCTTTCTTCGCCAGGGTCGGTTCCTTGGTTGGCGTCGCGCCGGGCGTTTGGACCGGCTCGGTGACGGCAAGGCCCCAGTCCTTTTCCTCCGAGGGTAAGACCGACCATTTCCATTTCACCGCGGCCTCCAATCCGGGTTGCACATTTTGAGCGTGCAGGCGAACCGCGACAAGCCCAGCGAGCACGAGCAGGATGCGGAGGTTGGCAAATCTCATGTCTGCACCAATATCCGTCCTCAAACTGAGAGAAAATCGCAAAATGATTTGAGCGATCCGGAGTGCCGAGCCGGATGACTGTGGGATGGACGCATGACTCCTGACTTCACAACGCCAATCAGCGCTTGGACCATTCCCAAACCGTCGCAGACAAATTAAAACTCGAGCAGTGGCACGCAGACACAACTTCGATCATGCGGGTCATGGAGGACAGCAAGACGCTCAAAGCCGTGAGCGACGAATAATTACTCCCGCGTTTGGTAGGGTGGGGTACCTGCTCTCAGTCAGGTTCGCCTGGACCGCCTCAAAAGCGAATCGTTCTGCATACGCAGAATGGGGAGCATGACCTCCGGCTTCCGCCACTCTCACGCCGGCTTGGCAGAGCAGCCATGCACTCGTCCTGTAAACGAGATCAGACCGGGGTAGCACCGGTAGCCGGCTCCACTTCTAGCCCTGTAGCTCAATCAGCGGAGCGCCCGACTTTGAATCGGGAGGTTGATGGTGCAAATCCACTCATCGCCGCGCAGAGCGCGCGGCATTCACGCGCCGGTAGATCAATAGCAGATCGCCGCACCGACATTGCGAATGCGTGGCGCGGAAGCGCCGATCCTGCCGGGTCGCGGAGCGCTCACCGCATGGAGGCAGGAGCCTCAACGCAGGCGGGGCAGAACCGCCCCGGCGCACCATTTCTCAAAGCTCCCGTAGCTCAATGTATAGAGCGCCGCGCTTCGGACGCGGAGGTTACAGGCGAAATTGGCGCTCCGGCGCCTGTGCAGGATGCGCTCCGCGTGTTGCAGGAGGGCGCTATCGCGCCACGCATTCCTGCCGGGAGCACCACTTACTTTTCCCGGCGTAGCCCAACAGAAGAGGCACTCCGCTTAGAACGGAGCCAGTGCGGGT
>JBBSDS010000020.1:0-26954 GCA_038240495.1 Chthoniobacterales bacterium | reverse complement strand
TCGCACTAGGCCAAACCCAGTCGGGCTAGGCCAAACCCACATTTGGCCGAATCCATGTTAGAGCCTGTTTTAAAATTACGTGGGGTGCGGTTTTCCCGGAAAAGGCCGGATGGCGAGGCGCGACGAGGGAGCAGATCCGCCAGCGATCTGCGACCGAGGAGCAACGAAGCCAGTCGGCGTACGAAAACCCTCCGGGCGGCGGGTCTTTTGTTTGCGGCCTGCGTTGACTCTGCCGTCACAGCCCGCCGCGGGGATGCTCCGGACTCGCCGCCTTGACACAGCCAAAATCACTCGCCGCAGGACCCCACGCAATTTTAAAACAGGCTCTTAGGCCGCACGACATGCATCCCGCCGATCATCGCGCTAGCTCGCCGCACAAGCCAAGGGACCTGCCCGTGTCAAGCTTTCTCCGGTTTGATGGCGCAGTAAGACACCAGCCTCAGATAAACGCCTGGTTCGACGCACGCCGTCCGGACCTGGCCGCGATCGCCAGAGAGTGGTTTGCCCAGATGCGCAACTGCGGAGGAGACGTTACCGAATTGCTGCACGATGGCCATCCTACGGTTTGCGTCGGAGACGCGGCATTCGGCTACGTCAATGTCTTCACCTCACACGTCAACATCGGCTTCTTCCACGGCGCATGCCTTGATGATCCAACTCAGATCCTGCAAGGCACAGGTAGGTTCATGCGTCACGTGAAGGCTAGTCCCGGGAACCTCCCTGACGGCGCCTCGTTACAGGCGCTAGTCCGAGCCGCGTATGCAGATATAAAGGCGAAGCTCGCAGCAGAACACCGAGATCGGTAGGGAGTATGTGTAGCGCGGCCTAACCGGAAAAGAACGCGATGAAAACGCAAGCGATGCCCGAAGGACAAAACCTTCCCCACTCCGCCGCGCTCGCGGCTTCGTTCAACCATGCGCTGCAGCGAACTAGTCACAACTAACGCCCCCGAGGGATTCGAAGTGACGACCTCTGGAGACGGGCACCTGGTCATCAACCGTCGGAGAGTTGGGCCGCGGTGGTTCATGTGGGCGTTCTACGTAGTGGGGGGCGGTTGGCTGCTGGGCTGGATTTTCGCCGGTGTCTTCCTCAGTTATCACGCTCTTGCTGCTCGGAATTTACCTTTATGGCTTGCGGCACTCTGGTGGGTTTGTGGCATCGTCGTCGGACGCTACGTCTTCGGCGAGGCTTGGCGGCGTTTGCGCTCGGTGACATCCTATACGTTTTCTGAAAACGATCTTCTGATCGAAAACATCCTCCTGATACGTCGCACTCGCCGCAAGGTGGACAGGGGCACCGTTCAGGCCGTCCGTCAGGTGTATGACGGAGGTGCGGTGGACGATTTGGTCACACACTCGTGGGCGCTCCTGGTCGAAAGCCCCGGCAAACTCACGCTCATGGCGCATGAGGAATTTGAGACGAGCGCGTGGTTGGGTCGCCTCGTGTCGCAGTGGGCAGGAGTCAGTTATGAATCCTCAGAAAGACGCAATCACGATGCGGGGCCATGCCAAAAAGCGGGAGATGGTGGGTAACGTGGAATTCACCACGGACGGCGAGCGGTTGACGTTGCGTTACACGCGTCAGTTCAATCGGCGGACCGCGTTAATTCTACTGCTCATCACGCTGCTGGCCGGCGCGGTGTTGAATTATCCCGTAATGATGAACAGTCGAGGAAATCCTGACCACGAGACGCGGCGAAGGCGAACTCTTCTTCCATGGACACCGCCCCGCGCCGGTCATGCGTGCTCCGCAGGTAAGCCCGCGCCGATGCGCTGATAGGGCCAGCGTTCCCATTGCCGGTAAGCATCCAACCCCACGGGAATCACCGGCGGCTCGACGGCCAGCGCGGAAGCAAGAGATAAAGCGAGCAGCCCGCCCGCGAGAATTTGAGTGGGTCGTGTTTTCATCAATGCGGTGAGGCTCGCTCAAGCGCCTCTGGTGAACTCAATTCTGGTGGAGTCTCAGAACATTCCTTCCATTGCGCCGGACCAGTTCGGCGAGAATGGCCTCGTCACTCTTGCCGGCGTCGATCCATTCTCCGGCCAGTTTGGAAACAAGGTTCGGCATCCCGCAGCCATGCAGCTTACAAGCCGCCAAAGTGTTCCAATGCCCCGCGCAAGAATCGCCCAGCATCCCGCACGGGCAATAGAGGGTGGATAACAAGTAATCAATCCGCTCCTGCCGTTCGCTGAACCGGCCCAAATCAGGAGGCGTCTCGAAAGCGGTTGTGTCCGCTACTTTGGTGAAAATCGACAGCGCGTCCCCGGATGGATGCTGGCCAGCGCGGGGTTGGGAATCTCGAGGCGAATCCGAATCCGACTGTAATCGGGATGCGCTGCGACCACGGTGCAAGAAGTCTTCCCGGAAGCATGGCTCTCTACTGTTACCGAATCGTTCACCTTCAAGAACCGCGCGTACCAGGCATCGGCCCGCCTCACCATCACATCGGTCCGATGATTCGCTGCATCCACTTCGACGACCGTGGCCGTCAGCCCACTTTTCTTCAGGTCACTTTGTTGCCGCTGGCAACGCTGGTTCCTGCGAGCCTCAAAGGCCGCTGCGTCGAGCAATTCAATCGCCTCTCTTTCCGAACCGGTGCGGGTCATGTTGCAATAGAGCGCCATCCCGGTCTGCAAAGCGTCGCCCTGCGCTGTGAGAAATTTCGTTTCCGCACCCACCTTCAAATCAACCGGCGCTTTTCGTTCCTTTTCGTCCACAAAGACCAATCGGCCTCCGGTCTTCTCGTATTCCCTGATCACGTAAGGGCGCGACATGGCCTGCATGGAGAGGTCATCGGCGAGGGCGTGGACGGCGACCAGATTGCTTTTCCCGTCCGTGGTGGCCAGCAAGTAAACACTCTGCTGCCGCTTGAAATCTTCGACGCTTCCCCATCCGCCCTCGACATGAAACTCGGTTTGCGGGGTGAACAAAAGCTGCTGCTCCTTCTTGTCGTGGTCGGTGAAGACAGTCAGCAAATGGCCTGCCCCGTCTTGTTTCACGAGATAGCCGGTGGTCTTTACCACCTTGTCCCAATCGAGCCGATCACCGGCGATAAGTTTTGCGGTCATCGCTTCGCTCGCCTCCGTCCGCTTCTCCGCAGCCGAATAGATTTCGGTGGCCGGGTATTCCGCCACCCACGCAAACCACTTGCACTGGACACCGGGAAGCCACGCCAGCGTTTTGCCTTTGAGCGGACCTTCGACCGCGCGCCCCTCCACCGTCCAATGCGAAAACGTCTCCTTGTCCATGAACGGCGCGGTGGGAATCTGCGCGTTCTTCTCCAGCTTGAGGCGCTCGGGCACATTCTCATTCTCCATGCGCGCGGCATAGATGGCGGCGGTCTTGGTGGGCGCGTACCACAGGACCACGACTTCCTGGCCGCCGACTCGGTCACGAATCACTTGGTTAGTTGCCAAAACGGAAAGCGGGTACGCTCTGGCCTGAGTTCCGACGGCGAGACCGATAACTGGCTCGTCAGACGGCAGTCGTTTGTCTTCCGGCGGGCGGGTCGAAACGGAATCAGCATTGGCTGATGTGGGCAACGCCAGCGGCGCATACTTTTCAAACATCTCGTAGGCGACGGTCTTGGGATAGGCCTTCAGCCAATAGCCCCAATCTGTTTCGATGATGGGCAGGGGCTTCAGCGTGGTTCCCTTGCGCGGGCCGTCGAAAGCCACTCCGCTCAGGGCCGAGAACAAGGTGCCGTCCTTGTGTTGAATGACCATGACGCCGTTGCGCCAGCCGTGGAATGAAAAATCGTACGACGGCTCGTAACCGCGAACGAACCCGGCATCCGCGTCATAAACCCAGACGCCGTACGAATCGCTGATGACTCGATACGGCACCAAAAAGAATCGGAACGGCACCGCGCCGCCGTCGTATTGGCCGCGAATCCACGCCAGCACGCGGTCATCGTCCCGCAGTTCTCTGCTCCGGCGCCTGGCCTCGTCGATGCAATGAGAGCACGTTGGATTGATCAGGGTTTTGAAAAAGGCCGGCCTCTCGATCTGCTTCACTTGCGCGTGAAGATTCGCGGAGAACAATAGGGCCAGCCCGACAGGGACGGCCAGTGCGCGGATGGTTTTCATGACGGTGAGTAGAACAGGCGGAGAGACTCCAGGCAAATCGGAAACGATTTCCGCTATTTTCGCGGGCTTCAATCCCGCGAGGATTTGCGTGGGTCGTGGTTTCATCAGGTCAGGTCACTTGCCGGCGGGTTTCAATTCGGCGACGAAACCGCCGTCCAGCGCGACTTGGAGTTTGAGTTTGTCGCCCGACGAGAGAGTGATCCTTTCGGTCTGGAGATGATTGGGGTTGGTGTCCGTTTCGGCCGCGTCTTTCCAGACGCTCGCCATGTATCGCCCCTTGCCCAGAAAGGACAGCGGCAAGTCCAGTTCGCGAGATCGTTTCGCTGACATTCCTCCCAGGTACCACGTCTTGCCTTTGCGCCGCGCCGTGACGAGAACTTCGCCGACCTCGCCGATGAGCACCCGCGTTTCATCCCACCACGTCGGAACCAGCTTCAGAAAATCGAACCCCGGCTGCCCTTGGTAGGCCGTCGGATAGTCCGCAATCATCGGGTTTGGATTATCGTAGCAGACGTACATCGCGAGCTGATGGCAGCGGGTGCCGAGCACGTTGGGCGCGACGTTGCGGGGCTTGAACTCCGTGCGCGGGACCGCCCGGAATCCGCCGAGATGGTAGTCCATCGGTCCCGCGATGAGCCGCGTGAAGACCATCATCAGATCGTGCTCCGGCGTGCAACGGTCGCTCCACTTGAGATATTCCAGATTGAGCGCGCCCTCGTGGTTCATCAGAATCGGATAGGTGCGCTCCAGTCCGGTGGGCTTCCAGATTCCGTGCAACTGAATCAGAAGGTGATGACGCGCGGCGGCCTCCAGAATTTCCTCGGCGAACTCGACGTGTTCCTGGTCGTCGTGATCGAAGAAATCGACCATCATGCCGCTCCAACCGAGTTTCTCGAACGCGGTGAACGCCTCTTCCACCCGCCCGCGCAACGCGGCCTGATGCGCCCAGGTCCACAGACGCACCTTCTTCGATTCCGCGTAATGGCGAATCGCCGGCAGATCGAAGTCAGCGCGTGGCCGCGTCACGTCGGTATCCGGTCCCGGCTCCGCGCCCGGTTTCGACTGCTGATACCAAGGATAGATAGTCGTTCCTTCCACCGAAGTCAGCGAATGGGTCGGGATGCCGTTGCGCGAGCAGAAGTCGATGTACTTTTTCGCCATCTCAACCGAGAGGATGGGCAGGCCGCGCTGACCGTCATACACGTCGCCGTTCCACCAGGAGAAAGTGATCTTGCCCGGTTTGATCCACGACACGTCCTTGATCACGGAAGGGTCGTTCAAACAATACAGCGTCTCCGATTCCAGCAGCGCGCCCGGACGATCCCCGATCATCACCACGCGCCACGGCGTTTGCATCGGGAGCGGGCGAACGACTTTCGTGCCGTCCGCGTGGGGCGTGAGTTTGCAAACCAGTTCATCGCCCGCCGCCGCGTCCGTGGGCCGCATGAGCGCCATGCCGGCGTAATGGCGAAGCGATGCCTCGGTGATGGCCGCGTAGGCGCCGTCGGCCCAGGAAAACGTCAGCGGCAAGTCCAGCAGCGCGCCGGGCAGGAGGTCGCGGTAGGGGACGGGGACGACCTTGTGCTCGTGTGACGTCTTGTAGTTTTCCAGATATTGCGCGTAGGCGGTCGGCTCGCCGTCCACTCGGAAGGAAGTGGTCTCGTCAGTGATCGTCACCGAGCCGCCCTTGGCGTCGGGCGGCAACTCGTAGCGTAGGGCGATGGCATCGTCGTAACAGCGGAAGACGACATCCGCGCGCTGGTGTCCGGGGGTCTCCAGTGTGAAGCGGATTTCATGGAATCGATCCTGGGCCTGATCCGATCTACCGAACAGGACGCGCACGCGCTGGTTCACCGAACGGCTGCGCTCGCGCGCGACCCGGACGCCGGCCATCAAGTCGCCCGCGTCCGTCGTTTGCAGTCCCAGCCGGCAATCGGTCAGAATCTGCTTCCCGCGAAACGTGGCCGACCAGCGAGGTCGCTCGACCGAGCCTGACGCCGGCATCTGAATCGACACGCGAGTCTTCTCGTCGGGCGAGTTCAGGCGATAAACCGGACCCGGCTGGGCGCGGCCAGCGGCAGCAAACAAGAACAGGCACAGAGCGGCGACGGGCAGGGTGGTTTTCATAAATTATCGCTTAGAGCGTGTTTTAAAAATCGCCCGGCCAAGGCGACCGGGCCTACGAAGGAGCCGATTTGCCGCCGTTTCCTGTAGGCCGCGTGCCCTCACGCGGCGCGTTCGTGGGTTTTTAAAACACGCTCTTAGTCCTTTCGGATGTTGGAAACGGAGAGGTCGCTCCGCATGACCACGACTTGGTACGGGTTCCAGGTGGACATCGTGTAGTAGATCCGACATTCACCGCCGGACCCGCTCGTGAACCGGTCCATCACATACGGCCCATACTCCGCGCCCTCCACGTTATCGCGCTTCGGGTCGCTCAAGGCATCGGTCTCCTTGCTGGCTTTCGCCGGGATGTGCATGAATTGCCCAAACCCCGCGTCCCGCCACGGCTCGAAGATGACCACGCCCTCGGACCACGGGCCGCTCGGCTCGGCGGCGGAGCGCATGATGATGCCGCGCGGCTGGCCGACGTTGTGATTGTACAACATGACGTAGCGCTTCACCGGCTCCAGATAGGTGACGGAGAACTCACCCACGACATCATGGTGAAACAAAGTGGTCGCGTTCGTCTCCTGTCCGGCCCAGCGCGCCTGGCCGTCCGGGCCGGGGCCGGTGAAGTAATGGAGCTTCGTCCGATCCCGGATGTCGCCGGGCCGCACCCGGGCCAGGCAGACGCTGCTCTCGCGATATTTGCCGCTGCCGTAAATGTACAGCCACCCGTCCGCCGCACAGATCGACACGTTGATGAACTTGTCCCGCGACAGATCATACAGGTGGGTGAAAGATCGTCCTTCGTCCGCCGATGCGGCGAGCACCGAGCGGCCCATGACCGTCTTGCGGGAATGGTCGGTGGTGAAGACGACGTAGATGGTGCCCGCGACGGACACGCCGCCGCTGGGAATCTCGAACCCCTTCTGCGAGATGCCCGGCACCTTCGGAGGAAGCCACTTGCCGTCTTGGTCCCTGTGGAAGTCGAGGACGATCCGCTCCGGATCGGCGTTCGTGGTCCAGGCCAGCGCGTCCCAATCCCCAGGCCGTCCGAAGGTGTCGCCGAACAAAAAGTAGAGCCGTCCCTCATGCTCGAACGAACTGCCCAGGTCAGTCCCGGTGACACCGTACCGTTTCCCGGTCTGGCTCAACGTCGGCCGCTGAAGGCCACGGTCGAAGTCGCCGGTGAGCTGGCCAACCTTTTTGGTGGAACCGGGCAGGTAAAACAAATCGGACGAGTCCGCCGCCTCCGCTGGGTCCAACCAACGGGGTTTGATTTGCTCCAAGATTGCAGCGGTGGATGGTTGCGCAGACCACTTAACCAGCGCGAGTTCCCGACGGGTTTCCGCAGCGAGGGGCAGGCGCCAGTCATCGACGAACACGGGCGTCAGGTCCTTGTGCGCAGCCACGCTGGCGGCCACGAGCCAGTTCCAGCTTTGGGCGAGCGCGGCCTCGCGGGTCTGCCCGCGGGCCGACGGGCATTGCGCCATCGCACGGCAGAAGCGGGCCACCCAATCGTTGCCGCCGTTCTCGCGCCGGAGCCGGAGCATGGCCGAGGCATAAGTCACGGGCTGGTCCGATGGATGCACTTTTCCGCCGGCCCGGTCCAGCACGCGCGCTTCCTTCTCCGACAGACCGTCCATGTTCGTGAAGGTCTTGAGGAACGGCAGCTCGCCGGAGCGAATCAGCGGTTCCACGCCCTCGATGGTATGGCGGGTGGCGAGATCCTCATCGACGCAGCCCAGGGTATCCATGCACACGTAGCGCATGAACACGGCGTAGCCGGTTGTGAACGCGGAGTGGCGATCGCCGAAGGTGAAGAAGTTCCGGCCCATTTCGTAGAATATATAATGGGGCATGGCGTTCGTGTTTTTCCGCAGCGCGGGATAATTCCATCCATAGAACATGGCCAGTTCAATGCCGCTGGAGCCGACGTAGCCGCAACCGGCTCCGCAGGTGAAGTCAAACCCTGGCACGGCGGCAACGGTCACACGACCGTCGAGTTGTTTGAGGGCTTTGGGGCGCGTGCCTGTAAGATCGGCGTAAAGTTGCCACCCCTGATCGAGGCGGGTCACCCAATGCGTCATCAAGACCGGATCGTAGGTTCCGTTGGTGGTGAGAAAGACAATATTCGATCCAGCCCAAGGGATCAGAAATGTGCTGACGTGTTTCTCTGCCCAGACCTTGGGACGAAAAGCGAGCGGCTCATAGTTCACGAGCTGGCCCGGCTGCACCGATTCGCCCGCGGCTGTCGAGCACGCCAGAAGTACGGAGAGCCAGGACGCCAGAGATAGATTCACGGGAGCGCACTTCATGGCCTGCCAGCGTGCAAAGCCCGGTGCGCGACGGCAAAAATAAGATGCGACCGCTTCGGGCAGTTTAATTTGTGTCATTTCGCAGCTTCCGCCGGCAGGGGCACCTGGCCGGGGCGGGTGAGGTAGTAAATGAGGTCGCGGAATTCCTGGTCGCTCAACGCCGCGAGCAAGCCTTCGGGCATCATCGACAGCTCGCTTTGCTGCTGCGTCTCGATTTCGTTGCGCGGCAGCACCACGGTTTCGTTGGCGGTGGCAATGGTGAGGGATTTGTCGTCCTGTTTCTTGATGATGCCGGTGAGGCTGCGGCCGTCCTTGGTCTCGACGTTGGAGACGCGGTATTCGTTCGGGATGACGGCGTTGGGGTCCAAGATGTTTTCGAGGAGATAATTCACGTCGGAACGATTCGCGCCCGTAATGTCGGGGCCGACCTTGCCGCCGCTGTCGAACAGCGTGTGGCACTGGGCGCAGGTGCGATTGAAAATCACCCGTCCGCGTCCGGCCTCGCCGGGCTGCGAGTAGCCGGCGCGGTAGATGGCGCGATATTTTTCCATCTCGGCCTTCTTGTCGGCGCTGGTCTCGCGGAAGGTGCCGTAGGCTCTCGTCAGTTGCTGCTGCACGTCGGCGTCCTTCATCCCGCGAAGCTGGCGGACGACATCCGCGGTGAGGTCTTTCGCCGAAATCTTTTCGCTCGCGATGGCGGCAAGTAGCGGCTTGGCGAAGGCGGGACGCGAGACGAGCGTATTGAGCGCGTCGCGTTTCTGCGCGGCGTCGAGGGAACCGTAGGCGGCGAGGATGGCGTCGGGCGTGAGCGGGTCGTTGTAAGTGGCGAGCGCGCGGAGTGAGGGTCCGCGCAATGCGGCGTCGCGCAGCAACTCGCGCAGGAGCGGCGGCAGTTCGGAGTCTTTCACACCCACCAGGGCATCAAGTGAGGCGCGGCGCGCGGGAGCCTCCGCGCTGGTGTCGGCGAGAGTTTTGCGCAACGCGGCGAGCGCGGTCTGGCTGCCGAAGGTGAGTGAGAGGGTTTGCGCGAGCGTGCGCACGGCGACGTTCGGACTGGCGGCGAGTTTCGTTTCGACCTCGCCCCAGCCTCGGGGCGCGGAGACGTTGCGCTGACCGGCCAACGCGGCGCTCAAGCCGGAGAGCATTTCGAGTTGCCTGGCCGCGTCGTCCACGGAAGCCAGCGTCGCGGCGATGAGCGCGTGCGCTTCCGTCGTGCCGAGCGAGGCGATGCGGCGGGTGGTGAAGTTCAAAACTTTCGGAAGCTTCGCCTCGACCGCGAGAGGCAAGGCTTTTGCGGGCTGCGTCGCCGCGAGGGCTTCGCCGGCGTACCAGGCCATAAGCGGGAGGTTGTGGTCGGCGGCGTCTTCGCTGTGTTGGAGCAACGCGGCGTAAGCGTCCCAACGGTCTTCGGGCGCGAGGCGTTGCAGCGCGGCTGCGACGTAGAGGCGGACGACGGGCGAGGCGTCGTTCTTCGCCAATGCAACGAGCTTGCCGAGAGCGTCGCCAGACAACTTGCGGTCTTCGGCGGATAATTGAATCGCCCAGGCCCGCACGTATTCGTCCGCGTTGCCGAGCAGTTCCAACGCGAGTTCATTGCTCAACGCGCCGCTGACGTGGAGAGCCCAGAGCGCGCGAAGTTTTCCGGGAGTGCCGGGATTCTCACGCGCCATCTTCAGCAGCGCATCGCGCGCGGCGGCTTCGAGTCCGCGTTCCTTCGCGCGCTCTTGCAGCACCCGCCGCGCGTGGCGGCTCATCCATTCGTTCTTCGATGGCACAAGCTGCGCGAGTTCTTCGTCGCTCTTCTTCTGCAAATCCACCGGCGTCCACGGCTGGTCGTTATAGACAATCTTGTAGATGCGCCCGTTGCTGCGGTCGTGCCCGTCTTCACGCGGGTTGTGACACTGGTTCTTGTCATACCAGTCGATGATGAAGACCGAACCGTTCTGGTCGTAACGCTGGTTGAGGGTCTGGCTCCAACTGTCCTGGAAGTTGAGGAAATCCTGGCCGTGCCGGCCCACGTAGCCGGAGCCGCTCCGCTCCGGGATGTCCACGTTCAACCGCTGGCCGTGGATGTTGCCAATGAAAAGTTGGCTGCGATATTCCGCCGGCCACGATTCTCCGAGGTAACACATCAGCCCCGCGTGCGCGTGGCCGCCGCCCGCCGCGTCGCTGCGGCCATTCGCGGCGTGCGGTCCCTGACCGCCCGCGTAATGAAAATGGTCGGCGACGGTTTTGATGTCGTCATAGGTGTAAGGGAAGAGGGGTTTGCGGCTGCCCTTCTCGCGACGCGACTCGTTGCGCGCGGTCTCGTCGCGATTGATGGAAAAATGTTCGCCGCCCTGACGTTCGTAACGCCCGCCTTGAATCATGTGCCAGAGATGCGGGATGACGCAGGCTTCCTCCCAAAGCTGGCCGTGTTCATCGAAGTCGATGCCCCACGGATTGCTCGTCCCTTCGGCAAAAACTTCAAAGCGATGCTGGGTCGGATGATAGCGCCACACACCGGCGTCCATCCATTGCCGCTCGCTCTCCTTCGCGCCGGGCTTGCCGACGTGTGACGGACAGAACACGCCGTGATTCCCGTAGAGCCAGCCGTCCGGCCCCCAGGTGAAAGTGTTGAGTGTCTCGTGCGTGTCGGCTTTGAAATCCCAGCCATCGAGGAGAATCTGCGGCGGGCCGGCGGGCTTGGGTGCATCGCCATCGGCAATCGGAATGAACATGAGATATGGCGCGGCTCCGACCCACACTCCGCCGAAGCCATACTCCAGGCCGCTGACGAGGTTTAGTCCCTCCATGAAGACTGTGCGCCGGTCGAACTTGTGGTCACCGTCCGTGTCCTCGAAGACGAGGATGCGGTCCTTGCCCTTACCCTCCGGCGCGCGCTGCGGATACGTGTAGCCCTCCGCAACCCAGAGCCGCCCGCGATGGTCCTCGCAAAAGGCGATGGGCTGCTTCACGTCCGGCTCGGCGGCGAAGACGTGCAGTTTGAACCCCGGCGGCAATGTGGCGAACTTCACCGCGTCTTGCGCCGACAACCCCGCGTGCGGAACGACATCGGCGGGCGGCGCGGTATCGGCGGCGCGGACGAACGAGGTGCCCAAGACGAGCAATAGAGAAGCAATACGAGTGTTCATCACATCTTTCTTTTGTGGATCAGAATTTTATTTCCGTCGGGGTCGCAAATTATGGCGAACCGGCACAGCGGCGTGTCGGTGACTCCCATGGCAAAAGTCACGCTTTTAGATTTCAGCCGTGAAATTTCGGCATCGAGGTCGTCCACCTCGAACGCGACGCAGGTGCCGTCAGGCGACGGTTTCCAGACTTCGCCGTAACAGCCGATGCCGAATGTGCCGTTGCCGATGTCGTATTCCACCCACAGGCCGCCGGCGGATTCCATGGTGGGCTTGAGTCCCAGCACGCCTTCGTAAAAGGCGCGGGCGCGCTTAATGTCTGTGACCGGAGTGCCGGTGAACGCAATTTCAATGATTTTCATTTTGTCTGGTGTTGGAAGTGGTGGGGGAGACGCGTGGATTGCAACCACAGCGCAATGGCCCGGCGCGGCACATGGTTAGCCAGCATGTTCATGGTGTGTCTCCTCTGTCACTTTCGCGCCCGGCTTCAGCCGCTCCTCGACCACCGCCGCGAAGACCCGCTCGACCAGCCGGTCCACCAGACTGGGATGGTGCAAGGGCGCCGGACAAAGCGAAGGCCGTTGGGCAGATTGCATATCGCGCATTGCATACAATCTGCGTCATGCAACACAAGCGCCATTTTTCTGGCGGGCAGGGTTCGATTCAATCAATCCGCAATGCGCTGCAGGCCCGTTTATTCCGCATGGCGCGCGTTTGCTCGATAGACCGGCTGCCAGCCAGGCGTTTGTAAGCAGAGCTTTCGACGCCCACCAGCGCCACCTTGCCTTCAGGGTTGAAGTGCAGGCCCCAGCCGTATGACTTGGCCAGGGCGAAGTGCGCATGCGCGCCCTGGGTCTGGAGAAGAACTCCCGCCAAAGCCCGGCGCGTCGCGTCTTGATCTCCGCCGCCAAGAGGCCCATGCGCCGGACATGCACGGTGAACTGGACTTCCTCTTGCGTGTGCGTGTAAGGCCGGGCCGAGATGAGTTTGTGCTCCAGCACCGCGATGGACTTCTTGCCGCCGCGCTCGACTGGCACCGCGCCGGCTTTCGCCGAGGTGTCTGGCGCTACGGCAATGAAGGTGTTGACGTAATTCATGCGCTGGCGTCTCGCCTCGTGTGCCCATCGCTCATGCGCTCCGCACTTTCCACCCACCACCTGCCAACGGGCCTGAAGCGCAACTTCTGTTTTTTGGTTTGGTTCGCTCCCTACTTGCCAAACGCGTAGAGGGCCGTGGGCGTGCGAAGGTAAAGTTGGTTCTCCACGAGCGCGGGCGTGGCGGCGATGCGTTCTTTGAAATCCGTTTGATGAAGTATCTTCGGCGCGTCGCCACCTGCGCTGAAGACCGTCACCTTGCCATCGAGCGAGGCGACGATCACCCGGCCATCCGCCGCCACGGGTGAGGCGTAGTAGTTGCCGAGCGCGTTGAGGCGCTCCTGCTGGTAGGCGGGCGCGCCGGTCTTCGCGTCGTAGCTTGAGACCATGCCGCCGTCTTTCACCAGGTAGATGCGGCCACGGTAGTAGAGAGGCGACGGCACGTAGGGGAGGCCCCGCGTCTGTTTCCACGCGACCTGGCTCGCGCCGAGTTCGCCCTGGCCTCCGGGCCGGATGGCGACCAGCACGTTTTCGCCTTTGGACATCATCGCCTTCATCCCGTCGATGTCTTCGGCGGTGATCTTGCCGTCGCCGTTCAAATCCTGCGCGCGAAAGAAACTTTCCATCGGAGTGCCCTTGACTTCATCGGGCGTGATGGCGCCGTCCTTGTTCTTGTCGAACTGGGCGGCGGTCTGCTCCCAAGTGGGCATCGGCGAGTCGCCCTTACCGGGCGCCCAGCCAGCGAAGAACAGCAGGCCGTCTCCCGCCACGGGCGTGGTGCAGGTGAACGACGGCACTCCTCCGAGCGACCAGCGTTGCGCGCCAGTCTTGAGGTCGTAGGCCTTGAGTTTGAGCGAACCGGACATCACCACTTCCTCCACGCCGTTGTTTTTCCAAACCATCGCGGAGCCGTAACTTTGCGAGACGTCCGGGCGCGGGGTTTCCCACGCGCGTTGGCCGGTCTTCAAGTCCACCGCCAGCAGCGCGCAGTTCTTTTGCATGTCGCGGTTAATGAGCACACGCCCGTTCGCTAGCGTCGGTGAACTGCCGCTGCCGAAACCGCCCGCCGTCTCCGCCACTGGCAGCGGATGCCGCCACAATTCTTTGCCCGCGAAGTCGTGGCAGATCAGCCCGTAGCTGCCGAAGTAACTCACGACGCGCCGTCCGTCTGTGGCGCAACTGGACGCCGCCGGGCTGCCTTCCGTGGAATGGAACTCCTCCAGTTTCTCCGTCGGCACCGCGCGCTTCCAGAGTTGCCGGCCGTCCTTGCGCGCGTAGCAATGGACTTCCAGTTTTCCCGCGTCGAAGGCGGTCAGGAAAATCCGGTCGCCCCAAACCACCGGCGACGACACCCCGCCCGGCACAGCAACTTTCCAAAGCTCATTGGTGCCGGGGCCGAACGCGGCGGGGGGATGCGCGCTCTCGGAAACGCCGGAACAGTTCGGCCCGCGAAACTGCGGCCACCACGATTCTGCGGCGAAGACATTCGTGGCAACCATGAGAGCGGCGGAGCAGATGATGTTTTTCATGCGCGCAAAGTATGCTGAGAATTGCGTCTCGCGCAAGGGGGGGAGGTTAACCCGGTTTTCGTCGCGCCATCTCGCTCTACTATAGGCCCCACGGCAACACTTCCTCCACCATGTGAAGCTCGCTTGTTGGCGTCCGTCACGACATTGTTCCCGCGCGAATGATGATACCCGCCGATCTGGCGAAACAATTCGCTGTGGCCCTGGCCGGGCTTTGCGTGGCGCGAATCACTGCGGCGATCAAAACCGCCGTCAGCAACGGGTGCGATGATCCCATGATCCTTTACCTCTATGCCCGTTCCGTGGTTCCTCCCGAAACTTACGCCGAAAAGGAACGCGGTGAGGCATATCGCGTCGCTGCTGAGGCATTGATTCAAAGCCAATACGCGCCCCTTCGGAAGTTCTATGGGGCCTTGAGAGCGGCGGAAACGCTCAATGCCAACCGCACCATTACCCCGCCGGAAGTGCATCGCTGGCGTAGCAAGGCCAGCCAATACCTCAACGAGGCGGTGAGCGACAAGGCCATGCCTCCCGTAGAAGTTTACGAAGCCTGCGAACAACTCCTTCGCGCTGTTAAGAATAACAAGAAGCAGCTCGGAGAATACTATCGCACCTTCGAGCCCATCATATTCAATACCTGGCCTTCCAACTCATTGCCTTATTTGTCGAACGCCTTGTCTTGCATCGCCCGCTTGTGGCGCACCAATGTCGCGCCGGTCTTGAGCTTGGTCATCTCGTCCATCGGCACCTGCCAGGTGCGCTTGGCAACCTCGGCGATCGTCGTATCGCAGACGTGGGGGGAAGTGCATCGCGTGAACTCGCGCGTGCGCGACGCACTCAAATCGAAGGGGCTGCTCGGTGCAAACGACACGACGGTTCAAGCGCTGGATCGGCTCGACCTGACGAACGCACAGAAGCGGGATGAACGGTTCTATCCGCAAGATGCCGTGGTGATCTTCAATCAGAAAGTGCGCGAGGCTGAACCTGGTGCAAAGGGAAAGCTCGCGGGCATTTTGAAATCGAACGTGCTGGTCGAAGTTGGCGGAAAGTTCGTCACCGTTTCAAACAAGATGCTCGGTCACATCTCTGTCTGCCAGCCGCGCAATCTTTCGATTGCGATCGGCGACCGTCTGCATCTAAAGGCCAATCGCAAACTGGCTTCGGGCGGGCGCGTTACGAATGATGAGCTTGTCACCGCCAAGTCGGTTCGTCCCGATGGCGGAGTTGAACTCACCGATGGCCGGGTTTTGGACGCGAGCTTCCGCGAATTCCTCTCCGGCTACGCCGTCACGTCCTACGGCTCACAAGGCAAGACAGTGGATTACGTCCTGTTCTCTGATTCGACCGTCAAAGCCGCGACGAATGCGCAGCAATGGTATGTGACCATTTCGCGTGGTCGCCGTGGCATCCGCATCTTCACCCCGGACAAGGAGCAACTGCGGGAGAATGTGACTCGCTCCGGCCACAGGCCGTTGGCTCTGGAACTCACGGCCGGATTTGTCCCCCGGCGTGGCATCCGCCTTTGGGATCGTTTGCACGGCCATCTCCTCCGCTTTGGACAACGCGCCGCCGACACTTTCTGCCGGCTGAAACTGGCGCGTCGTCGTCACTCACAAACCACACAAAAACATGAACACAAAAACACCAGAATGTTGGTCCAGCGACCCGAACGCTCACGGCGTCAGAATCGAACTGTCGTCTGAAGGAAGTCTGTTGCTGCCGTTTGACCAGTTCGCTTTTGCTGAACTCAAGAGCGAGGGGAAGCGGCAACACCTTCGATTGGTCTTTGCCACGCACGAGGTTTCGATTCGCGGCCACGCCTTGCGGCGCATCGAGACAACAATGCAACGAATGGAGTTGTCATTTCTCGCTGCGTTGCCAAGCAGTCAACGCGCACTGATCACGGAAGGACAACCGATGGTGCTGGAAATCGTTGTGACCGAGGCAAAGGATGCAGAGAAGCGTGCTCAAGACGCCCAGAATTGATTGGATCTGACGGAATAGAATGAAAACCTGTCCGAATTGTGCGATCAAAAATGGGCCTCTATTTTTGCGAAACCGTGATCGGTAGCTATTAAAGCACATTAAGCTTGGGGGAGGGAAAGGAATGGCAAATGTTTTCCGTTACGGGGAGTGACACGCTTTACCGGCCTGAGACATCAGTTATGGAGCGTCATTGCGACATGAGCGTGGCCAAACGACGCGCCTTGTCAGCGACGGCAGGATTCGCGGTCAATTTACAAAAGATTGGTTCAACGGGAATGGTGGGCGGCACGGACTTCGTTTTGAAACCCGCGATCAATCCATCCAATGCCGCATTGGCCAGCTTGGTTTCGGAAGCAAGGCCGCCGAGGATTTCCATCGCATTGTTCAAATGTTTCTCGCGCAAAGCCGGTTCAGACAGATCGCATACGCGGCGCATGACTCGCGTCAGGATGTAACCGTTCATCGGCCACTCTGACTCGTGCTTGTCCTTGGTGATTTTATACCAACCCAGCGCGTGGCCCGCATCGTGCGCTATGATGGGTTCGAGCGCCATCCAGTAAACGAACGGCAGTACCGGGTCATTGGGATCGATCGGGCTTTTATGCAAGTCAGACAGCACTCCACCAGTGACAACGTCAAGGAGCGGAATCGCCGGAGAGGTATCGACCGTGAGAGAACCTGAAACAAATTGCCTTGCGGCTGCGGCCACGGCGAGACGCACCGAAGCGTTTGTGTCGAGGGCGAGCATTGATAATCTCTTTATCGCGTTGCCGAACGGATAACCTCGCTCGCCTGTCAGCCTCGCCACCCATGCCCGAAACGCCGGGTCATTGTCTTTCTTGAGGTCGTCTAAAACATCGTCTTCAAGCGCACTGCTCGCGTGTAGCGTCCAGAGAGCGGCCAGGCGAAAGTCAGTGGGCTTGTCGCTGTTCATCAGATCATGAATCTTGGAATTTGCGTTATGTGTGCGCGTGAGCTTCGGGTCTTGCCGTTCTGCAATGACGCGTTGCGCCGTCCGGCGCTGCCAGTTGTTAGGATGTTCGAGCAGGCCCGCGAGTTCGTCGGTGGTCAACTTCGTGAGGTTCATGTCGGGTTGCGGGCGGCTCGCCACCGCCTTGCCTTTCTCCTCGCCCACCCATACCACACGCCAGATGCGCCCGAGTTCGATGTCCATGCCCTCGGGATCAGCCTGGGTGTTTTGGAAGCTGGGATATTTGTCGCACCAGTCAGCAATCCACAGAGCGCCGTCGGGTCCTGTATGCACGGCGACGGGGCGGAACCAAGGGTCTTTGCTAACGAGAAAATTTCCCGCGCCTACATCGAAGTCACCCTTCGGAGGGCCAAGGAGTTTGGATTCTTTCTCTGCTGTATAAGTCGAGCCGACGGGCGTGAGGCGGTCAAGATTGAGTGCGTTTTGATGAATGTTGCCGAGGAAGACGAGGCCGCGCCATGCCGCTGGATATTGATCGCCTTGATAATCGCAGATTCCTGCGTGCCCCGAGCGGTAGTGACGCCAATCAACGATGGCGGGCAGGCCCTTACTCGGCAAGTCCTGCGCGTAGCCGTAAGGATTCGCCCACGCGCCGCCCTGACGATTGTATTGGCCGCCGGGCGCCATGTGGAAGAGGTGGTGAATCACGCTCGCGCTCACGAATGCATCGCCGCGCTCGTTCCAGTCCACGCCCCACGGGTAGCTCGTGCCGTCAGCGAAGACCTCGAACTTCTTCGTGACGGGATGAAAGCGGACGAGTGCGCCGTCCATCGTCACGCCGTCGCCGTTCGGATTGTTCGGGTCTTTGACTTTGGAATGCGTCAAGACACTGCGGGTCATGTAGAGCCAACCATCCGGTCCCCACGCGAGGCCATTGAGCAATTCGTGGCGGTCTTCCATTTCGAAGCCGGTCTTGAGCACGGTAGTCTTGTCGGCCTTGTCGTTGCCGTTGGTGTCTTCGAGGAAGAGGAGATCGGGTCCCTGAGCGAGGTACACGCCGCCATTCCCCAGCGCGAGTCCGGTCGCGAGGGAGAAGCCATCTGCAAACACGGTCACTTTGTCCGCCACGCCGTCCGCATCCGTATCTTCGAGAATTTTGATACGATCGCGGCCCTTCTCGCCTTTGGCCACGCCATTGGGATACTCATAAAGTTCCAGCACCCAGAGCCTCCCGCGCTCGTCCCACGTCATGGCGACGGGATTCACCACCATCGGTTCGGCGGCGAACAGGCGCACATCGAAGCCGGAAGGCACCTGGATCAACTTGCGCGTCTCTTCCGGTGAAAGCGCGGGCGCGGGCTGACCGCTTACTTGCCGCCCGGACGGCTTGTTCTTGTAGATTGGAAAATCGTAAGTCTTGTCAGACGTCGTCGCGCCTAGCGTCGTGGAGGCGACTATTAGAGACAGCGCGGACGCGGTTACGATGGCGGATGACGCACTCATAAACCTGGAGCGAGCGATATGCATAGCGGTTAGACTATTGAAAAATCAGAAGTGCCACAACCGCCGCGGGTGCTTCCAGTGGCGATGACTGGCGATGCGGTATTCCGACCAAGTGGCGCGCGAATTGGCATTCCGATTCCGCACTAATCCTCAAAAATTTGAGGAAGTCAATACGGCGATAAATCAGGCAGTTTACCAGGGCGAATCACTCTTGCAACAGGCTTAGCAGCTTGGCTTTAATAAAACTTCCCGCGGACTGCGGGTCGTAGGTGATTCCGCTACGCAGCAGCGGTTCCATGTCGGAACAGAATCCACGGTCTTTGAGGTGCGCTTCAAGAATTCCAACAAACTCCGCACGGCCTGCCTTCGTCCCTTCTTGTTTCATGTAATGCTGGAACGATTCAATAATTCCCGATGGATCAACCGGGCTGGTGGATTTGGTCAGCGCCCAATATAAATCGAACAAATCCCGCCCGCGTTTCCGCTGGAACATCGCCCGCATTTTGGTGCCCAGCATTTCATGGATGTCATAGCCCTTGATCCGCGTCTGGACGGATTTTCCCCGGAATGGGAAACCAAACGGTATTTCCACCACGGAACGGTGCGGCTTACGTTCGGTCACGTTCGCCTCGATCACGATGTCCAACATCCGGCCGGGTTCAATGATCGAAGGCAGTGAATATGTCATTCGCAGCACCCGCGACGGTTGAACAGCGTTTCGTAAAGCCAGTTTGAGAGTGCCCCATGCTGACGCCTTGGGCGCTCCCAACACATCCGCCAAAACCCGCCGGACAGCCCGACGGATATGCTCTTCCGGGCGAGTTCCCACCACCACCAAATCAATGTCTTCGCTGTAACGGGACGCCGGTACGAGATGAACTTTATGCAGGAGTGTGCCGCCGCGCATGGCGACTTGGCTGCTTAAAAAAGTATCATCGAAAAGCGCCACCATCGCCCGGCACAGCAAGAGGTCTTGCTCAACCTGATACTGCGCTGCCCACGGCACAACGGCCTGATGTGCCAGAACATCCTGGCGGGTGATGGGCATCATAATTTCAGTTCGCCGGAGTTGTTGAGAATCTGCCAGCGTTCAACGATTGGAAGGTTTTTGCGTTCACCCTTTAACGGAGACAGAGGCACTGTCACCAATTTGTCGGGAAGCCAGTCGTGAATGACTTGAGCCAGTTTTTTTGCTCCGCCGGTTTCGATGACAAAACCCAGGCGCTGGGCGATGGCTAGTTCATTCTCAGCCTCCAGCACGCGTTTGAGTTCGCGGGCACGCAAGACTGGCAATAACGGGGCAATGGTTTCAGCCGCGCGCTCAATTCCGCCGATACGGGTCGCATATCGGACGAGATCAAACGCGGTCGCCTCCGGTGTGCTGATGCAAAGCGGGACAGCCGCCTGCGCCAGTTGTTGTGTCGGTGTTCGCTCAATCCCGCGCTTGACGAAGAATCGCACCTGAATTCGCCCCACCTTGATTGTCCGGCAAGGCCGGTCGGTCATCACTTGTGTCACCTGCAAGGCTTGCGGATTTGAACCAAACGCACTGGCCGCAGACTGAAGCGCCAGATAATACGGGCGACCAAGCGAGTTAAAGTAATCCTGGAGCCACCCGATCGCCGGTGGCGCACCCATGCGGCGATGTTCCGGCGCAACAATCAGAAAAAACTGCTGCCTTCTCGAAACCCGAATCACTTTGCCCCGCAGCCTCAACAACTGATATTTCGCGGCAATGGCCGACAACCCCGATTCCTTCGTCAAATCAGCCAGAGAAAATGCGACACGACCCAAAGCCATGCGTGCGTCAATAAAGGCTTCTGCTGCACCAATGCGGCGAAGCTCTTGAACGTTTTTAGGCTTGTTTTTCATTTGCGTAGCGTAGCGTCTGACGCTTCGTTGTGCAAACGTAAAATGAAGCCCAATTGGGGCAGAATCATCAAGAATCACGCCCAACCGACATGCAAAGGCGGTCGGTGCGGCTGGACGGCGCAGCAGGCGGAACGAACGCATAGTCGTCTCCGCCAGGCGCGACGGGAAGCGGCACGGACCGCCCATGATCCAAACCGTCGCGGCGCGTGCGGTGGGTTGGCGGAACGAAATTAGTGCAGCCAACCGCCCGCACGGGCCAGCGCGGTTCCCCTTTCTTTGGGAGTTGCCGAGAACGATGGAATGGCACAAACGTGTTTTCACCAGTTTGGTTACGGCTTCGTTGCCGTGGACAAGGATGAGGCTTTGTTTTCGTATTCCTCCAGGCTGGGCAGTTTCATTTTGGCTCTCTTTGCATAGGCTCGATGCAAGCACGCGATGTCTCCCTGGCTGCCGCCCAGATGCCAGCACAACTCGTAGAACTTTTTCCGCTCCGGATTCTGCTCGCGGCTGATGATGGCCTGGTGTTCCTCGTAGGTAATCGCCCGCTTGTCCTTGAACTGAACTTTTGGCCACTGCCGTTTCACGATGACCGGCCACGGCAGCCACGTCATATCCAAGGCGAAGTTGTGGATACGCCGCAAATATACCTTGGTCGAAGCTTTTCCCGTTTCGAGCAGGCGCAGAAAGCTTTCCGGGCGTGTTTCCAGCACAGGCAGGTGCCGAATCAAATTGAACGCTTTGTCCTTGATGGCGGTCTGCCAGCGGTGCTGAGTTTCGCCTTTCTTGAGTTTGACCATTTCGTCCATGACGAACTGCCAGTTGCGGGTGGCAATCTGCGGGTCGCTGGCGGCGAGATAGGCGCGGGCGATTTGCAGGTTCACGGCCGGCTGCTGGACGGCCTCGCTCTTGGAATGGAACAGGCGGGCGGCGGTGGCGCGGTCACTCGTGCCGAGGCTTTCCTGTTTGCCGGTCACGTCGTCGTGGATGTAGTAGCGTCCGCCGTTTTTCCGGCGATAGAGTCGGTATCGTTGTCTCATAACTGTTTTTAGCAGCGATGAGTTTACGACGATTGAGGACGACCCGGTTAGCGGGTAGTGGGCGAGTTACCACCGATATGCTAGAAGCTACTCGGATAACTTTTTGCTGGCACTTCTGCTGGCACTCGCGTGTGGAAGATTTCCAAATCCTTGCCGCACACGCGGTTCAGATTGGAGGCGAGGGTCGGAATCGGTCCTCTAAGACCTCGTTTCCGCCCCAAAAATGCCATATTTTGGTGGTGAGTCAAGCACCACACCGGCACTACCCGACCAGCACTTTCTCAACACCTTTGCTGGAACGCGCCTGATGAGGGCGGTTTACCATCCAGCCTTTTTTCAAACCTTCGAATCGCTGCGGCCAACGCCGAATAATCCATTACTCCTGCCGCCTGGCGCAGTTCGCGCAACCTCAGCCCAGTCGAGCCCCTGGCTAAATGTTCAGAAAATCATCGAGCGCATTTTCCAGCTTTCCGAAGGTTTCTTCCAAGCGCAGCACCAGCGGAGACATTTTCTGCCAATCCAAGTCAAAGCAATACGCATTGCGGAAAACGTGGCGGAAACGCAGGTATTCATTCAACGAGTCGTGAAGTTCTTCTGACAACAAGGCCGGTCGGCGCGCGGTGGGCGTTTTCATCCGCAGCAAAAGGTCACGATGCCAGGATTCGCCGCGCACTGGCTCGCCATCCAATTCGACGGCGATGCGTTTAAAAATGTTTTCCGTGCCCGTGTAAAAGGAATGGAGCGTGGCCGCCAGCGCGGACAGTTCAATTTCGGTCGGAACCGTCTCCCGGCACTTGGACAGCAGGCGGTTCATCCCCAACAACAGACGCTGCAATTGTTCGCGTTCCGCGGCCTGTTGTTTGCGGAATTTATCCCACCCGGACGAGTTCATTCTCCGCGCGAAGGTAGCGGGTGAACGGCGTGTCAATGTCCAGATCAATCAAATCCACCGAACGCCCGATCAAATCGCTGACGCGCGCGCCCATGCGATAGAAAACCGACGGGGGCAGGCCGGAAACCGCCAGGTCGAGATCGGAATCGACATCAGCCGTCCCTTTGGCAGCGGAGCCAAAGATGTAAATCTCCACTGCGCCGGCTGTCTTGAGTTCGGCAGCGGCACGCTTGATTAAGATGTCCGTCTCGGTGCTCACGATTCAGTGAATCTGCCTTGTTTAAGGCTGAAAGTCAAAATCTTCCGGAAGCGCCTCGAGGAGGCGATCAGACCGCGAAGTAGTGCCGGGCATCGCGCCAGGGGCGAGAACCGTGAACTCGACAACTTCTCGCCAACGGTCACGCCCTTCTGACCGAGGCCGGGGCGCTCCTTGGCTCCTTGGCCAGCGCACGCCAACCCCACCCAAATAATCACGGCGGAGAGCGCGTTGGTGGGGTCGGTCAGGCAGCGCCACTCCTGCCAGTTCGTCAGGCCGTCGCCGTCCGGGTCTGAAGAATCGGTGTTCGCGTTGATGGGCAACCCGTATTGCTGGAGCCAGGCGTAGGAAATCTGCGACACTGGCGCTTGAAATTCATACGCGCTAATGTCCACCGTGCCGCCGACCGCACGCGGGTTGCCGTGGAGATCGGTTGCGGTTGAATTTTTTCAGAATCGAATCGAAAGAAACATCTTCGCCATGATGCCCAAGTTCGCAACCTTCGATGTCGAAAGGAGTCGCACCAAGCTCGTTGGCCTTGGATTCAACTTGGCTCGCCCGGACGAAAATAAACTCGGCCTGCGGGTCAACGAACTTCTTGATGAGCCAAGGGCAGGCGACTCGGTCCACTTTGACTGTTTCGCGCGTAATCCATTTCATAGCGGCCCTTGGTGATTCATTTGCGTAGCTGTTGATAGAGCGCGTCGAAACATTCGCCGCCGCGTTTCAGGAGTTCGTCGTCGCTCAGGCTGCTCTTGGCCCACCCCTTCAACACCTGGTCAATGCCCGCACACTCGGTCGTCTGGAATTTGCCGTCTTCCAAGTCCGCGTCATGCACCATCTCGGCGATTTTCAAAATACCTTTGTCCGTGATGCCGAAACGCTTGACCAAGGTCTCAAAAGTGCAGTCGTCGCCGTGATGGGAAAACTCCACCTCAAACATATCGTAGGGAATGGCGCTCAGATGTTTTGCCGGATCGGTTGCAAAAACAAACTTGGCCTTCGGGTCAATGAGTTTGCGGATGAGCCAGGCAGAACCCACACGGTCAATTTCAGGCCGTGGCCGCGTGAGCCACGTTTTGCCGACAAACTTTTTCGCAGTCAGTGGTGGTGAAGTTTTCGACTTGGCGCTCCGCAAACCAGCGGCGCGTTTCAAAAGCATTTGGGCGTCTTGCGCTCGTGAGCAATCAAAGAAATCAATTTTTCGGATGTCCTCAAACTGGCGGGTCAACTTTTCCAAGTCCGCCGCGAACGATTCGTCGCGACGTTTCCGATTCCGAGCAATCAGTTCGGTGAGCGCGGAGAGCAACACGTCGTAATCCGCGGCCCGCGTTTCGTTGAACTGGCGAACGATGTCCTCATGGCGAAGCCCTTCAATCTCGGTGACGTGGATAATTGTGGCTTCACCGCCGCCGTCACGGACTTGTTGCGCCAGCCATTGCAGACGCTCGTGATGCTCCGGTTTATCGGGAAGCAGATAGGCGGATGTTTTCAACGGAAGTGCGCCGCACTTTTTAAGCTGCCGCCACAGGTTGACGCGCGCAGAGCCTTTTTTTGTGGGCAACCCGTAGAGCAGGAGAATCCATTTGTTCGGAACAATCACGAGGGACAGGCTATGGAATGTAATAGATATTTCAACTTGTAATTGATGCACCGTGACATATTTTCATGCGCGATGAAGCGTCTGATTCGACTCACTTGTCTCGTCGCCACGTTTGGCGCGGGTGCGCAAACGGAGATGCTCGACGCCACCGGCATTGAGTCAGGCATGGTTTTCACTTTTGACATCACTGGAATCTCCACAACCTCTGAATAGCTTATGAACATCGGCTCACCCACTCCATACACTGACTTCTCACGCGACGTGCTTGGTCGCTACGTGTGCAACACCTTTGATGAAGCACTCGTGACGATGGACGCCAACGCGCGCAATACCGCCGGCTTGCCCGGGCGCGGCGACCTTCGGCCTTTCGACTTCATCATCATCGGCGGCGGCACCTTCGGCGCCGCGCTCGCGGAACATCTCTGGTTTCGCAGTCAGAATCGCAGCGAACGCATCCTGGTGCTGGAGGGCGGACCGTTTCTGATCCCCGAACATGTGCAGAACCTGCCGGTGCTTGGCCTTGACGCGGGTGCTGCCGTGATGCATCACCTGCCGCAAAGAGAGGTGTGGGGTTTGGCTTGGAATGCGGGGATTCCTTTTCCCGGTCTCGCCTATTGCGTCGGTGGCCGCTCGGTTTATTGGGGCGGTTGGTCTCCGCGGCTGCTGGATTCGGAGTTGCCCAAAACGGTCTGGCCCAAAGCGGTGTTGGACGATTTGACGCCTAAAACTTTGCCGGACGGGCGCAAGGGTTACTTCCACCAGTCGAGCGATCAAATCGGCGTGTCGGAAACGAATGACTTCATCTTTGGCGAATTGCACCGGGCGATGCGCGCAAAGCTTTTTGCCGGACTGACTGGCGTCACCGATGCGATGGACCTGGCCACGCTGCCCGATCATCCCGCCGTCGATTACGGCAACACTCCGGCGTCGTTGCCGGACCTCGCGGCGGTGCTCGACGTTAAACTGCCGAGTCCGCTGCCCACCAACCCGAGCGATCTGGCGAAACTGGAGACGGCTCTTCGCAACGAAGCGAAACTCGAGGCACCGCTGGCCGTGCAAGGCCAGAATGGCCACGCTGGTTTTTTCCCGTTCAATAAATTCAGCGCGGTGCCGCTGCTGATCAAAGCCGCGCGTGAGGCTTACGCCGAATCGCCGAACGACGACGTGCAAAAACGCCTCATGGTCGTGCCGCGCTGCCACGTCATCCGCCTGAACACCGTCAACGATGTGGATGGCAAGCGCGTGACTGAGATCATCACGGAGCGCGGGCCGATTTCTGTTTCGCCGGATACGAAAGTGATCATCGCGCTGGGCACGGTGGAGAGCACGCGGCTGGCGCTACTCTCGTTCGGCAGCGACGGAAAAATCGGCACGAACCTCATGGCACACTTGCGGTCGAACGTGGACATTCGCGTGCCGCGCGCGGCATTGAAATCGCTGCCCGCCGTGGTCCAAGCCCTTGAAGCCTCCGCGTTGCTCGTCAAGGGGCAGCATCAATTCAAGAAAGCCGACGGCACGCCGGACGGGGTCGGGCATTTTCATTTTCAAATTACGGCCTCGGGGCTGGGCGCGAACGGCAATAGTTCCGAAGCGGAATTATTCAAGAAAATTCCTGACATCGACACGTTCGAATCGCACAAGTTCGCCTCTGATACGCACGTAGTCATTACCATCCGGGGCATCGGTGAGATGGAGCCGAACAATGGCGCGAGTAACGTCACGCTCGATCTCGATGCCCAGCAGAACGATGAGTTCCAGACGCGCCGCGCCTGGGTGAACCTCCAGCCCAGCGCCCGCGATCAGGAATTGTGGAACGCGATGGACAAAGCATCGGATGATGTCGCGAAAATTTTCGCGGGCGATCTCGAATTTGAAATTTTCACCCCTCAAGGAATCCAGAAGGCAAAAAAAACGGACGACCTGAGCGCCCAGTTGCTCTACGCGCCCAACTCTCCGAGTTTGCCCGTCGCACAGCGCGGACGCCGCGATGGACTTGGCACCACGCATCATGAAGCCGGCACTCTGCGCATGGGCACTGACCCAGCCAGGTCCGTGACCAACTCCGATTGCCGTTTTCACGACGTGAAAAACGCTTACGTCGTCGGCCCGGCGCTTTTCCCCACCATCGGCTCACCCAATCCAATGCTTACCGGCATCGCGCTTGCGCGGCGTCTCGGCGACCATTTAGTCCCGCCGCCCAATCCGCCGCCTGCCGAGGCAGGTTTCACCAATCTGTTCGATGGAACGCAAAAGTCGGCGACCTTTTTTGCGGAGTGGTTGATGGCTGGCGGCGGCGGATTCAAGATGGTCGGACGCACGCTCGTCGCGCAACCCGGCAACGGCATCGGGCTGCTTTACTACACGGTGAAACAATTCAACAACTTCACCCTCCGCCTCGACTTTTGCCTGCCGCATCCGCGCGGCAACAGCAACGACAACTCGGGCGTCTTCGTCCGATTCCGCGACCCGCGCAAGCCGGTGTTGCCCGGAACTCCTGGGCCGGACGTGCCAGGCGGGGACCTGCGTGGTGCTGCTCAACCACGGGCTGCTCACCCATGCGCCCACGATCCCGGGCGCGCTGCAGCGGCTCTACATGCTTGAGCGGGCCTGC
>JBBSDS010000019.1:0-28038 GCA_038240495.1 Chthoniobacterales bacterium | reverse complement strand
TTCGGCTTGAACTTCGCGTCGAACATTCCCTCGACCGCCTGCACGGCCTCGAAGCTGGCGACGTGCGCGAGCCATGGTGGCCCGATGATATCACCCGCGGCGAACACGCCTTTCACGCTCGTTTCGTAGCGGTCATTCGTTTGCAGGTAACCCTTCACGAGTTCAAACTTCAGCGACCCGCCGGGCAGCAGCGGAGCGACACCGATGGCCACGAGGCACGCCTCGGCCTCGATCACTTTCTCCACGCCCTTCGCGTCGGCGACGGTGATCTTCACGCCCTTGTCACTCGCCTCGGTCTTGGTCGTTTTCGTGTTCGTTAAAAACGTGACGCCCTGCTTTTGAAATGATTTCTCCAACGCCTGCGACACCTCGGTGTCTTCGACCGGCAGAAGGTTCGGCAGCATCTCGACCATCGTGACCTTCGTCCCAAATGCGTTGAAGAAATACGCGAACTCCACGCCGATCGCCCCTGCACCGATGATCACGATCGACTTCGGTTGCTCCGTCAGCGCCAGAGCCTCTTTCGATCCGATCACCGTCTTGCCGTTGAAATCGAAACCCGGCATCGGCCGCGACACGCAACCTGTGGCGATGAGAATGTTCTTCGCCGTGTGCGTTTCCGTTTTGCCGTCGGGCAGTGTCACCTTCACCTCGCCCGCCTTGTCGAGCGAAGCGTCGCCCTTGATCGAGTCGATTTTGTTTTTCTTGAAAAGGTAATCGACGCCCGCCGCGCCTTTGTCCGAGACCACGCGCGAGCGCTTGATGATCGCGCCCCAGTCATATTCCAGCGAGCCGATCTTAAAGCCAAACTCCGCGGCGCGGTGCTTCATCGTGTGATAAAGCTCGGCATTTTTGAGCAGCGCTTTCGTCGGGATGCAGCCCCAGTTATTGCACGTCCCGCCGCCGCTTTCTTTTTCCACGCAGGCGACTTTCTTGCCGAGTTGCGCGGCTTTGATCGCGGCGACGTAGCCGGCGGGTCCGGCACCGATGACGATGAGGTCGTAGTTGGCCATGGGAGTAGTTGAGAGTTGAAAGTTGAGAGCCGCGCGAGCCGCGAAGATGCGGGCGCGGCGCGGCGCGCGTCAAAAGATTTCCGCGGGCGGTGCAGGTTAAGCCGCGCGCACCACGTCGATGCCGACGCTGAGGCTGTGTTCGCCGCCACCCACGGCGACCCCGCGCACCGGACTGACATCCTCATAATCGCGCCCCCAGGCCACGGTGATGTGGCGTTCGCCCGGCAGGACGTTGTTCGTCGGGTCGGCGTCGATCCAGCCGTGATTGGGACACCAGACGGAAAACCACGCGTGTGAGGCATCGGCGCCGACGAGACGCACTTTGCCGGTCGGCGGGAGCGTTTCCAGATAGCCGCTGACGTAGCGCGCCGGCAGGCCGAGCGAGCGCAGGCAGGCGATGCCGAGGTGGGCAAAATCCTGGCAGACGCCGCGCCGATTCTTGAGCACCTCGGCGAGCGGCGTGGCCACCGTCGTGGCGCGCGGGTCAAATTTGAAATCGCGAAAAATCTGCGCCGTGAATTCGATGACGGCGTCCAGCACAGGCCGGCCCGGCGGAAAGGAAGCCACGGCATAATCGGCAAAAGCGGGATGGCGCAGAATGTAATGCGAGTCGAAGGAAAATTCGCCCGCCGCGGTATCGGGCGTCAGCACGTCTTGCGCGCAGAGTTCGCGCACGCGCTCCCACGGCGGAGTCTGGCTCGGGATGGGCAGCGGCGCGGCGTTCACGCGCACCCGGCTCCGGGCGATCACCGGCAACTTGCGATGCGGCTTGCTGATCGTGAAAAACGTCGCGGTGTTTCCGTAACAATCCAGACGCTCGTCCGCCACGATCGCGTCGGGCTCGACGCTCAGCGCGTACTCGGTCACTTCCTGCCACGGCAGCTCCCGCGGGCGCAAATGCACGAGGTGATGCGACACCGACACGTCGGACGTGTAGCTGTAGGTGGTGCGATGAGTGACGGTGTAATCCACGGTGCTAACTGACCCGCGCGGGCACGTGACTGAAGTAGGACGCGGAGAGTGATTCCGAAAGCGCCGCGCAGCCGGCGATCAAGCGCCGGAGCAGGTTGTCGAGCGGATGAAGGTCATTTTCGACCGCTGCGCCGAGCGTCTGGATGTCAGCGCTTGCAAGCAGCGCCACGAGTTCGTCGAAATGGCGCTGCCGTGATCGCGCTTCGCCGATGTCCGGCAATTCGGCGAGATGCTGGTCCAGCACTTGAAACTGAAAAGCCAGCGACCGCGGATTCGTTTCGTCCGAGAGCAGCAGGCCGAGCGACGTCGGCCAGTCGGGACTCGCCCGGTAGCGACGGCGATAGGTCATGGTGCTGTCGGTATATTCGAGCAATGGCGGCAGTCCCGCGAAACCGGCAGGATCGATCGCCAGCACCGCGCGCACGTTTGTGACGACATTGACCGCCCGCTCCAGCCGGCGGCCAATGTCGAGGAACTGCCACGCATGGCCGCGCGTCATGTTTTCCATCTCCATGCCGCTGAACGCCGCGAGTTGAAAAATCAGGCGGTGAAGTGCGCCGAGCATCGCGGCCGGAGTCGCGCGCGACATTGCGGCGGGAAAATCCGTCTGGAGTTGATTCAGAATGCGCCACGTATCGCCGGACAGCCGGTCGCGCACACTCGCGGTGAGAAAGCCGACCCGGCCCAGCAGTTCGCGCACGGCGCCGGCGCGGCTGGCCTCGAAGACAAGTTCGCGGATTGCCGAGATGACTTCGTCGCTGGAAATGCGCCCTCCAAAACGCGCGCGCAACCAGCCCAGCCGCACCATCCAGCGAATCAGCACGGCGAGTTCCTCTTCTTCCGCCGGACCGCCTTCACCGGCGAGTCGAGCCAGCGCCGGACGCAGCAGGCGCGTCGTGTCTTCGAGCCGTTCGGCGTATCGACCGAGCCAGAAAAGATTTTCGACAACGCGGCTTGGCACCTGTCCGTGGCCGCGCTCGTGCCGCACCGGCGGACTGCTGATTTCAAAAGGCGTGGCGGCCACGACCGGCGCTGCCGAGCGGACCCATGTGTCCTTGCTGCCGCCGCCGTAGCGCGACGAGACGATCGGTGAATCGGGCGACGCGGAGACGCGCGTCAAGCCGCCGGGCATCGCGAAGAAACCATCCGCCGTCGCGCACACGTAACAGCGCAAAATGAGCGGGCGCGGTTCCAATCCTTCGCCGTTCCAGACGGGCGCTGTGGAAAGGGCGATGCGCTCCTGCGCGACGTAGGCATGCGGGTTGGCGCGGATGCGCGCCGCGAGCTGGTCGAGATCGCTGGCCGCAAGACTCTCGCCGAAACTCGTCTCGGAGTTCCCGCCGACGAAGCTGCGTTTGATCACGAGTTTCTGCAACGCTCCGAGCGCGTAGTTGCGTTCGCTTTCCTGCCCGCACCACCACGTCGCGGCATTGGGAATTCGCAACTCTTCGCCGAGAAAATGTCGCGCCAGCTTTGGCAGGAAGGCGAGGAGCGCGGGCGTCTCAACGGCGCCGGAACCGAGCGCATTCGAAATCGCCACATGGCCCGCGCGCGCTGCTTCCACCAGCCCCGGCACGCCGAGGAGCGAGTCGCCGCGCAGTTCGAGCGGATCGCACCACGTGTCGTCCACGCGCCGGATGATCACGTCCACCGGCTGCAAGCCTTCGAGCGTTTTCAGAAAGACGCGCCGGTCTCGCACCGTGAGATCGCTTCCTTCCACGAGCGGAACGCCGAGATGACGCGCGAGATAGGCGTGCTCGAAATATGTCTCGGCGTACGGACCGGGCGTCATCAGGACGACTTGCGGCGCGTCCGTCCACGGAGCCATCGACCGCAGGCCGCCTTTGCGCGCGTCGAAGAAAGACGCGAGCCGCTGCACCTGGCTGTCGCGGAATTCCCACGGCAGCATGCGCGAAAGGATCGCGCGATTTTCCAGCGCGTAGCCGACGCCGCTTGGCGCCTGCGTGCGGTCGGCGAGCACCCACCAGCGGCCATCGGGCGCACGCGTGAGATCGACGGCGTGCAGCGTGAGAAACAAATCGCGCGGCGGTCGCAAGCCGTGGCACGGGCGGAGAAATCCGGGATTCGCGTGGAGCAGCGCGGGCGGGAGCAGGCCGTCGTGCAAAAGCCGCTGCGGGCCGTAGATGTCCGCCAGGACAAGATTGAGGAGCCGCGTGCGCTGGGCGAGCCCGGCGGCGAGTTGCGTCCATTCGTCGGCGTCGATGATCAGCGGCAGCATGTCGAGCTCCCACCGCCGCTCCGCGCTCTGCCCGTCGGCGTGGACGTTGTAGGTCACGCCGTGTTCGCGCAGGAGCTGGCCCGCGTTTTCCCGACGCTCGCGCAATCCCTCGTGGCCGAGCTGCTCGATGCCGCGGACCAGCGGTTCCCAATGCGAGCGCACGACGCCCGGACCGGCCATCATTTCGTCGAACACCTCGCGCGGAGGCCGGTAATCAGCGCCGACACCGGACGGTCGCGGTGCAAGGTTGGGCTCCGTGGCGGGCGTCATCTGCCGCGCAAGCTACGGTGTTTCCCGCCGTTTGCGCAATCGCCACGGTACCGTTGCCCGCGAATTACGGTGCCGGTTTGGCGGCGACCACGAACGAGTGCTCGTCCGCGCTCACGTCGAGCCCGGCGAGTTGTGCGACGTAGCGGAGTGCTTCCGACAGCGGGATGTTCGTGAGGCTGACCGTGATCTGTGCCTCGGGGCTCGTCTTCGAGTGCCTGACGACGATGTTCACACCCTGTTTTTCCGGATCTAGTTCAGTGCTCTTTTTGCGGAGAAACTCCACGCTTTCATCCAGCGTCGCGTCACGAAATTCCAACCTCGGGATGACGATTTTGGCCGCGCGCTCCATCAAGGCCGCTGCCGGTGTGCCAGGCGCCGGCAAGACACGAACTGCCGGCGTCGGAGCTTCCACCGCCTTCGCACCCGGCGGCTGAAGCGTGAGGGCATAGGGGTCAGCGGAGACTTCGAGTCCGCCGAGCCCCGCGACGTATTTCACCGCTTCGGCCAGCGGCACGTCGGTGACGCTGAGCGAGATTTTGGTGTCGGCTTTTTCCGGCCCCCTCAAAACGATGTTTACCCCCTTGTGTTCCGGGTCGAGGTCAACGCCTTTCTTCCTCAAGAAATCAACCGCTTCGCGGAGCGTCGCTTCACGAAACTCGATCTTTGGAAGAATGATTTTCTGTGCGTTCTCGAGCGCGACGCTGGCCGGTGCGGCGCCTTCGGCCGGCTTTGGTTTGATCTCCACCTTCTTCGCCATGATCACGGCTTGCGGAGTTTCGATTTTCACGTTGCCGCTCGCCGTCACTGAGCCGGTGGTCTTGTCGGAAGTCTGGGAGTCGGAAGTGATCGTGACCGCCTTCTTGGCGATCGCGGGATTGATGATCTTCGCAGTGACAAACACGAGGAGCCGCCGCCTCGACTTCGCGATTTCACGCTTCGTTGTGCCTTTCCTGCCAGGGTCCTCGACGACTTGCTCCGCGTCGGCGCTGCCAAGCTCCATGACCACGGTTTGGCCTGCCGCCACTGAGACCGTCGTGGCGATTTTTCGCGTGAAAAAGATCGGTAGCGAACGATGGCCGGAAGGCACAATCCCCGTCGGCGCGGCCATGAGGCGGTCCTGCATCGGCTTCGATGGATCGGAGCCGGGAGACACGGCCTTTCCGCCGGCGTCGAGGTCTTTGAAACCGAGGAATTCCACGACTTCCGGCGCGAGATCCAGGTCGATGATTCCGCCGTCGTTGACGGCCGCTTCGACCGCCAGCGTGACACCGACGTTCTTTGTCTCAAACGTTTCTGGTATCCAGGTGCCGGGCTTCTTGTCCTTCTCCCATTCCGTCGGATAGCGAAATTCCCGGATGATTTCGATGATCGCGCGTTGCTTCGAACGCGTGGTCACGCGCGGTGCTGAGAAGAGGTCCACGCCTTTCGTCTGGTTGAGCGTCTTCCATGCGGCTTGCGCCTGTTCTTCGGTGAGCACGCCCGCGAACGCCCCTCGGATCGGGCCGGATTTCGGAATCGCCGGCAGCCACGACATCTTCGCGGGATTCGCGGCTTCCTCGGTGATCTCCACGAATTTGGACTCGATCTCGATCTGCAGTTCTTTGGCTCCCGGCTCCGCGGTTGGGGTTTCGTCCTTCGGTGACTCCGCCTTTTTCTCCGCGCCGGAGAGTTGCGCCGCGCCGCCAAGCATGAGCGCGCCCAGCACCGCGGCGCTGGCACTCGCAGTCGCCCAGCCGCTGAGCGGTCGGCGATTGCGCTTCTCATCCACGATGGCGAGCACCCGGCCTTCGAGGGTCGATGGGCTGGCCATCGCGACCGCGTGGCGCGCGAGAAAGCCCCGCGCTGCGACACTACGGGCGGCGTCGAAAAGTTGCGCGGCATAATCGTCCCTCGGAGTTCCGGCGCGGAGCACGATGTCGTCCGTGGCTTGTTCCTGCGCGACGCGGAGCGCGTGGGCCGCGAACCAGACGAGAGGATTTAGCCAGTAAACTGCGCACGCGAACTGCGCGATCCAGCGGGCGAGATAATCGGAGCGGCTGATGTGCCCGGCTTCGTGGCACAGCGCCCCCTCGAGGCGTGTGTCGCTCCACTCGAGCGCTTCGCTCGGAAGCATGAGCACCGGACGAAAACTGCCCCAGGTCATGGGCACGCGGCATTCATCCGAGAGGCGGATTTCGACGCGGCGACCGATCGCGAGATGGCGCAAGACGTTGCCCGCCAGCGCTTCGACACGCGCATCTCGCAGCGGGCGACTGGCGCGCTTGAGCACGATCAATCGCCAGCTCCCGATCAGCCGCCAGCCAAGCAGCAGCGCGGTCCCGACGAGCCAGCCAGCGACCACGATTTTCCGCCAATCGGGAATCTCCCACGAAGGTCGTCCTGCTTCCGCGACCGATCCGCCGGATGTCGCCAGCACGACTGGCGCTGGGGCAAACGGAAAGACCGTGGACGAAATTTCACGCTTCGTCCGCTGCTCGAACTGCACCGGCCAGCGTGGTGTGACCATCCTCGTCGCGGGCAGGAGCAGCACGGCGACAATCGCGGCGAACCAGACGAGATGCCGCTGCGCCGCGGAGGCACCGCGCCACAGGCAAACCACCAACGCGGCGACGAAAAGAATCGCCGCACCCTTCGCGAGCGGTTCGAAAAGGAGCGGCATGATTTGTTCGGTATTCATGGGGGTTACTTCGATTTGGATTTGGCAGCCTTGATGATCGCCTCGATGCGTTTTAACTCGTCGGGCGCGAGTTTCCCGTCGCCGACATCGACGAGCGCGGCGACCGCATTGGCCAGCGAACCATCGAAGAATGTCTGCACGACACGCTTCAACGCCGAGCGGCTGGCTTTTTCCCGCGGCTCCGTCGGGAGGAAGACATAACGCGGCCCATCCTCGCGGTGCCGGAGGTGCCCCTTCTCTTCCAGGATGCGCAGCAGCGCGCGCACTGAAGAATAGCTCGGCGGATCGGGCAGCGCCTCGCCCACTTCCGCCGCCGTGGCAGCGCCCCGCGCGTAGATGACGTCCATGATCTGGCGTTCGCGACGACTGAGATGATGCGACGATTTTGCAGCCATGCGAAATTTTTAGCACCCGCTCGGCGGAGTGGCAAGCGGGAAATGCTAAAAAATTAGCATATTGCTTCCAGGGCAAAAGAAAGCCGGCGTCCAGTATCATGGACGCCGGCTGAAAATCGCCTCGCGGCGTTGGTGAAAACTATTACTTCTTCTCGACCGGCTTCTTCGCGGCTTCGGGTTTCTTGTCGCCGCCCGGCTTTTTGTCGCCCTCCTTCTTCGCTTCCTTCGGGCCAAACTTGCTGATCTTTACGATCTCCCATTCGGTGTCGCTCTTCTTCACGCGAGAACCGCTGACGTAGTCCCCGACCTTGATGTCTGCGAACTTTGCGGGCGCTTCGTTATTCTTGATCTCGGTCTTGTCGGTAATAACGAATTTTACTTCTTTGCCGTCCTTATTCTTATGCGTAAAGGACTTGCCGCCAGCGTCGATCGCGCTCACTTCCGCATACATCGGCAGCGTCTTGCCTTCGCCGGCAACCTTCTCCGCGGCGGGCTTGGCAGGATCCGCGGGCTTTTCGGCAGCAGGCTTGGCTGTGTCGGCAGGCTTGGCTTTTTTTTCTGCCGCCAAGCCGCTCGCGGGCAGGGCTAGGACGACGGCAGAAATGGTCAGGAGGGTGAACAGTCTTTTCATATGATGATTACTTTGTCTGGGGTTGATGATTGCGGCTCCACGCAGCCAAGAACAAAGCCACGCTCGCCGAGGAATGGCGTAGGACAACGGCACCGCTGGGTCAAGTTCTGAAATCTCGCATGAAGTCTGGCAGTGGTTCAGTTTGAGCGAGCGGTCCGCCCGCCTTCTACACGCTGGATCGAACTGCCATCACGCGCCGCCGCTCGCGAAAGGCGGCTCTTGCGCGCCTTTCATCATCCGGCGACTGCCCCTTGAGCGAGTGGACGATGGCCACGCTGCCATCCAGTTTCAGCATCTCCTCGAGGGTATGACGCAGCGTGTTTGGCTCGATGCAGAAAAGTTCCGAGTCCGCACACCGCAGCCCAAGAAAGTAGGCCAGCGGAGTCAGGAAAAGGTCGTCCGAAACATTCAATCGCAAGAGGACTTCGCGTTCCAGGTGGACGCCGCTTTTTACGAGCCCACGCACGAAAGCACCCGACCAGGCTAACGCTCCGCCCTCGATCAGTTCCCCCTTTGTGTAGCCGCGAGCAATCGCCGTGCGAAGGATGCTGGCGATCCTCCGCAGACGCGCATCGAAGAACGGCACCCGCAGATGCCACGTCGGTTTTCTCCACAGGGAAAGCGGCGCGAGCATCTTGTCGATTTTGTTGCGGAAGTAGCTGAGGGGTGCGGTCTGTTTGTAGGCTGGCATCTGCTCGTCGATGATCCGGCTGCCGACCATGCCGAGCGTTTTGTCCTCGAAGATTTGGGACAGTGCCGCGGAAAATGGCGCGACGGGCAGCGCATCGGTGTCGAACTTGACGACGAAGGCTACATCGGGCCGTCGCGCATGAATGTGGGCGAGCCCGGAAAGTTCTCCATAGACCAGGCCACCGGCCCAACCCCAGCCTTCGTTGCGCCGCGGATGGGGAAGAATTTCGACGGGAACGGAGCCGCGCGGCAATTCCAGATCGCGAAGGCGCGCGTTTCCGTCGTCGAGGATGAGGACCAGATCGCAGCCCGGTTCGAAATGCGCGATCGCATCAAGGAGATCTTCCATCCGTTCCTTTTCCATTTCGGCCGGCCCGCACGGGATAAGAATGGCAAAACTCATCGCGATCAAATGCCGATTCCTCGTGACGTTTCACGCGAATCCCAACGACTCGTCCATTCAGGCGGCTCCGAGCTTTTTCTGCAATTCGCGAGCCTTCGTCTCCGCCTCATGCGGAACGTTGGCGTAGGCGTTGAAATCGTTGAACCAATACTTCTTCGCCCAGCGATACATCCAATGTTGCTCGGGGATTTCTTCGCCGGGCAGCCATTGGCTGAAGCGCGGCTCCATCGCTTCGAGTTCGGCCATCGCGGTGCCGCGCATCGTCGTGTCGCGCGCGCCATGTTTGACGACGAGTTCTTTCACGAGATCGGGCCTCTCCAATACGACGCAGCCGCGCGTGTGCTGGGCGCTGAGTTCGCGGAAGTCTTTCAGGAAACTGCTGTCGCGCATCGTGGCGAAGACGCCGCGCGGGTCGCGGATGTTTTCCGTGGCAAACTGAATGATCGGACACGGCTCGATATCGCCGCGCGGGTTGACGTGGTGCGAGATGCCGGTGCTCATCGGACAGAGCGCCTTGCCCTCCCCGTCGTAGTAGGCGTCGATGATCGCGATCGGCACCTTCGCGCGCATCTCCACGACGAAGCGGCGCACGCGGACGAGCTGCGCGGGCGTGAGCGCGAGCTGCGCGTTCATCTTCGGCCCGACCGGGCGATACGTGTGAAACCAGCAGTAATGCACGCCGCGCACGATCAGCTCGCGCAGCCATGATTCGGTGCAGAGGTCGTCGATATTTGTCTGGCACACGCTCGTCGCCACGCCGGTCAAAATTTTTTCCCGCAAGCACGCCTCCAGCCCGCGCAAGGTCCGCGCGAAGACCTCCTTTTTTCCCCGCCGCTCATCGCTCACGATCTCGCGCCCCTCGATGGAAATCAGCGGCGTCGTATTCCCGATCTGCCGCAGCCGTTTCGCGATCTTGTCGGTGATGAATTGCCCGTTCGTGAAGACCTGAAAATATGCGTCCGGGTGCGCCGCGAGGAGATCGAGCAACTCCGGGTGCATGAACGGCTCGCCGCCGAGGATGCCGAAGAACGCGTTCCCGTGCGCCTTGGCGTCGTTGATCGTGCGGTTCAGCGTCTCCAGATCGATCTGCACGCGCTCCGCCTCCACATCCACCCAGCATCCTTGGCAGCGCAGGTTGCACGAGTTGAGGATCGAGAGATAAAGGAACGGCGGAAAGTATTCGCCACGCTTGATCCGCGACTTGAAGCGCTCGACGGAAAGCATCCCCTTCACCCCGAAATTCCACGCGAATTTTGCGAGCAAACGCGGATCGGTCGTGCGGAGAATGCGAGTAGCGAGTGCGGGGAACATGCGTCGCGCACCTTAGCGCGAAACCGACCTCACGCCAGCCCCGCGAGCATCCGCGCTTCCCAAAAATCACTTTTCATACTGCTCGTCGCTGACGTGCTCCATCCAGTCCACGACTTTGCCATCGAGGGTCTCCGCGATGGCGATGTGGGTGACAGACGTGGTCGGCGCCGCGCCGTGCCAATGCTTTTCGCCTGGCTCAAACCAGATGACATCTCCGGGATGAATCTCCTCGATCGGCCCACCTTCGCGCTGCATCCGGCCGGCACCAGCAGTGACAATGAGCGTCTGGCCGAGGGGATGTGTGTGCCATGCGGTGCGGGCGCCCGGCTCAAACGTCACGTTTGCCGCTGAGGCACGTGCTGGCTCGTGAACACCGAAAAGAGGATCGATGCGCACTGCGCCGGTGAACCAATCGGACGGCCCTTTGATGGAAGGTTGAGACCCACTTCGTTGGATATGCATTTCGTTATATTAGCTCGGGCGGCCCACAAACCCAGTGCGCTCAAGGTCATCCCCTCGTTCCCAAGTTGAGGGACTTGGGAGCGCAGATTGCGCGGCCGAAACTCCGTTCGTGGCGAGGGGCGGGCGCAGGCCTCGCTCCGGCATCACTGCCCGGTGCTGCGGTGCGATCCGTGGATCTAGCAGATCCGGTGAAGTGCGAGCCTACCCCTCTCGCCATCTTGCGCCCGATCTCGCCCTCACCATTCCTCGCGACCACGCTGGAGCTTGGTCACGAGAGCTACTTCGATACCGGTATGATCAATTTGAACGCGGACGCAAAGTTATGATACGATCGCAGCCTGCATTTGATATGGGTGAAACTGACAAACAAAACGGAGATGCCACGAAAACTCCCAAGGCGTTTGTCTCTTACAGTTGGACGTCGGCCGCACATCAGGAGCTTACTCGGATGTTCTTCGAGCGAGGAACGATCGCCTGCAGTTGCGGCGCATCAGCCCCATTGCTGACCTAATCAAAGAGCGCGCGACGCGATCTGACGTGCCGTTTCGCAGCATCATGCAGGCGGACGCGATTCTCTTCTTGAATGCCGTGGTTCATGACAACGCACGCTGGTGTCCGCAAACCTTGGTTCACGCGGAATACGGTGTGAGGTTCCCGCTACTCATTCGGGCAAAGCAGCGGCGCTTCTTCCAAAATTCCGAAAGATTTTCGGGGATGATGCGCCGCAAGAACTGAAGTACCGCGTCATGACGGCGATGCGGGAGAGGCACCAATCGTATCGCTTCGACCACGTCGATCTGGATGAGTTGATTGGAGCTGAATCTTGGGAAACCATCGACTGATCCATCATCGGCGAATAACTATTGCTTTCATAAGTTCATCCCAAGTCAGCACATTGCACCGCGTCAGGTTGCAGCTTTTAAAGAGGTAGAGTGATGGCGGGAAGTATTCTCCGCGCTTGATCCGTGCTTAAAGCGCTCGACCGAAAGGCATCCCGTTCACGCCGAAATTCCACGTGCGTTTTCCAAAATGGCGCGGATCGGTCGTGCGAAGGATGCGGAGGGCGAGGGCGGGAAACATGCGCGTGTAAAAGCGTGGCGCAGTCCCGCGCGTTTTCAAAACAAACAATGACCGCCCCGCCGACGCGCTGGACACGGCCGTGAGTTGGCCGCATGAGTCTTCGCCTCGCATGCGTTCCCTCCTCCGCCTCCTGATCTTCGCCGCGCTCATCGCTTGCGCGGTCGCTGCGGATTCTCCCACGCTCGAGCGCGGCGTGATCGTGCGCGTGATGCGCGACCAGATGATGCTCTTCTACGGCAAGCCGCGGCTCTGGGCGAAGAAGGGAGAAACCTTTGAAGTGCTCGATGTGCGGCCTGAGACGAAGCAGGTCTTTGTCGGGGTGAAAGAAAACGGGCGGCTCGTCGCGCTGTCGCTGCCGATGGATGCGGTGATGTCGGAGCTGAAGGCGAAGAAAGCGGAGCGAATCGAGAAGTCCGAGGCGCTCTTCGCGGGGCTGATCCCGACGCTGAATGTGCGGCTCGATCCGCAGGCGCTCGACCACTTGCGCAAAGAGCCGCGCGTGTATGTCGAAGGCACGATCGAGGAAGCGGGTGGCAAGATTTGCGGGCACCTGGCGATCAAGCTGAAAGGCTCCGCGGGCAGCTTTCAGCAGGTGGACGCGCGACCGGGATTTTCCATCAACACCTCGAAGTTCAAGGGCGGCGACCGCTTCCACGGACTCAAGCGCTTTCAACTCAACAACTGCGCGCAGGACGGCACCGCGCTCAATGAACTCGTTGCCGGCGAAATGGCGCGCGCGGCGGGCGTGCCGGCATCGCGCTGCACGCAAGCGCTCGTCTCCCTGAATGGCCGCGATCTCGGGATCTATGTGTTGAAGGAAGGTTTCACCGAGGAATTCCTCTCGGCGTTTTTCAAGAAGACGGACGGCCATCTTTACGACGGCGGATTCTGCGCCGAGATCAATGAAAACATGGAGGTGGATCGCGGCGATCCGGAGACGAAAGAGCGGTTGATGGAACTGGTCGGCGCGCTGAAGGAAGGCGACGCGGCGAAGCAGTTTGACCGGCTCTCCGCGGTCGTCGATGTGGATGCGTATCTCCGCTGCCTCGCGCTCGAAACCGTGATGTGCCACTGGGACGGATATTCCTTCAACCGGAACAACTATCGGATTTACGAAAACCCGGAGACGGGCCGATTTCACTTCATCCTGCACGGCATGGACCAGATGTTCGGCGATGCCAACTGGCCGGTGCAGCGCGATCCCGGCGGGCAGGTGGGCGCGATCCTATGGCGCAAGCCGGAGATACGTGAGCGCTACTGGGCGCAGTTGACGGATGTTTATGAAAAGGTGCTGAAGCCGATCGACTGGCCCGCGCGAGTGGAGGAGCATGGGCAGCGGCTGATCGCAGCGCTCGAAGCGGTGAAATCGGAGCGGGCCAAGGATTACGAGCCGCGCATCGGCGAGGCGCGCAATCGCGTGGCCGAGCGCTTAAAAAGCGTGCGCAAGCAGATGGAAGCCCCGCGCGTCGAGAACACGCTCGCGACCAAAGGGCTTGCCGAACTCGGTGACACCGCGTGGGCGCCGCAACTCGACAAGGCCGAGGCCGAGGAGGTCGATCTCGACGGACGGCGGTGCCTCCACCTTCGTGCCACCGGAGAGGCGAATGCCTCCTGGCGCGTGCATGTGAACGTGCCCGCAGGGAAGTTTCGTTTTGAGGCGCAGATGAAAACGCGCGGTGTCGAGCCTTTGCAAGTGGCGTCGGGCGAAGGCGCGGGCGTCCGCGTGTCGGGCGGGACACGCAAGGCGCCGAATGCGCTCAAGGGTGACGTGCCGTGGCAGCGAGTGAGTTACGACATCGATTCGCAGGGCGGCGACGTCGTGCTCGTCGTCGAGCTGAGGGCGCGGGCCGGCGAGGCGTGGATCGATCGCAAAAGTCTCCGCCTCGTCCGCGCGCCGTGAACACGCCGGAACGTTTCGAGTTTAAGTTCCTCATCACCGCGCAGCAGCGCGACCGCTGGCTGGCGCACTTCGCGGACACACTCCGGGCCGACACCAATGCCGGCGATGGCGGCGTCTATCCGATCGTGAGCCTCTACTACGACACGCCCGATCGCCGCTGCTACTGGGAGGCCTGGCGCCGCGTGCCCAGCCGGCGAAAACTGCGCGTTCGCGTCTACGGCACCGCGTGCGGCGGCATCCCGCCCACCTGCTTCGTCGAGATCAAGCACAAGCTCGACGGGCTCGGCGTGAAGCGCCGCGTGCAGACGACGCTCCCGCGCGCGCTCGCGATTGGCGCCGGGATCGAGGATGCCGAATCGTTCGCCCCGCCCGAGGCGCGCGTCGTGCGCGAGGTGCAGCGGCTCGTGCAGGTGGATGGCTTCCGGCCCGTCTGCACCCTCCGTTACCGGCGGCACGCCTTTTCGCTGAATGTGGAAAATCTCAGCGAGCCGCTCCGCATCACTTTCGATGACGAGATCGCGGGCCGCATCCGCGACCTCGATCCGCTACCCGACGATCCGCGCCACGATTTCACGCTGCTCCCGCCGGGCCACATCGTCATGGAGGTGAAAGGCGTGGGCGCGGTGCCATATCCGATCGTCGCCATGTTGACGAAATGCGGCTTGTCGCCACGCAGCTACAGCAAATACTGCGCGGCTTTACGCCTCGCCGGCCTGTCTCCCTCATGAACGATTTCCCCGCCTTCGCGCCGCTGCGCGACTTGATCGCCGAACTCAGCCGCCCGGACGCCCACCATCCCGGCGCGGGCGAAGTCATGTTCGCCCTGCTCCTCAGCTTTGCGCTGAACTGCCTCATCGCCACGCTCTACCGGCGCACCTACCGCGGCGCCAGTTATTCGCAGGATTACGTCCACACCCAGCTCATCCTCGGCACCGTCGTCACGGTCGTCATCATGGTCGTGGCGGGAAATGGCGCGACGGCGTTTGGCATGTTCGCCGCCTTTTCGATCATCCGCTTCCGGCGTTCTCTCGGTCACGCGCGCGACATCGGTTTCATCTTCTTCGCAATGGCGGCCGGCCTCGCCGTGGGCGCGCGCGCTTACACCATGGCGGTGATCACCACGCTGCTCGTGTCCGTGCTCATCCTGCTGCTTTCGTGGTGCGATGCCTTCGCCCCGCGCCGCCTCTCGCACCGGATGCGCATCCGCGTTCCGAATGAGTTCGACTACGACAAGGAATTCGGCCCGCTCTTCGTCGAGTTCCTCGGCTTTCACACCCTCACCTCCGTCGAAACCGTGCAGGCGGGAATGATGACCGAACTGCGCTACGACATCATGCTCACCGACGAATCGCGCCTCGCGGCTTTCGTCACGGAGCTCCAGCACCTCAACGGCAACAACCGCATCCTCATCACCTCGACGGGCGAAGCGCAGGGACTGGACTGATTTTTCAGGTTCCCATCGAGGTAACCGCTGCCAATAACATCGTCCTCGTCCTCGTTCTCGTCGTCGTCCTCGAATGGCGGAAAACGAGGACGAGGACGAGAACGAAGGGGATGCCATCTCCGCACATGCGTTACTGCGCGGGGCAGCGCCAGACCCAGTCGGGCTGCTCCTTCGCGCTCTTCTTGGCATCGATTTTTCCACCATCGTCCTGCAAATTCCACGCGACGGAGTAGAACACGTAACCGCCATCCGGCTCGAGCCGGTAGTGGAGCGGTTCACCGTTCATCACGTCGCGCGGCAGCGCGGGGATGAAGGCGGGCGCGAGGGCGTCGAGCGACGCGGGGAAGCTGCCGTGCTCGATCCGGTGGCACTCAAGCGCGCAGCCGAGGCGCGTCTGGTCGAGCAGTGTCTGTCCGTAGGCATATTGGCGTTCCATTTCGTTGAACACCGGGGCCAATAGGAAGAAGAGGAAGTGACGCATCCGCTCGAAGCTGCCGGCATTTCTGACCATCAGGGGCATGCTCGAGACATTGCGATCCGTGAAAATGCGCGGCGGTTCCTGCGCTACGCGGGTCAACATTTCGTCGAAGTGACGATTTGCCCGGGTCTGGCTCAAGCGAACCCAACCTTCGGGATAAATACTGACCAGCGCGGTCGCAACAGGCCTGCTCGGCACCATGTTGCTTCCATCGCTCATCGCCATCATCGACGCCACTTCCCCGGCACCTTTTTGGAGGAGCTGATCGTGGATCAAATTGCTGAAACCGCGCTCGCTGCCGAGGCTGCGCGTGTAGTCGTCGATGAGCCGCACCTTCGACAGATCGGCGATGACCTTTTCCAATTCCGCCGAGCCCCAGCGGTGCTGCCTGAGTTCGCTCCAGAAGGCATTTTCCAGGATGGCCAGCGCGCTCAGGCGCACCAGCCCCGCGATGAGAGTCGGTTCCATTTCCAGCGCCGTGTAGAGCCGGAATCCGCCGCTGAAATCCTCGTACGCCGCGGGGCTGTCGCCGAGGGCGAGATGCGACGAGAGTCGCAGAGCGTAAAGTTTAGCCGCGCTTTGAAAGAGCGCCAGATGCGGCAATGCAGCGGCAGCGCCATCCTCATAGCGCACCGGGAACCGGCACTCCGGCCGCGAGCCAGCCATGCGCAATTGCTCGAATTGCGGCGCGTAGCGTTCCAGCGCCTTGAGCACATCGGCGGCAGCGCTTTCGCCAGCGGCCGGCAACACCTTCGTCTCGACGAAAAATTTCTGCCACGCCGCAAGATCGAGATGCTGGTCTTTGAACGTGGAGCCGAACGGCGGCTTCACGCCGGGCACCTCCGGAAGCGCGAGCGGATTCGGCGGCGCCGGCTTGCGGAAGCAGTCCTGGAAGAGCGGGACCGCGGCGAAGTTGCGCTCGTCTGGCACCGGCGCCGGCACGTACTCGGCGAGCGTCAGCTTCACACCGCGCGCGCGGGCCTCGGCCTGATAGCGCTTCCACGCAGCGTTCCCGCGGTATTTTTCCACGAGGTAAAAGGCGGCGAGCAGCGTCAGCAGCAGGACAAAGACGAAGGCTAGGCGCGTCAGCAGGATGCGTCCGCGCGGACGTTTGGCGGGTGCGGCGGCGGGAGGAGTGGCGTCAGTTGGAGAATTCGAGGACATCGGTCAAATTGTGTGCGGTGTGAAAGGTGAGCAGTGTGATCTGGGTCGGTTCGGGAACCGCGAAGGCGGTGTGTTCAGTCGCGGCGGGCCGATCGCCCATCGCCAGCACGGCGAAGACAATCCAAAGCGCGGCCAGCGCGCCCCAGACTTGCGGAGACGGCCAGAACCAATCGCGCCAGGTCCAGCGCACCGGCTCGATCACATTCGACGGCGGGCCCAAGATCGCTGCGCGCAAATCCGGCGGCGGCTGCCGGAAAGGCTGCTGGGCTAGCTTGCGTTCAAAGTCATTCATCGCAGTTCTTCATAAAGAGGACGCAGGAGCGTCTGGAGTTTGTCTAAGCCGTAGCGGTAGCGGCTCGCGGCGGTGTTCGCCGGGATGTCGAGCGCCTCGGCGATTTCGGCAAAAGTCATCTGCTCCCACAGCTTGAGATGCACGACGGCGCGCTGGTCCTCGGGGATGTCCGCGAGCGCCGCAGCGAGCGCCGCGCGGAAGGCGTCCCGGTCGGGATCGGAAGCCACGGCGAAAAGCGCCACGGGTTCTGTCGCGGCGCGATCCACGAGCGCGGCGTGGCTGGACCGACGGCGGTGCGCGTCGATGGCCAGACGATGCGCGAGCCGGATGAGATAGCCGCGCATCTCCCGCACTTCGACGAGTTGCTGAGGTTGTTTGGTGAGTTTTAGAAAAAGCTCCTGGAGAACGTCGCGAGCGTCCGCGTCACTCCGCGTCAGGTTGAGCACGAAGGCGAAAAGCGCCCGGGCATGATCGTCGTAAAGCTGGCGGAGATCTGGGAGCATTCCGTTTTGGGAGGGAGACGTTTGGGATGCGGGGATTTGTCTATGAGAGTGGACCGAAAGTCCCGAGGGGCGCGGACTTTTTGGCACGCCCTCCTCGGAGACTCGCCAAAAATGTCTCTCGCATGACGGCCCGCGTCACTTGCCGAGGAAGATCAAGTCCCGACGAAGCGCAGCAAGAAATCCGTCAATGCCCGACGGGCGGGTGCGAGGCCGCGGACGAAATCGGCGAACGGGCCGACGCGGCGCGGATGGCGCACGATAAACTTCACGAGACCCCACCGGCGCGGGCGCTGGCTCCGCACGTCGAACCACTCGGCGAACGGCACCGGCAATGGCACGGACGCCGGATCGCTGATCACCCGCACCGCGAGCAGCGGCACGCCCGCGCCCCGGCAAGCCTCGGCGACCGCGGCCGTTTCCATATCCACAGCGAGTGCGCCCGTCTCCCGAGCAAGCGCAGCTTTTTCCGCCACGCTCTCGACCGGAACGCACCGGCTCACGAGCCCGCCGAAGAAGCAGCCGCCAGCGCCCTCCGCCTGCTTCCGGCAGCGGGCGACGAACTCCGGCGCGGAAAAATTTTCCGCCACGACCAGATCGCCCGTCACGAGCCGTGGATCGAGCCCGCCAGCAAAACCTGCGCAGATCAGCCGGCTCGGACGCGTCTCCGCGAGCAAGTGCGCGGCCTGCGCAGCGGCGGATTCCGGCCCGACCCCGAGATGCACCACGCGGATTTCCTCAAGCCCCAACCGGCCACCGGCAGCGGCCAGTGCCCGGCGAAAATCCCGGCTTTCCTGCGGGAGAGCGAATGCGACGGCGATCATGTGGAATAAGAGAAAGTGACGGTCGGGAAGATATGACTTTCTCCCTGTGGTGCAGGTCACAGGCTCCGCGATGTGATAAAAATGAGCAATTACGGCCATGCGGCGAGTGAAAATGGGTGGTCAGCGCAAAACCCCTTGGTTATGTTTTCGCAACCGTCGCGTTTCTCCCTATGCCATTCACCAGCCGCTTTCCCTTCGCCGCCATTGTGTGTCTTGCCGGATTCCTGCTCACGAGCGGACCGGCCGCCGCCCAGGCTCCTCCAGCTCCGGCGACGCTCGATCTCCAGCTCATGCAAAAGGCGGAGCAGCTTTCCAATGAAGGCAAGCATGCCGAAGCGGCGGCGGCTTACGAAGAGTTAGTGACAAAATATCCGCAAGTCGCCTCGGTGCCGGAGGCCAATTTCCGCGGCGGGTATGCGCACTACCTTGCCGGTGAGTACGATGAAGCCATCGCTGCCTTCAAGCGAGTGCTCGACAATAAGAACCTGCCCGCGGAACTCGCCCAACTCGCCGAACTCTCGCTGAGCATGACGCCACAGGTTCTCGCGGCCAAGGCGTCGAAGCTGCCAGTCGATGACCCAGCGCGGAAAGTCGCGCTCGGGGATGCCGTCAAACAGTTCGACGCCTATCTCACGAAGTTTCCGAACAATGACGAAGCGGAGTCCGCGACTTATGGCAAAGGGCTGGCCCTTTACCAACTCGCCAAATACGACGAAAGCACCCAGGCACTGCGCGGCAACCTGAAGAAATTTGAGAAGAGTCCGACCGTTCAAGACAGCCAGTATCTACTCGCGCTCACTCTGGCCACGCAGGCGAATGTCGCGCTGCAAAATGCCACAAAGTTGGATAAGACGGCCGATGCCAACTATGACGAAGCGGAGAAGCTGCTCCGCGACATCATTAACAAGCGGCAGAACCTCGCGCTCATGAATGATGCGCAATTTCAAGTGGGGGAGCTGCTCCTCGCGCGCGCTGGCTTCATGAACAGCCCCGACGACAAGCAGAAGCAGGATGCGACCTTTACCAAAGCCATCGAGGCTTATCGCTCCGTCGCTCCGAAGGATCTCGTCGTCGCGGCGCAGAAGAATCGCATCGCGCAATTTACTGACCTGAAGACCAAGGCCGGCATTGCCAAGGACAAGGTGCAGTTCGATCGCTTCAAACGGGTCGTTGAGAAAGAGCAGGAAAAGCTAGCGCAAGTCGAAGGCCGCACCGATCAGACACTCACGGCGAAGATTAAGACCGGGCTGATTTACTTTTCCGAAGGCCGGGAGGATGAAACGCGCGTCCTTTTCACCCACCTCGATAACTTGGGAGTGATCGAAGATCCCGAGGACAAGAAGCAGGCCTTGTATTTCATCACGATGAGTTATGCGGCGCAGAATCTCGCTGACAAGGCAGTCGAGAAATACAACGCCTTTCAAACCGCCTACAAAGCTGACCCGATCGCGCAGAATCTCCAACTCGTGATGGGTGCCATGTATCTGACCGAAAAGCTGAACGACCCCGATAAGGCGATCCAATACTTCAACGAAGGCATTGAGATCTATCCCAAGGGTAGGAACTACGGGACGCTGGTTCTCTCCCGCGCGCAGGCCCAGATTCAACTCAAGAAGTTTGATGAAGCCGAAAAGGCGTTGCAAGCAACCATCGCCACCAAGCCTCCAAAGGAACTCGCCGTCGATGCGGAGTTTTACCTCGGCACCGTCTATAGCCAGACCGGCAAGCAGGCGGAGGCGGTCAAGACCTTCAAGGAAGTCCGGGATAAGTATCCCGACACCCAGCAGGCCGAACAGGCAAATTTCCAGGTTGGTCAACTCCTTTCCTCCCTCGATCCAAAAGGCGCGATACAGGAACTCCAACATTTCCTCACGAAGTATCCGAAGAGCGTGCTCGTGCCGCCTGCGCTCTTCGCTCTCGGCAACGCTGAAGCCACCACCGGGCAATCCGACGTGGCGCTCGTCACCTACAAGAAACTCGGCACTGAATTTCCGAAAAGCGATCCCGCTCCATTCTCTTATTTCGAGCGGGCGAAAATCTTGGCTGGCGCGCAAAAATTCGATGAGTGTCTCGCGGTGATGAAGGAATTCAGCGCGAAGTATCCCGATAGCCCGCAACTCTATCAGGCCTACGATTTCACGGCACAAATTCAGAGCAGCCAAAGCAAGGGTGCGGAAGCCATCGCCACTTATGAAGAGTTTGTCTCCAAACGTCCCAAGGATTCGGGAACTTCAGAGGCGCTGCTCAAGCTCAGCGCGATGTGGAAAACTTATTCCGACTCCCAGGGTCCCTACCTCGTGCTCGACCCAGCAAAACGCGCGGAATGGCAAAAGGGGGTGGACAAAAGCACCGCCGCCGCGGAACTCCTCATCACGGATTTTCCGGAAAGCCCGCAGGTCGCCCAGGCGCTGAATAACCTTCTCGACACCCAGCGCCTCCAGCAGTCCGTGCAACTTAAAACCGCTGCGGATTTGGAAAAATACTTCCAGGATCTTGCCGCCAGGTTCTCCGACAAACCCAGCACCCAGGCCAAGGTTCTTTTCACCCTGGCCGCCTTTACCCTCGATAAGGACAAGGTCAAGGGTGTCGAGCAGATGACGGCAGCTTACAAGCCCGACCTCAAGTTCGCCCCCGAAGATCTGGATCTCTACGGTCAGGCACTGATCGACAACAAGAAATTTGACGAAGCGGCAAAGGTCTATGAGAAGCTTGGCAAGGATTTTCCGCTCAAGGGAGGAGACCCGAAAACCGCTTCGCATGACACCCAGGAGGCACAGGCCATCATCCTCGCGGGTCTGGGCAAGGCACTCCAGGAAAAGGGTGACAAGGAAAGCAAGGAAAAGGCCGGCAAGATGTTTGCCGACCTGGAAAAGCTCTACCCATGGTCTCCGAAGATGCTCGAAGTGAACTATGGCATCGCGCTCGACCTGCATGACAAAGGCCAGGACGATGAAGCAATGAAACGCCTGTTTGAAGTTATCAAGGCGCAGAAGGCTTCGGCCGAGTTGCGAGCGAAGTCGATGCTTCTGCTTGGCAAAATCCACGAAACTGGCAAGCGCTTCGAGAACGCGATCGATAACTACCTCAAAATCTCCGTCTATTACGGCGGTGTGCCCAAAGTCGCCGCCGAAGGCTTGTGGCTCGGTGCGCAACTTCTGGAGCGGCAGGCCGCCGGCGAAATCCCGATGCCTACGCCCACCCCCAAGCCCACCGCCGCACCCAAGGCCACGGCAGCGCCAAAACCCGCGGCCAAGCCGGCAGCCCCTGCCGAGAAGAAGAAATAGCCGGATTACTTCCCCCCCGACATGTCCAATAAACTTGCGTTACTCCTTTTCGCCGCCGTGATCGTCCTCGGTGGGACGGCCTGCGAACATAAAAAGACTGCGGCTGAATTTCAGGTGGAAAAAGCGAAAGGCTTCCGCGACAAACAGAAGATCGCGGCCATCAAGTCTTACAACGATCTTATTACCAAGTATCCGGACTCCGAGTTTGCGGCCAAGGCAAAGGAAAGACTGACCGCCCTCGGACCGCCGCCGGCCACCCCGATTCCGGTGAAAAAGAAGTGACCCGCGCCGCGCGGGCCACCGCCCTCGTCGCAGCTTTCGCGCGCATCTATCCCGACGCGCATTGCGAACTCGACTACCGCAATCCGCTCGAACTCCTCATCGCCACGATCCTCTCCGCGCAATGCACCGACAAGCGCGTGAACCTCGTCACGGCGGAACTCTTCCGCATCTGCCGTAGCGCCGCCGATTACGTCACCCTGCCCGCGGAGCAACTTGAGGATTTGATCCACTCTGCTGGATTCTTCCGCGCCAAGGCCAGGAACATCCGCGCCTGTAGCGCCGCGCTCGTGGAACGGCATCAAGGTGAAGTTCCCAGCGAGATGGCCGCGCTCACAGCCCTCGCGGGTGTCGGTCGCAAAACTGCCAACGTCGTCCTCGGCAACGCCTTCGGGATCGATGAAGGCGTGGTCGTCGATACCCATGTGCAGCGCCTCTCGACAAGACTCGGCCTGACCAGACAAACCACCCCGGAGAAGATCGAACAGGACTTAATGAAGCTTATCCCGCGGAGCCAATGGACGGTCTTTAGTCATTGGCTCATCTGGCATGGCCGACGCCGATGCTTCGCTCGCAATCCCGACTGTCCCGGCTGTGAAGTCCGCGACCTTTGCCCAAGTGCGGACAAGTGGGGGCCGCGCCGATGAAGTTACTCCTAACCAATGACGACGGTATCGACGCGCCCGGACTTACAGCGCTGCTCGCTGCCGCGCACGGTTTTGGCGAACCCGTGGTCGTCGCACCCGCCGGGCCGCAGTCGGGCGTCAGTCACGCGGTCAGTTGGGAACGCAGCGTGTGGCTCGAGCCGCGCGGCGCCGACCGTTTCGCCGTGCATGGCACCCCGGCAGATTGCGCCCGGTTGGGCCTGCTCCGCGTTGTCCCCGATGCGCGCTGGGTGCTGAGCGGCATCAATCTCGGCGGCAATCTCGGCGCCGATGTCTACTACTCCGGCACCGTTGCCGCCGTCCGCGAAGCGGTGCTCCACGGCTGGCCCGGCATCGCCTTTTCGCAATACCTTCGCAACGACGTGGCGCTCGACTGGTCGCGTGCCACGCGCTGGACTGCTCGCGTCCTCGCCGACCTGCTTTCACGCCCCATCCAACCCGGTCTCTTCTACAACGTAAACTTGCCGCACCTCGATGCCGACGCACCCGACCCAGAGATCGTCTTCTGCCCGCTCGACCCACATCCCCTGCCTTTGAGTTACCGCCATCAGGAAAACGGTCACCACTTTTACGATGGCAATTACCAATCCCGCCAACGCAACCCTGGCGCGGACGTGGATATTTGCTTCAATGGTCGCATCGCAGTGACCGAGATACGGTTGTTTTGATCCCAAATCGGTAAGCTGATGGCTGCCACTGGCGCGTTGAATTTTAAGTCCGGTCGTTGGGATAATGACTTCGTGATCGGGATGCGTTTGTTTCTGACGCCAGTTTTAGCCGCACTCGGTTTGGATGTTCGGCCAAGCGTCGCCTCGCAGGAATCGCGTTTCGGCGGAGGCACCTTGCGGTCGCGAATGAATTTGCTTTCCCACGAACCCGCGCGGAAGCAATCTCCGCCGCCATGAAACCCACGCTGCTGACGACGTTGATCGCCGCTCTTGGTCTCGTTACCTCCGGCATTGCTCTGGCTGGTCACGAGGTCACCGACGGAAAATCGAAGGTGGTGCAGGAACCCTGCGCGCCGGATCCTCGATTCGTCCTCACCTTGCGGTCCGACTACGATTTTCGCAGCGACTTCAAGCCACGTCGCCATGTGGACGGCACGACCAGCGGCGACGCGTTTCATGCGGACGTGGAGGCGGACTACCGCATCCCGCTCCCGTGGCAGTGGCCGGGCAAAGATTGCGGTCAATGGTATTTTCGGCTCGGGGTCGATCACGAGCGTTTCGACTTTGGCAAGAGCGGCCCGCTACCGTTGCCCGATACGCTTCAGAGCGTCAGCGGCGTGATCGCCGTTGAGTATCTCGTCAAAGGCGAGCAATCCATCGTCATCGAAGCTCGGCCGGGTGTCTATTTTCAGCACGACATCAATAGTGGCACCTTCAACGTGCTGGTTCGCGTGGGCACCGCCGTGCCGCTTTCCGATACCGTCTTTTTCGCGATCGGCGGCGAATACTCCGGTCTGAGCCGTTACCCGTTTCTCCCGGAAGTCGGCATCGTCTGGCTCATCGACCAGGAGAAGAAATGGATCCTCCTCGCGACACTGCCCGAGCCCAAGCTGCTCTACAATCCCTCCAAGGAATTTCAGGCCTGGATCGGCGGCGAACTCGTCAGCGGTTCCTTCAAGACCGACAACCGCGACGTGCGCCCAAGCAAGCTGAGCGGTGCGGTCGTCGATTACAACGAATACCGCGTCGGCGCCGGTCTCACCTACAGTGGGCTCAAGCCCATCACCATTGACTTCTCTGCCGGCTACGCCGTCGAACGGGAGTTTGACTACCATCGCGCCGGCGAGACTTATCGCACCAAAAACGGAGCGCCCTTCATCAAGCTCGTCCTTACCGCCGAGTTCTAGCCGTTTGAGCCGATTCGGCATTCGAATCCCGTTAGGGTCGCCCGTATCATGTAGCTCAGTAGGCCGGTGCCTTCGCTTGAAATCCATGAGATCTCAGATGGGAATGCGTTTTGTGCTGGTGTCAATTTTATGGGTGATCAGTGCTGGGTTGCAAGCCGACGAAGCGGCGGAAGCACTCGGCTCATGGAGTGGATTCGGAAAGGCTGAGCTGGAAAAGGCCGTGGCGGGTAAGGCGGGGGTGAAGTGCAATAGCTCGATGAAGTTTTCGCGCGGACTGTCCGCGCAAGCGGTTTATCTGGTAGCCGCGCCCTTGGATGTGACTTCACGCGTGTTGCTGGATTCGGATCCGACAAAGCATGCCGAACTCGAAACCTACCAGCATCATCGCTTTCAAAGCGCGAGCGACGCCGCCTTCGAGAAGCTCGCGTTCGATACGCGCATCAAAGCCGTGCGCAACCTGCTCGCCGCGATGCCGAAGAGAGAAGACTTACAGCTCGCGCACAGCGAAGTGGCGAAGGTGCCCAAGAGCGGAGCGCGTGAAGACGCGGAGCTTTTTTGGAAGGGTGTGCTGCGGGAGCGCTGGAGTAGCGCGGCCTCGCACGGCGATCTGGGAAGCGCCGGCCAGTATAATGTGGGGAGCGAGATCAAGACCCTGCTCGCCGAGGAATCGGGCGTCGCGCACCACTTCGACGCCATATTGACTCCGCTCACCAAAGACCCCGCGCCCCTTGCTCCGGCCTTCTATTATTGGGACGTGTCGAGCGTTAACAACCTGGCCACCTGTGGACTCGGCGCCGTCTTTACGCGAAACGGGGAAAGACGGTGCCAGGTAGCCGATGTGACCTATTACTCGAGCAGCGGATACATGACTTCGGTGACACTTTACGAACTCCTTCCCCTGATGCGCGCGGGGAAGCCGTGCACGCTCGTGTGGCAGGGTTGCTTGGTCTCCGCACCGGGACTGGCCGGCGGATTTGGTGTGAAGCGAAAGATTGCCTCCGTAATGACGGTGAATGATTTGGAACACTCGATCCGCATGTTTCAGCAGGACGCCGCGAGCGCAGCCAACGACAGCGCCCGATAGCGCCCGATAGCGCTCTTAGTCCTGAATCCGCCTCAGCAACAAAGCCGCGCCGAAGCACGTGACCACTGCTCCGACGAGGAGAAAAACAAGATCTCCGACAATGGAAGAGATGCCTGCCTGGGCAAGGCTGACCATGCGGAACGCGTGACAAAAATGAGTCAGCGGAAAGGCCTGTGAAAGCTTTTGAATGCCGGCTGGCAATTGATCGAGCGGTGCGAATGCCCCCGAGAGCGGAAAGACTGGGAAAAGATAGAAGACGGCAATTTGAATCGCCTGGGTTTGCGTCTGGCAAAAGGCCGAGATGAGCAAACCCGTGCCGAGCGAACAGAGCAGGAACAGGAGGCACAACAGCGAAGTGAGCGGCAGCGAACGATACCCGACATGGAAGTGAAAGTGACCCGTCGCCAGTGTCGCGGTGATGAGCAGGATCGAAATGAGGAGATGCGGGATTACTTTCCCGGCGACGATTTCATTCCGCCGCAGCGGGGTGACCAGAAGCTGGGAAAGAGTGCCGGATTCGCGTTCGCGCGCAATGGTGCAGGCCGTCAGCGTCACCGTGAGCAATTGGAGAATCAGGCCGACGATTCCGGGGATGACGAAGTCGATGAACTTGAGATTGGGATTGTACAAGATCTCGCTTTCGACCGACCACGGCGTCATCGACGACGTAAACTTCTTGCGCACCGCCTCGGGGATTTTCTTGCCGAGTTCCACGACCTCTTCCGGCAACTCGTCGATCATGTCCTGACGTGAATCAAGTTGGAATTCGCCAAGCGCTTCCTGAATTGCACCGCGCAACTGCGGCGCGGTAGCCGTGTCCGTGCCGTCGAGGATGAGGCGCAGGGGAAGTGGGTCGCCATTGCTGAGGCTGCGGCCCCAGCTCGGCGGGATTTCCAGGGCGGCCAAAACACCAGCGTGCAAGAGGTCCACGGATGCAGGCGAAGCTGTGCTCCAATCCGTCCACGCAAAGCTCTTACTCGCGCGTAAACGTTCGACCAGCTTTTTACTTTCGGGGCTTTGGTCGGAATCGCGCAGCAGCGCGGGGGCGTCCATGATCACGCTGTCTTCAAACGCGTGGCCGAGGAGCAGCGTGAAAGCCGGTGGGAGCGAAAGGACCAGGACGAGCACCCGCCAGTCGCGAACAATGTGCAGGAACTCTTTTTGCGCGACGCTGGCGATGGATCGAAGGCTGGCGGCGATGCTCATGGCGCAGCTTGGTTGAGGATTTCGGAATAGCCTTGAGAGCAGGCTTTGAAAACGTCCTCCATGTCCGGCGCCGCCCAATCGTGGCCGAGCCAGGTCAGGCCGGGAAACGGCCACGCCTTTTGCCAGTCCGCGACAAGCTTTTCGGACACCGCCGAGTAAATGCGAATCCGCCCGCTGCGCAAGGCCACGCCAAGGATGCCGGGCACGCCGCGCAATCGCACCAAGCCCTCCATGACGGGCTCGACCTGCATTTCCAGCAGTCGGCCCTTAAACCGCTGCTTGAGCTGCAACGGCGATTCTTTCGCCAGCAATCGTCCCTGATGAAGGAACCCGACTTCGGTGCAGCGCTCCGCTTCATCCATGTAGTGCGTGGTCACGAAAATCGTCGTGCCCCGGCTGCTCAGTTCGTAGAGCAAATCCCAGATTTGCTGCCGATGCACCGGATCGAGGCCGGACGTGGGTTCGTCGAGAAAAAGCAGCGCGGGTTCATGCACGAGCGCGCATGAAAGCGCGAGCATCTGCCGCATGCCGCCGGAAAGGCTCCCTGCCAGCGTCGAACGCTTGCCGCGCAAGTCCAATTGCTCGAGCAGCGTCTCAACGCGCTCCTTGAGGCGCGTCCCGCCGACCTGGTAGGCCGCGCCAAAAAAGCGCAGGTTCTCCAGCGTCGTGAGGTCGGGATAGAGACTGAACTTTTGCGCGACGTAGCCGAACTTCGAGCGGATCTCGTATCGCCCTTTCCAGATGTCATGACCGGCGATGGAGCCGGAGCCGGACGTGGGTTTCGTCAGCCCGCAAAGCATGCGCATTGTCGTCGTCTTGCCCGCGCCATTGGCCCCGAGAAAACCGAAAATTTCCCCCGCCGGAATCGCCATCGAGATGCCGTCAACCGCGACCATCGTGCCAAACGACTTACCCAGTCG
>JBBSDS010000018.1:0-28678 GCA_038240495.1 Chthoniobacterales bacterium | reverse complement strand
TTAATTTCGGTTCGCACTTTTCCACTCTCCATGAACAGACCAATTACCCCACCCTGCTTCGCGAACCCTTCGGATTCACCCACGGTAAGAATGTTCTTTCCATCCAGTTCCGCGAGAATCGCGGCCATGTTAACCTGCTCCGACTTCGCGATGAAGACGACCTGACAATCTTTCAAATCTTCCACGCGTTTGGCCCGCTTGACGTTTAACTCCAGATTCTCAAAGGCTCCCTCAAAAGAATCTTCACCCAGAATCCCCACCGTGATTGGGGCTCCATCAGAGTTCGGCCATTTGACGTAATCCCGAAGCGTCGCCAGGAACTTCGCTTTCTGGGGATACTCCGCGGCGGGTGCCTCCGCGTAGCTCTCGAATCCGCCACTAACGAAGTGCCAGAAGACGCAAAACAAAAGCAGCCATGACATCGTCGCCGAGCAAAACATCCTTTGTCTGCAAGGGAATTCCGACCTTATTTCAGTCAACCGCCCCACCGGCAAATCAAGACTTAACAGGCATTGATGCGCTCGAACCTCACAGCCAGAACTCCGAGGAGCAGAGGTCTTTTGCCAAGAAACCACATTCGTGCAGAGTGCCATGCGTGCGGAAGGAGAATCGGCCAGCGTTCAAGCTACTAATAGCTCGTCGAGGTGCGGGGTGTCGATGGAAATGTGCGTGCGATCACTTGCAAGATCAATGCTGCAACTCGGCACCAAGTGATAAAGAGCGACGACACAATGTCGCGATACTTAGCCCTCATGTTACCTGGCTACCTTTGAGGCGGCATCGTCGGTTTTTTTAAGCGTCGGCTCTTTTGCCTCGCTCTTTACATTGAGTCCGACCCAGTGACCGTTCGTGGCGTGCGTTGGAATCCCGCAACAGATCGCGTATTTGCCGGCTTTATCCGCCAAAAAAGAAAACGTCGCCTTACTCGTGCTCAATCCGACGCCTGGGTTCGGCGTGGATGCGCCTTTGAAGACCGGGTCACCCACTCTCAAGTTTTTGACCAATTCTCGATCCACCACGACCGCGCTGTGGGGTGCCGGACTGGGATTGATGAAGATCACTTCGACCGTCCATCCTGTCGGAACGGTATAAATCGCATTACCGCGCGAATAGCCGTTAAAGTTCAACCATGAGTTATTCTCATTGAAAGCGGTCACCAAGGTAATCTTGACCGTTTTTGGTTTGTCACCGGTTCTCAAAAAATCAGCTTCAGTAATCCCCGCAAAGAGCTCCTTTTTCAAACCCGAGCCCGCATGGATCGCAGGATCATGCACGACAATTTTTTCCTCAGCAAAGACCAGGCAGACCAAGCTATGGAACGCGACGACCGACCACAGCGAGGTGAATCGAAAGCTTCTCATGATCGGTATATATTATTAGATAACATCGTGTTGAACTTGCGACCGACACCGTGACTCCTGCGAGCACCCCGTTTTCATGCTCGCCGAGTAATCTGGCTACTTGGCGTGCAGCGGTGCTGTCACCGCACCTTTGGGCACTTTGTCGGCCGGATAAATCTTCCACAAGGCGCCACGCTCGCTTTGGTAGGGATCGACTGGCCCACCGTAGTTTGCCGTGGCGTGCGTCACGTAGAGATTCCCGGCCTCATCTTCACCGCCACTGGTCGGAAGCATCTTAATATCAAGGCCGAGTAACTCCTGCATCTGCCACTTACCGGCGTCGTCACGTTTCATCCCCCAGATTTTTCCGCTCCCCCAATCAGCCACAAAATAGACGCCTTCCAGCGATGGAAACTCCCTGCCCCGATAGACACCGATCCCAATCACACAGGTGCCTTGATCGACGTGGTTATATTCGGCGACTGGCAGGACACCGATGCGCGGCGTACCCTTCTCCAATTCGATCGGAAATGGGTGGCTGCCGTGCAACAACTTCCACCCGTAGTTTTCGCCGCCCTTGCTGTCAGCCGGCTGGACGTCCACCTCCTCCCAAAAGTTCTGCCCAACGTCAGCGACATAAAGTTCGCCCGTCTTTCTATCGAAGGAAAACGTCCATGGATTCCGCAATCCGTAAGCCCAGATTTCCGGTTTCGCGCGGGGATGGATTTTCGAGAATGCCAGTTCGCTCACGCCAAAGAGCGTCATTTGTTGCAGCGGGGTGAGAAAAGGATTGTCCTTCGGGATATTGTAGGCGCGATCCGGCGTGGTGGAGTTCACATCGATCCGCAACATCTTACCAAGATAGGTGTGCAAGTCCTGTCCTGCATTGATCACGTCGCCTTCCCAACCACCGTCCCCGACGCCGACATAAAGATAACCATCGGGACCGAACGCCACCTTGCCGCCGTGATGATTGCAGTAAGGATAGTCGATCTGCATGATTACTTTGGCGCTATCTGGGTCAGCTTTGTCCGGATTGTCTTTGGAAACATGATACTCGGTGACCAAGGTCGAACCATTGAACCAAAGGTCCGCGTAGCTGACATATACAATCCCGTTCTCCTTGAACTTGGGATGAAACTCGATGCAGTAGAGCCCTTCCTCAACAAATGAGCTGAGCGTCTTATCTCTGATCTCGAGAAACGGCTTCTCGAGTAGCTTGCCGTCCTTGACGATCCGCACCACGCCCGGCCGCTCGCACACGAAGAGACGGCCTGAACCATCTTTCGGAGCCGCGACATGGACCGGGTCAACGAGGCCATCGACAACCTTCACTAGCTGAATCGCGACATTACCCGCGAGTTTCCCTCCGGGCTGAACGGGAAGGACTTCGTTTTCCGCAGCCAGCGCTGCGGTTGAAGAGGCCGCCCAGAGAGCGGCAAGGAGGGTGGACGGAATAAGTTTCATAGTTATGCCTTCCGACATGGGGTTTTGGGGTCCGTTCGAGGTCTCGATGCTAAGGATCCACTGCGGGCGTGTAAAGGAATGATTGGCACTCCGACGGATTCGATAACCTGTATTCGCAAAGGTGTTACCTCCAAACACCGCCATCGCCGGTGGGTCAGCTCGAAACCCTTCTCCGCGACGCATTTGGGGAGGCCGCAGGGATGCTTACGGACCGACTTCGTCGCGAACCAAGAGGGCGTCGTCTGCCAGAATCTTCGCCGCATCGAGCACGATGAGCCGGTCGGCGGTCACCCCCTTGAGATAACCTGCGCGAATCCCAGTAAGAGTCGGCAATGAAGCTTCCAAAGCGGCGAGTTCGATCTCACGCACTCCGCAGATCGCGTCTGCGAGGATGCCCAAACGCATCACGTCGCTCCCGACAATGAGCACGCGATTCAGCTCCGTGATGCCTGCTTCCGGAAGACCAAAAAATTTCTTGAGGTCGATGACTGTGTGGATCTCGCCGCGGAGGTTGATGATTCCGAGCACAAATGCCGGCGTGCATGGCACATGCGTAAGGTCTTTCAAAACGCTCACGTTGCGAACGTTCTTCAGGGCCAGCCCGTAACGTTCACCAGCAAGTTCAAATTCGACGACTTCGAGGAAATCCCGCGCGTCCTTCGCCGCTTCCACCTCGCGGGCGAGATCTTGAGACCGCGCCTTCAGAATTCGCTGCTGCTCTTCGGGAGAGGGAGCGAAGCCCTGCGCGACCGTGGCCCGCACCGCGTCGATGCCCTCACGCACTTTATCCCAATTGATCATCTCGTCAGAGCTCACGCGCCGCCCTCCTGAATTTCGAGCGTGGCCAGGAGCCGGCCAGCCGTGAGGCCGTCGGCCTCGGGCAGGACGGAATCTGGAGCGTGGCCGCGCAAGAGTGTCCGCGCATTTTCAAAGCACCTCACCGCATCTCGCGTTCGTCCGTCGCGCCGCATCAAATTGCCGAGCGCGAAATGAGCGAGGATAAACTCGGGATCGAGGTAGAGAGCACGGCGCAGAGCCCCCACCGCAGCTTCGTGCGCGCCTTGTTCCTGAAGAATCAGACCGCGCAGGTAGTGGGGAAGCGGCGCGAGTTTGTCGTCCGCAAGGGCTTCGTCACAGGCCAGCAGGGCGTCGTCGAGCCGGCCTTCGTTGGCAAGCTGACGCGCACGCTCGGCCAGCGGTGGAGGCTGTGGAGCCACGGCCACGGCGGGCGCAGGTTCGGAACGGACCGCGGGCGCGGGTTCGCGGGGCAGTGGGCTCTCAGGCAGAAAAAACGGGACCGGCAAAAGCGGTGCAACCGGCGGCCAAAAAGGGGCGAGCCAGGCCGGCGAGGCAGCCTTGCGATAGACGATGGCGCCGGGCGCATCGACGGATGTGAACTGACCGAACAACTCGCGCGAAGCCTCCGAGCTGCTCGGAAAAAGCCAGCCGTCCTCAAGCAGCGCGCGATGGAGGTTGCCGGCAACTTTCCTGGCCTGATCGCGCGAGAAGTACATCAGCACATTGCGGCAAAAAATCACGTCCATCGCATTGGTGTTGGTGAGGAGCGATGGGAAAACGTCCTCCACGAGGTTCACACAAACGAAGGTCACGAGCTTCTTGATGGGCGGGATCACTTCAAACCGATCCTTCCCCACGCTGCGAAAGTAACGCTCCTTCAAATCCTCCGCCGTCCCGCGAAATGACCATTGAGTGTAAATGCCGGCCTCGGCCTTTTCGAGAAAACGCTGATTGATGTCAGTGCCCACGATGGTCACTTCCCAATCGGCGATGTCCGGCAGCAAGCGGCTCACGGCGATCGCGATCGAATACGGCTCCTCGCCCGTACAACAGCCCGCGCTCCAGATTCTAAGCCGCTTCGCGGACGATCGACGCGCCTGAATGATCTCCGGGAGGGCGCGTTGCTGCAAGACATCGAAAGCCTTCGGGTCGCGAAAGAAATACGTCTCTCCAATCGTCAGCCGCGAAAATAAAACGTCGAGCTCCTCCCGTTTCGCGCGGCCGGAAACCAACCGCTTCACGCACTCCTCCGGATTCTCGAAACCGAGTTCCGAGGCTACGGTGCGGAGCGCGCGTTCCAGGTCGGGCCAGCGTTCCCGCGGAAAATGCAACCCGGCGCGCGCCTCGATGAACTGACTGCATCTTTCCATCAAGGCCGGTGGCAGGTGCGCGTGCATGACTTCAGCCCTTCATCGCGACGGCCAGTGCATGCTCGCCATCGAGAGAAAGAAAACGGTCGAGGTCGTGGATGAACACGATGTTCCCAGCGAGTTTCATGATTCCTTCGATCGCCTCAAACCCCGGCAATATATCTGCCGCCGCGACCACCCCGGCCTCGCCAGCACCGACAACGCTGACCGCGGCATCCACCATCAACGCCACCTTTCGCCGCAAGGTGTTCACGATGACGAAATGATCCGTTACCCGCACGTCGCGCAAAGCCTGGCCAAACCGCACTCGCAAATCAAAAACAGGAAGGACAGTGCCGCGGAAATTGATGACCCCGCGCACGCCCGGCGGCGCGCCGGGCAGGGGCGCGATCTCGACCGCATGCACAATCCGCTCAACGCTCGCGACGGCGAGTGCGAACTGTTGGTCGTCGAGGCAGAACACGGCCAACGAATCGGGATGCGATTTCGTCATGCGCCCAGAAATGTCTCACCCCGCCCGCTCGAACACAATCCCGGAAGAGCATGCAGGCGACAGCCCGCGCGGACGACACGCGCCGCTCATGCAGCGACCGCGGGAATACTCCATCCGTCGCGATACTGCTTGGTCAGCAGCTTCCCGGCTTCGGCGTGATTCGGAATCCGCAGCGCAGCGGCATCCCATTCCAGCTTCGCGCCGGGAAAGCGGGTGGCGACGTTCCCGAGTTGCACGGTTTCGGTGAGCGGGCCGGCGTAGTCGAAATTGTCGGACGTCGCGGGACCGCCGAGCGCGGCGTCCACCCACGCATGGTAGTGGCTGGAACCGGCGACTTTCTGGATTTCGAACGCGCCGAATTTCTCCTGCGGATAAAGCTGCGGCATGGCGACGTGCGGAATGACCAGCGTGCCGCCTTCGCCTACGAGCAGCGAACCGGCGCCGGGCAATTTTTGTTCAGCCGGCATCTGGGCGAGAGAAAGCTCGGGCTGGCGTCCGCCATCATACCATGTGAGCGGGAGCGTCTTGCCGGCCGTCCAAGCGGTGCCCGGAAAGACGTAGCGGATCGTCTCGGCGGCGGGCCATGTGTACGGGTTCACACCGTTGTTTTCCGCCAGGACGCTGACGGGCGCGCCGAGTTCGAGCGCGGTGAAAACCGGGTCGAGAATGTGACAGCCAAAGTCGCCCATCGTGCCCGCGCCGAAGTGCTGCCAGTCGCGCCACTTGAAGGGATGATACACGTCGGGCGCGTAGTCGATCATGGTCGCCGCGCCGACCCACAGATCCCAGCTCAGCGTCTCGGGCACAGGCCCGGGAGGCGGCGGCGCGGTCAGGCCGGTGTACTTGTTGCCGGGGTTGCCCAGCCACGAATGGACTTCCTTGATCTTTCCAATGACGCCGTCGCGGACGAGCTTCACCGCCGTCCGATATTCGCTCGCGGAATGGATCTGGTTACCCATCTGCGTGGCGACCTGCGACTGCGCCGCCTGGAGCCGCATCTGCCGCGCTTCCCACACCGTGTGCGTGAGCGGTTTCTGGCAATAGACGTGTTTGCCGCGCCGCATCGCATCGAGCGCGATGAAGGCGTGCATGTGGTCGGGCGTCGAAACCTGCACGGCGTCGAACTTGTCGCCAAGCTGCGCAAACATCTCGCGGAAGTCCCGATAGTGCGGAACCTCGGGAAATTTCTGGTCCGCTTGCGCAAAATGCGTCAGGTCCACATCGCAGAATCCAACGAACTTGACCCGCCCGTGCGAGCCGATTTCCGCGAGGTCGGACAGGCCTTTGCCCGCACAGCCGACGTCAGTGACTTGCAGGTTGGAAATCGGACTCACCGCGCGGAGGATAGCAGGAAAGCCAAGCGCGGCTGCGGTGGAGGTTTTGAGGAAGGTTCGGCGTGTGGTGTTCATGGGGAGGTGGAAAAATGAGTTCATGATTCAGGTTTCGAATAGCATCAGAGGGTTTACCGAAAAGAGAAAGCGTGTCATCCCGAGCGGGCGAAGGCGGAACGGAACGAAGTCGAGGGACCTCGCTGGTTCTATCACGTCGCGCGCTTGATCGGACCATCGAGGTCCCTCAACTGCGCTTCGCCCACGTTTCCGCCTCCGCTCCGCTCGGGATGACGCCTGTTCTAGAGTTTCGGTACACCCTCTCACGCGAGCCACGGCTTGACGACCTTCCCGGCCACGTCCGTCAGACGGAAGTCACGGCCTTGGAAGCGATGGGTGAGCCGGAGATGATCCAGCCCGAAGAGGTGGAGCAGCGTCGCGTGAAAATCGTTCACGTGAACCGGATCGCGCACAACATCCCAGCCGATCTCGTCAGTCTCGCCGAAGACTTGCCCGCCTTTGATCCCGCCGCCCGCGAGCAGGATCGTGAACGCGTTCGGATGATGGTCGCGGCCGGTCACGTTCTTGGTGTTGCCGCCGCGATTTTCGCCGAGCGGCGTCCGGCCAAATTCACTACCCCAGACGACGAGCGTCTCGTCGAGCAAGCCGCGCTCCTTAAGATCCTGGATGAGCGCGGCGATGGGTTGATCCGCCATGCCCGCGTTGTAGCTGAGTTCGTTGTTCAGGTTGGAGTGATGATCCCACGAGGCGTGGATGACGTTGGCGAAGCGCACACCGCGCTCGACGAGCCGCCGCGCGAGCAGGCAGTTCTTCGCGAACGCACGATACTGACCGGGACCGCCGGCGCGGTCGGCTTTGATCGGCGCGTCGTCACGATCGACCCCATAACGCTCGAGCGTTTTCGGATCTTCCTGCGAGAGGTCGATGAGTTCCGGCGCAGCCGATTGCATGCGGAAGGCGAGTTCGTAGGCGGAAATGCGGCTCGCGATCTCGGGGTCACGCGCCTGCTCGAAGTGCGCCTGATTGAGTTGCGCGAGAGCGTCGAGTCCGGCGCGCTGCAACTCGACCGGCAGGCCAGCGGGGTTCTTCAGATTGAGCACCGGCTCGCCCTGGTTGCGGAAAAGCACACCCGCATAGACCGACGGCAGGAAGCCCGATTGCCACAGCGTCGTGCCGCCGCTCGTGCCGCGTCCGGCATTGAGCACGACATAGCCGGGCAGATTACGCGACTCGCTGCCGAGGCCGTAGTTGAGCCACGCGCCGACTGTCGGCAGCCCGAACGTCGCCCGTCCGCACTGCATCAGGAGCTGCGCAGGGTGATGGTTAAACTGGTCGGTGTGCATCGAGCGCACCATCAGCAAATCGTCCGCGCACGAGCCGAGATGCGGCAGCAAATCGCTGAAATCCATGCCGCACTGCCCGTACTTTTTGAAGGTGCGCGGCGAGCCCATGAGCCGGGCGGTTTCTTTCTTGATGAACGCAAAGCGGACGTTCTTCAAAAGCGATTCCGGCAGCGCCTGGCCATTCAGTTCGTTGAGCTTCGGCTTCGGATCGAAGAGATCGATCTGGCTCGGCGCTCCCTCCATGAAGATGAAGATGCAGTTCTTCGCCTTCGCGGGAAAATGCGGCGGCCTCGGGAGCAGTGGATCGGTCGAGACCGTGGATGCCGCGAAGAGTCGCTCGGAATCAAGCAGCGAGCCGAGCGCGACGAGCCCCAGGCCGCTCGCTGCCGTGGTGAAAAAGTTGCGCCGCGTGAGGTGGATGGCTTGTTCGAGAGGATTCATGGCTTCATTCGCGGGTGATGAATTCGTCGGTGTTCAAAACGATGCGCACGGTCGCGGCCCACGCCGCCGCTTCCACCACCGGCTTCGCTTCGCCGGCCATCTCCTTCGCGTCCTCCGGATGCTGGAGGTACCAGGCGCGAGCGGTGGAAAGCAGCCCGCTGAGCGTGGCGATCTCGCGCGCTTGCGGCGGGCGGGCCAGACACAAGCGGAAGCATCGCGCCAGCCGCCCGGGATCGTCGGTCGCCGGCTCCGCGAGCAGGCGCTTCGCCATCGCCCGCGAAGCCTCGGTGAAGGCTTGCGCATTGAGCGTCGTGAGCGCCTGGAGCGGAGTGTTCGAAATGTTGCGCTTGAGCGCGGCAAGATTGGCGTCCGGGCAATCGAACGTGGTCAGGTCGGGATGCGGCGCGGTGCGTTTGAAGAAGGTGTACATGCCGCGCCGGAACCGATCTTCTCCGTTACTTTCCTTCCACGAAAAATTGTTCGCGTAGCTGAGCTTCGCGATCTCGGGGGGCATCGGCGGAAATACGCTCGGACCACCAATCTTCGGCGAGAGCACTCCACTCGCCGCGAGGTGCAGATCGCGCACAACTTCGCCTTCCACACGCAGCCGGTTCTGGCGGTGAAGGAGCAGATTCAGCGGGTCTGTTTCGGCAAACTCGGGCCGCAATTCCGACTGCTGCCGGTAGGTCTCGGAAGTCATGATGAGCCGGATCATGTGTTTGCGGCTCCAGCCACTCTGCACAAATTCGCCCGCCAGCCAGTCGAGCAATTCCGGGTGTGTGGGCTTCTCGCCGCGCACGCCGAAATCGGCCAGCGAGCGGACGATTCCTTCGCCGAAAAGGTGCGCCCAGATTTGGTTGGCGACGACGCGCGGGGTCAGCGGATTCTGCGGGCTCACGAGCCAGCGCGCGAGATCGAGCCGGTCGGGCCGCCCGCCGTTACGCGCGGCGACGGGCGCGAGTATCGCGGGCGTGCCCGGCTCGACGGGATCAGTCGGGGAGAGGAACTCGCCGCGATGCAACACCCGCGTCGCGCGCGGCTGCGGGAGTTGCGCGAGCACCCGCACGTCCATGGTTTGCGGCTTGGGCGCAGCCGCCTTCGCGGCGGCGAGTTGCTCAGCGGCCTGCTGCGCCACGGGGTCCAACTTGGCAAAATAGTCGTGCAGCGTCGCCTGCTGCTCTTCGCCGCGGTCGGTCGTCGGCATTTCCAGGACTTCACGGACCGGCGCCGAAGCGATCGTCGCCGCCGTCTCGCCGACGAGCGCAGCCAGCCGAAAGCGCCCGATGGAGTGATTGTCTTTCGGATATTGCTGATCGAGCGTGACGGTCAACTTCTTCGTCTTCGCTCCATCGACGGGCCGCGCGAAATAGAACGTCACCTGATGTTCCTTGCCCACCTGCGGGGCGATGCCCCAACCGGTGTCCGCCTTGCCGTCAAACGCCGCCGCGACCGGCCACCCGCCCTGGCTGTGATCCGCCGCAGGCGAATGGAGCGGGATGGCCATGTCCGCCCGCACCCCGATTTCGGTGAGCACAAGATTACCCCCTTCGCTCCGGCCCGGCCCAGTGTGCGGCAACGATTCGTCGGGCAGCAATTCGAGTTGCAGTCCGCTCACGGTCGCAGCCGGCAGTTCGACGACCACGGTGTAAGTGTCCTTCTTCGCCTGCGCGGTCGTCGCCAGTTGCGAGCCGTCGGGCAATGCCTTGAATTTCACGCCGCCCTTGCTCGTGACGCTGACGATTTTCAACGGCTGCGGACTCGGCTCACCTGCGGTGGCTTGAGCGAGCCGCTCGTGCAACCCCTGCTCCCAAGCCGATTGCCGCGTGGTGAGTTCCTTTTGCACCCCGGCGAGCTTCGCTTCGAGCGCTTTGAGTTGCGTGCCGTGTTTCTTCTTCAACTCTTCGTAGTCACGCTCCGCTTGGTCGGAGGTTTTGATCGAGGACATTGTCTCGTCGGCGTCGTTGAAGAACGCGAACATCTGGTAATACTCGCGCTGCGTGAGCTGGTCGTATTTGTGATTGTGGCAGCGGGCGCAGCCGATGGTGTGCGCGAGCCAGATGCCGCCGGTGGTCTCGACGCGATCGAAGACCGCCTCGACGCGGAACTGTTCCTTGTCCGCTCCGCCCTCCGTATTGGTGAGCGTCTGGCGGTGAAACGCGGTCGCGAGTTTTTGTTCCGGCGTCGCTTTCGGCAGCAGGTCGCCGGCGAGTTGCTCGATGCTGAATTGATCGAACGGCAGGTCGCGATTCACGGCGTCGATCACCCAGTCGCGATAACGCCACGCATCGGGGCGCGCGTTGTCTTTCTCGTAGCCATCGGAGTCCGCGTAGCGCGCGCGGTCGAGCCAATGCCGGCCCCAGCGTTCGCCAAAATGGGGCGACTGCAACGTGCGATCGACGAGCCGTTCGTAAGCGTCGGGCGCGGTGTCGTTGACAAAGGCGTCCACTTCTTCCGGCGTCGGCGGAAGGCCGAGCAGATCGAAATAGACGCGGCGGATGAGCGTGTAACGGTCGGCCTCGGCAGACGGCCGGAATCCTTTCGCCTCCAGCTTCGCGAGGATGAAGCGGTCGATCTCATTCCGCGGCCAGGCAATGTCCTTAACCGCCGGTGCGGGCGGACGCTGCACGGGCCGGTAAGCCCAATGCACCTGCCACTCCGCGCCACTCGCGATCCATTTCTTCACCGCTTCGATCTCCGCTGGCTTGAGCGGCTTTTTTCCCTTCGGCGGCATCTTGTCTTCCGCATCGTCGGTTATCAGGCGCACGAACATTTCACTCGCCTTCAGGTCGCCCGGCACCACAGCCCGCGCGCCACTTTCCAATTCTTTCATCGCCCCTTCGCGCGTAGTCAGAATCAGTCCGCCCTTGGCCTTGTCGGTCCCGTGGCATTCGAGACAGTGCTCCGCAAAAATGCGCGGAACGTCCGAGACGTCCGCAGCTTCCAAGCTTTGAACCGCAACGAACGCAAGCGGGACGATGAAGCGGAGGGGACTCATGCCATTAGATAATCACGAATTGCGCGGTCTTGTTGGGTTTTCGTGATGGTGGGTCAGTTGTGGATCTTGCCGGCGACGGCCATAAGCCCTCCCAAACGCGACTTATTCGTCATTTAGCACAACAACTATTGAACGTAGCCATCGGCCTCCACCAGATGCGCCTTGAAGCGCCCGTGAAACACGGTGCCCGCTGCGCCGTCTCGTGATAGCTCGCGTCAGGATACTCGATCCGGATCGGTCGGGCCATGCACTCTTCGACCAAAGCTTTCCTCCTCTTTGTCACGTTTCAAGGGTTGACCCCGTTCACCCCTCGAATGGCGTGCCACTCCGTGCTTGGCGGACCCGCCGAAAAATCTCATCGTTGAGGGATCATCGACGCGAAGAAAACGATCCCGCCGCAATGACCGTCCCACAGACCGAGATCATCGTCACCAAGGACGGCGTGGAGATTGCGCGGAAGATCGTCACGCCGGGTGAATACGTCTTCGGGCGTGGAGGCGATGTCGATTTTCTCATGGATACGCCGCTGGCTTCGCGGCACCACGCGCGGCTCACGGTGAATTACGACGAGTGGCTCGTCGAAGATCTCGGCAGCGCCAACGGCACGTTCATCAACGGCCAGTCGGTCGCGCCGAATGAAATGACCCGCGTCTTTCCCACGCAGTCCCTGCGCGTGGGCGATGCCACGGTCACGCTGCGCCGCCTGCGCGGGAGCGAGGCGCCGGACGCGTCGCTCGCACCGGCCGTGGCCGCCGTGCGCACGCTGCTGCCGGAGGACTTGCGCGAGCGACGCTACGCCATCGGGAAGATCGTGGCGCAGGGCGGGATGGGCGCGATTCTCGCCGCGCAGGACCAGGCGATCCGACGCGGCGTGGCGATGAAGGTCATGCTGCAAAGCGGCGACGCGGGCGACGTGGCGCGTTTCATCGAGGAGGCGCAGATCACCGGGCAGCTCGAGCATCCGAACATCGTGCCGGTGCATGAACTCGGCGTGGACGAGCAGGAGCAGGTTTTCTACACGATGAAGTTCGTCAATGGCATCACGCTCAAGAAGGTGCTGGAGCTGCTCGCGGAAGGGCGCGAGGGGACGATCAAAAAATACTCCCACGCGGTCTTGCTCACGGTTTTCCAGAAAGTGTGTGACGCGGTCGCCTTCGCGCATGCCAAAGGCGTGATCCACCGCGACCTCAAGCCGGAAAACGTGATGATCGGAGACTTCGGTGAGGTGCTCGTGATGGACTGGGGTCTGGCGAAAAACCTCGGAAAGCGCAGCGCTGCCGCCGCCGCATCCTCGCGGGAAAGTGTGGGCGGCGACGGAGCGCCGCCCTCCCCCGCGGCGAACGCCGGCGCGAGCAGCGCGACGATGGCGGGATCGATCCTCGGCACGCCGCAATACATGGCCCCGGAGCAGGCGCGCGGCGAAGTCGAAACGATGGACCAGCGCGCCGACATCTATGCGCTCGGCGGGATTCTCTATCACCTGCTCGCGCTCCGTCCATCGGTCGCGGCGGGCGACCCGATGATGATCGTCGGCAAAGTCGCGCAAGGCGTAATCGAACCGCTCACGCCGCACCCGCTCGCGGCCAAAAATCCGACGCTGAACATCCCCGATTCCCTCGCCGCGGTCGTGCGCAAGGCCATGGCCCTGGAGCCCGCGGCGCGTTACCAATCGGTGCCGGAATTGCAGACGGATATCGAGGCTTACCAAAACGGCTTCGCGACGAGCGCGGAGAAGGCCGGGCTCGGCAAGCAGCTCGTCCTCGCGATCAAGCGCAACAAAGTGGCCAGCGCCGCTGCGGCGATCATCCTCATGCTCACTGCGGGCTTCATGGTGAAGGTCATCGCCAGCGAAAAGCGCGCGCAGCAGAGCCTCGCGCGGCTCAAGGAAACCGCGCCGACTTTTCAGGCGCAGGCGCTCGCGCTAATCGAGACGGCGCCGATCGCCGAAGGAGCGCCGGAAAAGGCGCTGGAGCATATCGGCTATGCCATCACGCTCGCGCCGGAATCCGCGGACTATCTCGTCACGCGCGGACGCATTTTGCAGACGCTGCTGCGTCTGGACGAGGCGCGTTCGAGCTTCGCCAAAGCGCAGGTGCTTGCCCCGGAGCATCCCGCGGCGAAAGCGAACACGACGCTCTGCGATGCCATCCTCCGCGAGCGCCTCGGCGATGGCACGTTCAGTCCCAACACGCTTGGGAAGCTCGCCTCCGCAATGAGCACGCAGGGGCGCAATGCCGAGGCGCTCCACGTCACGCGCAGCCTCGGCAAGATCGGCGCGGGGCAACTGGCCATCTGGAATGCCATCATCAAAAAGGCCGGTCTCTCGCAATCCCTGCGCGTGGACCCCGACGGCTCGCTCTCGCTGCATCTGAACGGCGAAAAATCCCTCGATCAGGTCAGCTTTCTGCGCGGCATTCCGCTGAACGAGCTCTTCATCTCCGGCACGCAAGTCAGCGACCTGTCGCCGCTCGCTGGGATGCCGCTACGCAATTTCGACATCGGCGAATCGCGCGTAACGGACATCACGCCACTCGCCAGGATGCCGCTTCAACGGATCGTGTTGTCAGGCGCGGTGACGGACATCTCAGCCCTGCGCGGCGCGCCGCTGGAAGTGCTCTTGATCAATCCCGCTCGCGGCAGAGGGCCGTCCGACTTCTCGGTGCTGCGGGACATGCCGCTGCGAGAACTGATCGTCCCGGGTGGTGAATTTTCCGATTTGCGCCTCATCGAGGGCAAGGCGATGACCATAGTGACGATTGATTCGAGCAAAGTAACGGACCTTTCCCCGTTGCGCGGCATGCCTCTGGAACGTCTGGATATGGGCAGAATCGATCGCGCAAAGCCGCGCGATTTTGCCTTCCTCACCGGAAACAAAACCCTGCGGACGCTCACTGCGGGGAGCAATTCCCAGCTTGTGGATCTGTCCGCATTGCGCGGTGTGCCGCTCGAAGCGCTTTTCCTCCAAGACACAAGCGTCGCCGATCTGCGCCCACTTGCCGGCTCGAAGGTCAGCGAAATCAATCTGAGTGGCACGCCATTCACTGCCATCGATCAGCTCGCAGCGATGCACCAGCTCGCGACCGTGAACCTTGACAAGACACCGGTTTCGGATCTTTCGCCGCTCAGCGGAACCACCGTCCAAAAGCTGACGCTCTCCGATTGCGTACGCATCCGCACCGTCGCACCGCTGGCCAAGCTCTCCACGTTGCGCGTGCTCCTCCTGCCCGTGCAGGTGCGTGACGCGGAGGCCCTGCGGAATCATCCCGCGCTGCAGTGGATCGGCTACGGCGGCAGCGTGCCCTACCTCGGCGGCGATGCCGCCAAACGCACCACGGAGCTGCGCGAATTCTGGAAGATGTGCGGCCTCGAGAAAGAACTCCGCGCCGCAGAGCCGGACGGACGCCTCCGCCCGAGCAAATTCCCCTACATGCAAACGCGCTTCCCCCGCGCACGGCAGCTTGGCAAGAAATGGTATTCCCACGTTCCCGGAAAATTCACCTGGCCCGAGGCAAAGCAGGTCGCCACGGACTTCGGCGGCCATCTCGCCACGATCACGAATCAGGCCGAATACGATCTGGCCAGACAGCTTTCATCCCTCGGCCAGAATCAGGTCTGCTGGCTCGGCGGCCAGGCGGACAAACCCGGCGGCACTTGGAGTTGGGTGACCGGCGAACCATGGAAATTCACGCATTGGGCGAAATGGAAGGACGGCAGGACCGAGCCGAACGGCACCGACGGCAAAGGCAATCCCGAGACCGTCCTCGCCTTCGGTTACTTTGGCGCGATCTTCGTCTCTTCACCGGATCTCTGCGATGTCATCCCCGATCATCCAGACGCCACCGGCTTCCTCGTCGAGTGGGAGGATTGACCACGGAGAAGAGCCAACAACCTCCGGCAGCCGGTTATGCATCGACGCGACGCTGTGACAGCAATCTATTTTTCCCGTTTCATCACCGGCGCGATGATCCGAGTTGGATGCGTTTTGTCGTGCCAGATGGTGTTGATGGCCGAAACCGTAGTCTTCATCCAGTCCACCGTCTGCGGGCCGCCGGTCTGGTTGTTTGGCTCGTAGAATGGCGCGCCGGTGCTGGCGATGGTTACACGGATGCGATGGCCCGCATTGAAGATGATGCTCGTGAAACCGATGTGCCACGCGAGCTTCGCAGGCTCGCCGGGTGTGAGCAGGTGCTGGCGGTCGAAGCCGTCGCGGTAGCGCGCGCGCTGCGGGTAGTCCATGAGCAGGATGCTACGGCCATCAGGATACACGTCGCTCACGCGCAGGATGAAGTCGGTGTCCTTCGCAGTGGAACTCACCCACACTTCTGCGGTGACTTCGCCGGTCCATTCCTGCGGCTCGCTTAGCGACTCGGTGGTCCATGTGCGCACTTCGCTCTGCTCCTCAAATGGCCGCGCGTCCTTTGCACCGGGGAAGCCGGTGAAGGGCAGACTCATCGGGTGCAACGGGTCGCTTGCGTAGCTGGTGTGGCTGCTCATGATTGATGAGTGGGATAAGTCGAGCGCACCGTCTCCTTTAAGAAAGCAGGACGTGCTTTCGGCTTTCGGCGGCCAGTCCTGCGCTTCGCGCCAGACGTTGCCGGGCGCGTCCTTTTCACCAACGGCGCCCATCACGTAGTAGCGCACGGAGACTTCCTTCTCGACACCGTTGTCCTCGCCTTTGAGGAAGTGGTTAAACCACTTTGTCATGTGCGCGTAGACGTCGAACTGCGCGTTCTCGGGGAAGACGAGGTCGCCGATCTTGTTCGACTTCGGATAACCGCCGTGAAGCCACGGGCCGAGGATGAGTTGCTGGTGCCCGCGCGAGTTCGGACCGCCTTTGGATTGGCGTCCATTGAAGCTCGCGACGGAGCCCTGGCACATGAAGTCGAACCAACTGCCGATGGTGAAACAAGGCAGGTTCATCTTGTCGAAGTGCAGCGACGCATCCTCGTCGCGCCAGTAATTGTCGTAGTCCGGGTGTGCGTCCCATTCGCGCAGCAAGTCGTCGTTGTCCTTGATTTCGCGCGCGACGGTTCCGCCCTTGATAAACCGCTGCGGCTTCGTCGCGCCGCCGATGCGGTAGCCTTCGTGGAAAAGGCTCAGGCCGGTGTCCGTCATGTATTGCGCGACGAGATGCGGCGGCTGCGTGACGGCGAGATAGTTCTGCGCATAGCCGGCCTGCGAACCACCATACGTGCCGACTTTCCCCGTGCACCACGGCTGCGTCGCGAGCCATTCGCACACGTCGTAGCCGTCGCGCAGCTCGCCCCATTGCAACCCGCGATAGCCACGGTAAACGCCTTCGCTCTCGTGCGTACCGCGGTAGTTCACGAGCGCTATAACGAAGCCGCCCTCGGCGAATTTCGCCGCCGCCTTGCGCGAACCCACGCTGCTGATGTCCGCGTAGCGCTGCTCGAAGATCGCGGCGAATTTTCCCTCGCCCTTTGGAAAAAATACGTAGGCCGAGAGCCGCTTGCCGTCGCGCATCGGGATCATGATGTGCTCCTCGCGCACGCCGTTGAGTTCGGCGGGAGCGAGCGCGTTGGCGAAGCAGGAAACGACAGTGAGAAAGATGAAGATGGGCAGGCGCATGGGGGAAATGGGCGATTCACCATTTAATCGAAGTTGAGCAGTGAGTCATTTTGAAAAAGGCCTGTCATCCTGAGCGAAGCGTAGCGGAGTCGAAGGACCTCCATCTATTTCCTGGCTTTAGACGCCCGGAGTCAGTCAGCGATTCTTTCGGCAAGGATGCCAGGTTTTCAAACCGACCCAATGCCAGAAATTGCCAAAGTCCACGTTGTACTGCTTAAAAGCAGTGCGCGCGGCGCATTCCGATTTTCCAACGTCGCCGCAACCGCCCCAATCCCCCATGACCACTCCTCAACTCTCCCGCCGCCGCTTTCTCGAACTCGCCACGACCACCGGAGTCAGCGTGCTCGGCTTCCCCGCAATCCTCCGCAGCCAGGACGCTGGCAATAAACTCAACATCGCAATCATCGGCTGCGGCGGGCGCGGCGGCTCCGACATGGCGGAAATGCTCGGCGAAAACATCGTCGCGCTCTGCGATGTGAATGAGAAGAACCTCCTCGCCGCGGCGGTGAAAGCGCCCGGCGCAAAACAGTTTCGCGACTTCCGCAAAATGTATGACGCGCTGAAGGACTCGGAGTTCGACGCCGTTGTTGTCGCGACGACGGAGCACACGCACGCCTTTGCCACGCTGCCGGCGCTGAAGCGCAAGAAGCACGTCTATTGCGAGAAGCCGCTGACGCGCGATGTGCATGAAGCGCGCATCATCACGGAGGCCGCGAAAACCGCGAGCGTGGCGACGCAGATGGGCACGCAGATTCACGCGGGCGCGAACTACCGCCGGGTCGTCGAACTCGTGCAAAGCGGCGCTATCGGCCCGGTGCGTGAAGCGCATGTGTGGGTCGGGCGCACATGGGGACGTCAGTCGCCCGAAGACGCCGCAGCGTTCAAGGACATCGTCAGCGTGCAGGAGCGCCCGACCGAGGAGATGCCGGTGCCGCCGGAACTCGACTGGGATTTGTGGATCGGCCCCGCGCCGATGCGTCCATATCACAGCGTCTATTTTCCCGGACCGAAGTGGTATCGCTGGTGGGACTTCGGCAACGGCACGATGAGCGATCTCGGCTCGCACTGGAACGATCTGCCATTCTGGGCGCTGAACCTCGACGCCCCGCTCACCATCGAGGCGAGCGGCCCGCCGCCACATCCGGAGATCGCGCCGGCGACGATGAGCGCGACCTACACCTACGGCGCGCGCGGCGCGATGCCGCCCGTGAAACTCACATGGTATCAGGGTCAGATGAAGCCGGTGCAGTGGACCGACAAGACGATCCCGCAATGGGACAGCGGCGTTCTTTTCGTCGGTGACAAAGGCATGCTGCTCGCCGACTACAGCAAATACCTGCTCCTGCCGGAGAATCAATTCACCGGCTTCACCCCGCCACCGAAAACGATCCCCGACTCCATCGGCCATCACAAGGAATGGCTGCACGCCTGCAAGACCGGCGCGCCGACGACCTGCCACTTCGGCTACAGCGGCCGGCTCACCGAAGCCAATCATCTCGGCAACGTCGCCTACCGCGCTGGGAAAAAGATCGAATGGGATACGAAAAACATGCGCATTCCAAACGCGCCCGATGCGGAGCGTTTCCTTGGCCGCGAATATCGCCAGGGCTGGACGCTCGCGTAGCCGGAACCATGCAGTTGGGTTTTGTTTTTTTAAACGCAGAGACGCAGAGGACGCGGAGATCGATCATTGAGGTCGCCATGCGGTGTCAGAAATCTAGTAATCCAAAATCTCTGCGCCTTTGCGTCTCTGCGTTGAAAACAAAATCCTGCGAACTGCATTCTTGAGCCCGTGCCCGTCCCGCGCCCCATGAAACAACTGACTGTCACTATGGCTGCGCTTGCGGCCATCAACCTCGCTGCGTGCGCCGACGACTTGAGCGTTCTGCCGCCAGATGCGCCGACGGGCATGCTCGAATCCTTTCTTCAACGAGAAGCCTTTGCCGCGCTGGATCGGCGGCGGGAGGCTTACGAAAAGATCAAGACGCCGGAGCAAATCGCGACGTGGCAGAAAGAGCGGCGCGATTTTTTTGTGCGGCAACTTGGCGGCTTTCCCGAGCGCACCCCGCTGAACGCGCAGGTGACCGGGACGCTTCATCGCGGCGATTATCGCATCGAGAAAGTCATCTTCGAAAGCCAGCCGCAGCATCACGTCACGGCGCTGCTTTATCTGCCGAAAACCAAACCGCCCTACCCCGGCGTGCTCGTGCCGTGCGGTCACAGCGCCAATGGCAAAGCGGCCGAAGCGTATCAGCGGGTGAGCATCCTCCTCGCGCAAAGTGGACTCGCCGCGCTCTGCTACGATCCCATCGGCCAGGGTGAGCGCGCGCAGATTCTGAAGCCCGACGGCAAGGCCGCGTTTAGCTCAACGCAGGAGCACACACTCGTCGGCATCGGCTCCATTTTGATCGGCAGCAATACCGCGGAGCAACGCATCTGGGACGGCATGCGCGCGCTCGACTATCTGGCCAGTCGGCCCGAGGTCGATCCGAGCCGACTCGGCTGCACCGGCAACTCCGGCGGCGGCACACTGACCAGCTATCTCATGGCGCTGGATGATCGCATTTTCGCCGCCGCACCCGCGCGCTACCCGACCACATTCCGCGAGCTTTTGCGGGCCGCCGGACCGCAGGATGCCGAGCAAAACATTTTCGGCCAGATCGCCTTCGGCATGGACATTCCCGACTACACGCTGATGCGCGCGCCGAAGCCCACGCTGATCAATTCCGCCGCGCTGGACAAGACCTTCACCATCGCGGGCGCGTGGGATCTTTTCCGCGAAGCCAAATGGCTTTACACGCGCATGGGCTATGCGGACCGCGTGGATTTTGTGGAAGCCGATGCACCGCATGAATTCTCCACGCATCTGCGCGTCGGCGCCGCACGCTGGATGCGGCGATGGCTGCTCAAGATCGACGACGAAATCACCGAGCGCCTCGACACGCCGGTTCTGAAAGATGACGAGGCGCTTTGCTCGCCACGCGGGCAGGTGATGTTGCTGCCGGGCGAGCGCTCAGCGTTTGAAATCAACACGGAGAGCGAGACGAAGCTGGCCGCGCAGCGGCAGGATTTTTGGAAGAAAACACCGAAGGTCGAGGCCTTGCGCGCCGTGCGGGAAATCGTCGGTGTGCGCCGACTTGCCGACTTGCCGGAACCAAAGCACAGCAGCCTCGGAGTCATGCAGCAGGACGGTTATCGCATTGAAAAAATCGTGATCGAACCCGAACCCGGAATCCAATTGCCGGCGCTGGCCTTCCTGCCATCGCAGCCCGACGACCACGCGTTTCTCTACCTGCACGATCAAGGAAAACAAACCGACGCCGCGGTTGGCGGACCGATCGAGCAACTGCTTTCCGAGGGCCACGTCGTCCTCGCCGTGGACTTGCGCGGGATGGGTGAAACGATGAACCGCGGTCGGAAATGGTACGGCGGAACTTTCGGTGCCTCTTCGGGCGAATTCTTCCTCGCCTACCTCCTCGGCAAATCGCTCGTGGGTTTGTGGACCGAGGATGCGCTGACGTGCGGGCGATTCCTTGCGAGTTACGAAACCCACGGAGCGCCACGAAAAGTTCACATCATTGGCATCGGTCAAGCGGGTCTCCCGGCGTTGCACGCGACGGCCTTGGAGCCGGACTTTTTCGCATCGCTCACTTTACGCCGCACGCTGAGTTCATGGGCCGAAGTCGTGCGCACGCCGACAGCCGCCGGCCAATTATCAACCGTCGTGCATGGCGCGTTGAAGACCTTCGATCTGCCCGACTTGGTCACATCGTTGGGGGCTGGAAAAGTGACGATCGAGCAACCCGTCAACGCACTCGGCGTTTCAACGGAGAGCAACTCTCCGATGTGACGTTTAACTTCCTTTCTTGAACCGCGGCACATCGCCGTTGAAGTTATCGGGCCGATGACACTCGAGGAATTTCCGACGCCCTGGCAGCGCAAGACCATCTGGAGCGCGCTTTCCACCATCGCGGTCGTCGCCATCGGCGCCATCGCCGTGGGGCTGATCTGGATAGTGACGAGCGTGATCGGATTTCTCCAGCCGATCCTGATTCCCTTCGCTGTCGCTGGCGTCATGGCGTATCTGCTCGATCCGGTGGTTTCGCGAGTCGTCTCGTGGGGCACTTCGCGGCAGCGCGCCGTGTGGGCCGTTTTCGCGATCGTCACCATCGTCCTTTTTGGCATCTCCGTCTGGGTTGTTCCGGCGCTCTCCGATCAGACGGTGAACCTCGCAAAAAAGGTTCCGGGTTACACGATGGCCGTGAAAAAAATGGTCCTCAATTTCGCCGAGGACATCCATGTCAAATACGGCATTCGACTGCTGCCGACGACATCGACGCTGCCGACAACGTCAGCAGATCGAGCGTCGGATTCACCTACTCCGCCACCGGCTCAGGCAACTCCGCCCTCACCGGCGCCAGCATCGGAAAACGCAGCCACGACTCAAGCTCCCGCCGAGAACCCGTCGCTGCTTTCCATCATCACTGCGCCGAAAACCGCCGCCGCAAAAGAAGCGGAGGCTGCTGCCGCGGATCCTCGTTACGAACTGGAACAATTCCTCACCGGCGATTGGGTGAAGACCACTCTCCCCGCGGTATTGCGCAGCGCGTGGAACGTGATCCGCACCAGCGTCGGCGGCTTCCTCGGCGTTTTCGGCTTCCTGCTCAGCCTCATCATCGTCCCAGTTTACCTTTACTATTTCCTGATCGAAGGTCCGACGATCTCCGAATCGTGGGGCGAGTATCTGCCGCTGCGCGCGTCGGAGTTCAAAGACGAAGTCGTCAGCGCGCTCAACGAAATCAACGGCTATCTCATTGCGTTTTTCCGCGGGCAGCTCGTCGTCAGCCTGATCAATGGCGTCGCCACCGGGACGTTCCTCGTGATCGTCGGACTCGACTTCGGGTTGCTCATCGGACTGATGCTCTGCTTCCTCGGATTCATCCCCTATCTCGGCATCACGATGTGCTGGATTCCGGCCGTGATCATCGCTTCCGTGCAAGGCGGCAGTTGGCTCGTGCCGGCGGCGGCGCCGTGGTTTTTCTTTCCGCTCGTCGTGACCGTGATTTTCTTCACGGTGCAGCAAGTCGATGGACTGTTCGTGACGCCCAAGATCGTGGGCGAATCCGTGGGCTTGCATCCGATGACGGTTATCGTCTCGGTCTTCGTGTGGGGTCTGCTCCTCGGCGGACTGCTCGGCGCGATTCTCGCCGTGCCGCTCACCGCGACGATCAAGGTATTGCTTCGCCGTTACATCTGGCAGCGGCGCCTGCGCTCGGAGGAAGCCTTCATGACGGAGGAAACCTACGCCGAGCAACAAGCGCAGGACGCTGAAAAGCCGGCCGCCATCGCGGGAAAATGAACCCACCTCCCCCGCGCCTCGTCGTTCCGGATACGACCAAACGGGACGCGTTTATCGCTGGTTTCGTCGGCCTGCTCGTCCTGATTTTCGTCGGTTACGGCGTGGTCCACATGTCGCAACCGGTGACAGGAAATAAACTCACGGGTACGGTCACTGAGAAAATTTTCACGCCGCAAAAGGAGCAACAAATCGAATTCAGCGGTCGGAAGATCAAGGCCGTGAAAGAGATCGCGGGCGAGTATGTGCTGAAGGTGCGCGTCGATCCGGACAATCGCACTTACGAAGTTCCGGTCGAGGAATCGGTCTATGTCTCCAAGGCCGTCGGCGACACGCTGACTTTTCTGCGCCCGCCGTCGGAGCAGCATTAGGGCAGATCAAAATGCCGTAGCCGTGGAGCGTGACTGAAAAAAGCGGCGGTCATCCCGAGCGGAGTTCCGTCGCGGGGCACAGGCGGGACGGAACGCAGTCGAGGGATCGGGAAGGTCTGCGGGAAGTGCCTCCGGCCGCCATCGGCCCGATCCCTCGACTTCGCTCGGGATGACCACAGTTTTTCTGGCAACGCTGCACTGCTAAGTCATTACTCAATCTGCTCAATAGACGTAGGGCTCCGGCAGCCTGAAAGCGTCCTTGATGAGATGAATGACCGGTTCCTCGCCGACGAAGACGATCTCGACAATATCAAAGCGGAAGAGGATTTCCGGATGATCGAGCATCCGCAACCACGCGAGAGCGCCCCGCGCGATGAGCTTTTGTTTGTCCCGCGTCACCGCTTCGCCCGGCGCGCCAAAGGCCGACCCGCGGCGCGTCTTCACTTCGACAAAAGCGAGCGTGTTACAGATTTTGTCGCGGCAGACGATATCCACCTCCCCGCCATGCGGGGCGCGGAAGTTGCAGTAGAGCACCCGATAACCACTCCGCTTCAAAAATCGCCGCGCCAGTCGCTCCCCTTCCCGTCCCAACCATTGATTGGGATTTTCGCCGGCTTCAGGCGAACGGGAAAAGCGCCTGCTGAACGGGAAGAAAAGATTGCCGATGGATCGGACAAGGCCCATGCGCGCGCAGCCTAGCAAGATGCAGCGCGGTGCCATAGCCTTTATGCTGCGCGAAGCCGTAGTCGGGATGGCGCGCGTCCCATTCCACCATGATGCGGTCGCGAGTGACTTTCGCGATGACGCTGGCCGCGGCGATGCTGAAACTCAAGCCATCCCCACCCACGAGCGCCGTCTGCTCGATGGGAAAAGGCCGAACCGGAAGCCCGTCGATGAGCACGTGTTCCGGCTGCAAAGACAAGGCAGCGACGGCTCGCCGCATGGCCTCGTGCGCGGCTCGAAGAATATTGATGCGATCGATTTCCGCGACTTCGACGACCGCCACCGCCCAAAATATTTCGGCGCAGTCCGTCAACTCCGCATAGATCTGCTCCCGACATTGCGGGCTGAGTTTTTTCGAATCCGTGAGCACTCGATGGCGGAAGCGCTCCGGCAGAATCACCGCGGCGGCAACCACCGGTCCGGCGAGCGGACCACGTCCCGCCTCGTCGATGCCAGCGACCCGCAAACAGCCACGCTGGCGAAGTTCCCGTTCGTGTTTGAGTCCACACTTCATCCCGGCGGATGGGGCGGAGCTTCGGCGTGGCCGATTAAGCCTTGGTCACCTTTTCGCGAACCGCCATGGCGCTCTTGCCTTTGCGGTCGCGGAGGTAGTTCAGCTTGGCGCGGCGCGCCGTGCCAGCGGTCTCGACTTCCACCTTGGCAATGCGCGGCGAATGCAGCGGGAAAACGCGCTCGACGCCCTCGCCGTAGCTGATGCGACGGACGGTGAAGGTCGCATTGATCAGCGAGCCCTTGCGGCCGATCACGATGCCCGTGAAAATCTGTACGCGCTCCTTTTCCCCTTCCTTGACGATGGTATGCACGCGCACACTATCCCCTACCTTGAAGGCCGTGACTTCCTTCTTCATTTGCTCCTGATTGATCTTGGCGATGACAGACATGGCGAGTGGCTTCTAAAAGGTTTGGGTTACGGAAAAGGGACGGGAGTAATAGCTTGATTCGCGGGGAGCGCAACCCAATTTTCACGCCGCCAAGCTCTGCTCTCATGGACGAAATCATCGACCTCCACAGCGACACGTATTTCATGAGCGAAGCCTTGCGCCAGGCGCGCCGCGCGTGGACGCAGGAGGAAGTTCCCGTCGGCGCGGTCATCGTTCACGGAGGCCGGATTATCGCGCGGGCGTGCAATCAGGTGGAAACGCTCAAGGACGCCACGGCGCACGCGGAAATGCTCGCGATCACGCAAGCGGAAAGCGTCCTCGGCGATTGGCGGCTGAATGAATGCGAGATTTACGTGACCAAAGAGCCGTGTCCGATGTGCGCCGGCGCGCTCGTTCATGTGCGTATGAAACGCGTCATTTTCGGCTGCCCTTCGGTGAAGGACGGGGCCGGCGGCAGTCTGCTCCAAATCCTCCAGCATCCAAAACTCAACCACCGCTGCGAGATCACGCAGGGCGTCCGCCACGACGAATGCGCCGCCATGCTCCAGGCCTTTTTCCGCGAACGCCGCGGCGCGGAGTGATCGCGCTGCCAGGGCGTGTTTGTAAATCACCACATACTCATAAGCAGTCATTCTGAGCGGAGTTCCGAGCGGGCGAAGGTGGGTCGGAACGCAGTCGAAGAATCGGGTGGGATGCGGCGTGGACGCTTCTGCCGCAATAGCGGGATTCTTCGACTCCGTGTCGTCTCCGCCTTCGCCTACGACGACACTCCGCTCAGAATGACACGCGAGGGCGATTTACAAACATCCCGCAAAACTCAAGCCAGCCGCCCGCAGCAGTTCTTGTATTTCTTCCCGCTGCCACATGGGCACGGATCGTTGCGTCCGACTTTGGCGACATCGCGCACCGGCTGCCGACGGGTCGCAAGAGCATCGTCGAGCGAAAGCTCGGAAGAGCCATTTGGCTCCAATGCATGCGTCGCGGAGGAAGGAAGATTCGGTCGGGGACCCGCGGGGCGAGCGGCGCCGCTGGCCTGCGTGGTCTGCGCGCCCGTTTCGTCGGAGCTGGTGAGAAATTGCGGGAGGTTTTGCAGGAAGGCGCCAAAGGCTTCGAGATTCGAGGTCGAACGGAAGAGGTTGTGCAGGATCTCGGATTTGATGTTCCCCATGAGTTCGGTGAACATGTCGTAAGCCTCGGTCTTGTATTCGATGAGCGGATCCTTTTGGCCGTAGGCCCGCAAATAGACGGCTTCGCGCAGCGAGTCGGTGGCGTAGAGATGCTCCTGCCAGAGCCGATCGACGGCGTTGAGGATGATGTTGCGCTCGAGGTAGCGGGCGGCTTCCGCAGGTTCGTGCGCGCACTTTAACTCGTAGCTCTTTTTGATGCGCTCGATGAGAAAGGCGCGGACTTCGACGGGCGTCTTTTTCTCGAAGGTCGCGGCCTCGGCAGTGAGTCCCATGGGGAAAGTGATGTTGACCCAGTGGAGCAAACCGTCAGGGTTTTGGTCTTCGTTCCCCTCGGGCAGGAACTCCGCGACTTTCACGGGGATGGCCTGGTCGATAACTTCCCAAAGCAGCGGGCGCGGGTCTTCGGAACTGATGGCTTCGTTGCGGAAGCTATAGACGACTTCGCGCTGCATGTTCATTACGTCGTCGAAATCGAGCGAGCGTTTGCGCTGAAGGTAGTTGCGCTGTTCGACGCGTTTCTGCGCGGTTTCCACGGACTTATTCAGCCATGGGTGTTCGAGCTCCTGGCCTTCCTCGAGGCCAAAGCGCTCCATCATTTTCGTCATCCGATCGGCCGCGCCGAAGTTGCGCATGAGGTCGTCTTCAAACGAAACGTAGAAGCGCGAAAGCCCGGGATCGCCCTGCCGCGCACAGCGTCCGCGGAGCTGGCGATCGATCCGGCGCGATTCGTGGCGCTCGGTGCCAATGACGTAGAGTCCGCCGACTTCGACGACGCCGGGGCCGAGCTTAATGTCCGTGCCGCGGCCCGCCATGTTTGTGGAAATCGTCACGCTGCCCGGCTGTCCGGCGCGCGAGATAATCTCGGCTTCCTGAAGGTGATACTTCGCGTTCAGCACGGCGTGCGGAATCTTCTCGCGCTTGAGCATGCGGCTGAGCACTTCCGAAGCTTCGACGCTCACGGTACCGACGAGCACCGGCTGCTGCTTGCCATGCGCGGCGACGATCTCTTTGACGACCGAGTTGAACTTCTCGCGCCGCGTCTTGTAGATGAAGTCGTTCATGTCCTTGCGGATGCAAGGCTGGTTGGTCGGGATGACGGCAACGTCGAGTTTGTAAACGTCGGAAAATTCGTTGGCCTCGGTCTCGGCGGTGCCGGTCATGCCCGCGAGTTTGAAATAGAGGCGGAAGTAATTCTGGATGGTGATCGTGGCGAGCGTCTGCGTCTCGCGATCGATCTGCACCTCTTCCTTGGCCTCGACGGCCTGATGCAAGCCATCGCTCCACCGGCGTCCACTCATCTTGCGACCTGTAAATTCATCGACGATGACGACCTTTCCCTCTTCGACGACGTACTGCACATCCTTCTCGAAGAGGCAGTAAGCGCGGAGGAGTTGCGAGATATTGTGGATGCGCTCGGACTGATGATCGCAGAACGCCTGCCGCTTCTGCTTTTGCTCGAGCTTCTCGGCGTCGCCCAGACCCGGTGTGGTGTCGATCTCGGCGAACTGCGTGATCAGGTCGGGCAGGACGAACGTGTCGGGATCGTCCGGATTCATGAAGAGCCGCCCCTGCTCGCTGAGGTCGGCTTCGTGGGCGCGTTCGTCGATGACGAAGAACAGTTCCTCCTTGAGCGCGAAAAGTTCCTCCTTGCGCGTATCGGTGTAAAAAGAGAGTTCCGCCTTGTCGATCGCGCGCCGTTTTTCGGGATCCTCCATCGCCCGCAGGTAGCCCTTGTTGCGCGGCTGCCCGAGCTTCACCTTGAACATTTTCACGCCGAATTCTTCGGACTTTTTCGCGTTCCAGAGCTCCTCCGCCTCGGAAGAAAGCCGGTTGCAAAGCATCGTCTGCTTTTTCACGAGCTGATCCACGAGCGGCTTGAACTTGTCGTACTGATGCGTCGAGACAGTCGCCGGACCGCTGATGATCAACGGCGTGCGCGCTTCGTCGATGAGGATCGAGTCCACCTCGTCCACGATGGCAAAGTGGTAGCCCCGCTGCACCTGCTGCTCCAGCGAGGTGGCCATGCCGTTGTCGCGCAGATAGTCGAATCCGAACTCCGAATTCATCCCGTACGTGATGTCGCAGTAATACTGCGCGCGCCGCTCGGTCGGATACTGGTCGTGCTGAATGATGCCGGTCGTGAGCCCGAGGAAACTGTAAAGCTGGCCCATCGTCTCGCCGTCGCGCCGGGCGAGGTAGTCGTTCGTCGTCACGAGATGTGCGCCCTTGCCCGTCAGCGCATTGAGATACAGCGGCAGCGTCGCGACCAGCGTCTTGCCTTCGCCCGTGGCCATCTCCGCGATCATCCCGCGGTGCAGACACATGCCGCCCACGAGCTGCACATCGAAGTGGATCATGTTCCAGGTGTAAGGCTGATCGCAGACCTGCCACGTCGTCCCGCACAACCGGCGCGCCGCATTTTACACCGCCGCGAAAGCCTCGGGCAAAATCTCATTGAGCACCGCCTGTTGCTCGTTCTCATCCTCGATTTTCGAGAGCCGCTCTTTCCACATCGCGGTCTTCGCACGCAGTTCCTCTTCGCTCAATTTTTGAAACTCGACCTCGAGCTCATTGATGCGCGCGACGGTAGGCCGCAGGCTCTTCACGAGACGCATATTCTTCGAGCCGATGATCTTTTTGAGGATCCAGTTAATCATGAGGTCGGTTTTTAAGGGGCGTTAGTCATAAGACGGGAGGACAGGAGGCGCAAGCCGCGCGTCGGCGAATGTTCGGACGCGAGTTGCCTCAAATAAACTGACACCGGGAGAGTCCCGGCGGGTTGGGGGAAAAGGGGTCGTTGGCTCACGGCAAAAAGACACCGCAGCGGAGACGATGAAAATGAGTCGTGCGACGTTTGCGGAACTGCTGCCGGTGTTGCGGGAACGCTACGGGCGGCGCGGGCGTGGTCACGCGCACCCGCGAAGTCGAGGCGGCGCTGGCTCGCCCACCCACCA